>JAXHLR010000003.1:0-300000 GCA_034521975.1 Acidimicrobiales bacterium | reverse complement strand
CCCTGGTCGAGAACCTGCACCGAGAGGATCTCAACGCCATCGAGGAGGCGGCGGCCTACCAGCAGCTCATCGACGAGTTCGAACTGACCCAGGACCAGGTCGCGTCCCGGGTCGGCAAGAGCCGTTCGGCGGTGGCCAATGCCTTGCGCCTCTTCCAGCTCCCTCCGGCGATCCAGAAGCTGATCATCGAGGGCCGGCTCTCGGCTGGTCACGCCCGGGCGCTGCTCGGGAGCCGGGACCGCACGTTCCAGGAGGGCCTGGCCCGCAAGGCGGCCGACGGCGCCATGACGGTTCGCGATGTCGAGGACGCGGTCAGGGCCAAGGGCGAGGGCGATGGTAGCGACGGCGACGGCTCGGACGCTCCTGCCCCATCGGGTGGGCGGCGGCTGCGGCCGCCGGGCTTGTTGGAGCTCGAGGACCTGCTGTCGGAACACCTCGACACCCGGGTGCGGGTCAGCATGGGCGCCAAGCGGGGCAAGGTGGTGGTCGAGTTCGCCACGCTCGAGGACCTGGAGCGGATCTACCGGGCCATGACCGAGCCACCCAAACCCACGGTCGAGGGTTGAGCCACTCCGGGAAGCTGAATCTCGACCTCTGCCTTATCCACAGCCTGTGGTCAACCCTGTGGGTTGTGCCTCAAGGATGGGTTGAGGCCGCTGTTCCCAACGGTGTGCACCCGGGGCCGGACGCGACTCGACCCCGGCATCGAGCCGGGGTCGAACGGGTCGGGTGGGTGATGGCGGAACGGAGCCGCCAGATCAGAGGTGGTCGGAGATCTCGGCGAGGATCTGGCTCTTGCCGCGAGCGCCGGTGAGGCGTGCCGCCGGCTCGCCGTCCTTGAAGAGGATCAGGGTGGGAATGCTCATGACCTCGAAGCGCCGGGCGATGCCGGGGTGCTCGTCGACGTTGAGCTTGCCGATGCGCAGCTTGCCCTCCTGCTCGGTGCCGAGCTCGTCGAGGATCGGAGCGATGACCTTGCACGGTCCGCACCACTCGGCCCAGAAGTCGACGAGGACGGGTTCGTCGGAGGCGCCGATCTCTTCGTCGAAGGTGGCCTCGGAGAGGGTGACTGATGCTGACATGGGGTGTGGTTCCTTCCGTCGGGCGAGGCGAGGTGCGTCGCTCGTGGTCAACAGTTGGGCGCGGGCCGACATTCCCGGGGACTGGCGGTCAGTGACCCTGGGCCTCGAGCCAGCGTTCGGCGTCGATCGCGGCCATGCACCCGGTCCCGGCGGCGGTGATCGCCTGGCGGTAGGTGTCGTCCTGGACGTCGCCGGCGGCGAAGACGCCGTCGACGTTGGTGAGGGTCGTACCCGGCTCGGTGATGAGGTACCCGTTCTCGGCCATGTCGAGCTGGCCGACGAACAGATCGGTGTTTGGCTTGTGCCCGATCGCCACGAACAGGCCCCTGAAGGGGTGGATGGTGCGTTCGCCGGTGGGGAGGTGCTCGATCTGGAGGCTCTCGAGGGTGGTCTCGCCGTTGATGCCCACCACCACCGAGTCCCACAGGAACTCGATCTTGTCGTTGGCGAATGCCCGTTCCTGCATGATCTTTGACGCTCGGAGCTCGTCGCGGCGGTGGATCACGGTGACCTTCGAGGCGAACCTGGTGAGGAACAGCGCCTCCTCCATGGCCGAGTCGCCACCGCCCACCACGGCGATCTCCATGTCGCGGAAGAAGAAGCCGTCGCAGGTGGCACAGGTGGATACCCCGTGGCCGATCAGGCGGTACTCGTCCTCGATCCCGAGCATGAGCGACTGGGCGCCGGTCGAGATGATCGCCGAGCGAGCCAGGAAGGTGGGCTCGGGTGTGTCAGGGTCGCCGATCCAGATCTCGAACGGTCGGGCCGAGAAATTGACCCGAGTCACCTTCTCGGTGAGGATCTCGGCCCCGAACCGCTGGGCCTGGGCCCGGAAGTCCGTCATCAGTTGGGGACCCATGACACCGTCGGGGAACCCGGGGTAGTTCTCGACGTCGGTGGTGAGCATGAGCTGGCCACCAGGCTGGTCGCTGGTGGATGACGGCTCGCCTTCGATGACCAGTGGTGCCAGGTTGGCCCGACCGGTGTAGATGGCTGCGGTCAGTCCGGCGGGGCCGGACCCGATGATGATGACGTCGCGGACGTCGGTGGGTGACATTGCTGCTCCGAACGAGGTGGGAAGGGCAAGGCTGGACGTACGAGAGGAACAACCCCGATACCCCGGGAGGTATTCCCCTCAGGTCGCGCGGACGGTGCGGCGCGACCAGCAGATGAAGCCGGCAAGGATGAACACGCCGCCGAGCAGCAGGTATGCCGACCACACCTCACCAGGAAGATAGGCGTCGAGCATGCGGATGGCGAGGATCACGACCAGCACGACGGCGGTGATGGCCACCACCGTGATGAGCAGCCCGTAGACGATCGCCCGGGCGACCTTGAGCAGCGGCTCGACGGCCCGGTCCCGGACCGTGCCCACGAGGTCGACCACCGCGTCGGTGGCTTGGGCCGGCCAGTCGCCGGTGAGTGCTGCCGCGGCTCCCGACGCCGTCGTGCGCGCCGCGGGTCCGGATCCCTCACCCGAGGTCTCCTCCCGTTCGGGCCTTGCCGCGGGCGCGGGAGGCGGCGCGCTGCCCCGGTCGGGTTCGGTCGCGGCCGGCTGGTCTGGCTGTCCGTTCTCAGACATGGCAGTGATCCTAACGGGCCCCAGCCGGGCGTGGCCCGGGCCGCGCCCGGGTGTCGGCATGAACAGGTTCGGTCAGGGGAGCTCGACCGGAGCGCACGTGCCCAGCTCGAGGGCGACGACGGTCGGTTCGCCCGCGGTGTCGATGCCGGTGATCGCGACGATGGCAGTGTCATCGATCAGTGCGTCGAAGGCCCCAAAGGGAGGTTGCAGCTCGGCGGGCCAGCCACCAGCGGGACCAGCCGGACACTCGGGGACCAGTTCGGCCAACTCGTCGTCGGCACCGAACGCGCTCGTGGCGGTGCTGGTCGTCGTCGAGGGGACCGCATCGGCGGTTCCCGGCTCGCTCAGCCTCTGTGACAGCGCGGCAGCGAGTTCGTCGACGGTGTCGAAGCTCCCCAACCACTGCCGAGCGCCCAGGTCGGCATCGTCGTCTCCAGCGTCGGCGCCCGGTGGGGCCGCCTCCTGCGCGGCGTCGGGGGCCGACCGGGCCCCGTCGTCGGCCAGCGATCCGGCGTCGTCGGCCGCTTCACCCCCGTCGGCCTCGGTCGTGTCGAGATCGGCGGTCGCGAAGTCGTCGTCTTCGTCGCCACCGCTGAGCAGGACCGGCACGACGGCGAGGGCGAGGAGCACGACCACCGCGGCCGAGCCGATGCCGACCCCGAGTCCACCCTGCCACCACCGTGGTGAGGTCCGCGGTATCGCCGGCGCGGCCCCCGCGTCGTCGATGGCCCGGTCGATCAGCCGGTGGGCGCTGAGCTCGTCGAGCGGCACGACCGGCTCAGCCACCGCCGCGCTGACCCCGCGCAGCTCTGTCAACCGACGTGCGAGCTCGGGGTCGTCGTCGACCCGCGCACGTTCGTCGGCGGTGGCCTCGCCGTCGAGCACGGCGGAGACGATCTCGTCGTCGGGAGAGGGGGGAAGGTCGGTCATGGTTCGGAGGTAGGACGCTGGTCGGTGGGGTGCTGGTTCCCGGTGTCTGCTCCGGCCAAGGTCCGGGCCAGCGCTGCTCGACCCCGCGCGATCCGGGACCGGACCGTGCCCGGTGGGATCTCGAGCACCTCGGCGATCTCTGCGTAGTCGAGCCCGAGCTGGTCCCGCAGCACCACGGGCGCTCGGAACTCCTCGGCCAGCTCCGAGAGGGCGTGGTCCAGCTCGGATCGTTCCACGACGGTCTCGGCCATCGACGGGCGTGAGTCGGCCCGGGCGGTGATGGCTTCGGCGGTGTGGGGTTCGAGACCGGTGGTCGGCCGGCGGCCGCGCCGCCGGAGCTCGTCGAGGCAGGCATTGGTGGCGACCCGGTAGCTCCAGGTCGAGAAGGCGCTGCGATGGTCGAAGCGCGGGAGGCCACGCACCACCGCGATCAACGCTTCCTGGGTGGCGTCGAGTGCATCGGCGTCGTTGCCCGCGAGGCGGCGACAGATCGCGTAGATGCGGTCCTGGTGGCGGCGCAGCAACCGATCCAACGCGCGCCGGTCGCCGGCCTTGGCCGCTTCGATCAGCGCTCGGTCGTCGGACGCGTCGGTGATCCACGTGACGCTAGTGGCGTCAGGTTCCCCGGACGGTGACGTCGGCGATCTCCATCTGCAGCGCGTCCGGGGGGCCTTCCCCGAGGTCGGTGATCCAGATGAGCACCGCACGAGCGGCCGCGGGTTCGACGTCGATCACCGCTTCGCCCTGCGGGACCCCCTCGCGGGACCCCACCGGCTCTTCCCAGCCCTCGAGACCCGTGGGCTGCTCGGTCTCGGACGAGACGTAGATCTCCGCCGCCCACGAGCTCGTGGGCGAGGTGATCTCGACCTGGTGGATCGTCGCCTCGCGGTCGAGGACCACGACCAGCCCTACTCCGTCCTTGTCGGCCCAGGTGGATACGTCGTAGAACTCGGTGCGCCAGGCGGTGTCGGGGTCGGGGTCGATCGCTCGCCCCGCCTCGGCATCGTTCTCGCCGTCGGCGCCGATGGGGTCGAAGGCCAGGGCCTGCGAGAGCGGTATCGGCTCCACGCTGTCACTGGTGCCTGCAGAGGAGGCCACGACCTCGCGGGCGCGGTCGAAGAGCTGCTTGCCGGTCTCGGTGCGGCCGATGAGCACGCCGGCCAGCGCCAGCGCCAGTCCGACGACCGCCACCAACGCGGCGGGCACCAGCCACCGGCGTTCGCTCCTGGCGAAGGAGTCGGGCTCTGCGGCCGCTGCCGCCAGGGGAGCCACGATGGTGTGGTCGGGTCCGGTTGCGCTGGTGACGTCGTCGGGCTCGGCGCCGAGGAGCGCGGCCCGGAACGCCTCGGCGGTGGGTGGTCGCTGGTCAGGATCGCGCGCGAGGGCTGACATGGTCACCGCGTCGAGCGCCTTGGGAACCGACGGGCGCACCTGGCGCGGACGTAGCGGATCGCGGTGAAGGCGGGCCAGCGCCATCGCCGCGTCGGAGTCTCCCTCGAAGGGCACCTTTCCGGTGAGGCACTCGTAGAGCACGACACCCAGGGAGTAGATGTCGGTGCGCGGATCGACGGGTCCACCCTCGACCTGTTCGGGTGCCAGGTACTTGGCGGTACCGATCATGGTGCCGGTGTGGGTGAGGTCGGCGCCGCCGGCCTTGGCGATCCCGAAGTCGGCCACCTTCACCCGGCGGTCGTCGCACAACAAGATGTTCGCCGGCTTCACGTCGCGGTGGACGATCCCGGCGGCGTGGGCGATCGCCAGCGCCTGGGCGACGCCGGTGGCGACGTCGATCGCGTCCTGGTTGTCGAGCGCCCCTCGTTGGTCGAGGAAGTCGCGGAGCGTGATGCCGTGCACGAGCTCCATGACGATCGCGTTGATCCCGTCGTCGGCCACAGTGTCGTAGATGGCCACGATCGACGGGTGCGTGAGTCGTGCGGCGGCCACCGCTTCGCGCCGGAACCGGTCGACCAGCACCTCGTCAGAAGCCAGGTGTGGGTGGAGGATCTTGACCGCCACCTCGCGCCCCAGCACCTGGTCGGTGGCCCGACGGACCTGGGCCATCCCCCCGGACGCGATGACCGACCCGATCACGTAGCGGCCGCCGAGCAGGCGTCCGTCGAGATCGGCCGAGGCGAACGGGGAAGGGGTCACGTGCTCGGGCACCGTCCCAACGGTACCGTGCGGTACCGATCTCTTTGGGGCGGCGGGGCCCACGGTGCGAGGTCGAGCGCCCTCAGTCTCCGGTGAGGAAGCAGGCGCCGATGACCCGGGGCCCTCCGTGAGCGCCGATGACCGCGCCGATCAGCCCGACCCGGATGTCGCTTCGGTCGTACCTCGGGGCCAACAGGTCGAGGAAGGCGTCGATGTCGGGAGCGTCGCCGTGCATGATGGCCAGGTCCTCCACCCGTTCATGGGCGAGCACCTGGTCGGCGAGCCATTGCATCGCCTTCTTGCGGGTCCGGGGCTTGCCCGCCTCCTCGACCTCGCCCGAGGAGATGTCGATGGCCGGCTTGACCGACAACATGGAGCCGAGCAGCGCCTGTGCGCCACCGATCCGGCCACCCTTCTTGAGGTTGTCGAGGGTGTCGAGCACGCCGATGACGTGGGTGCGGGGAACCATGGCTTCGACCAACGACACCACGTCGTCGGCCGAGGCGCCGTCACGGGCGGCGCGGGCGGCGCGCAGGACCTGGGTGCCGAGACCAGCGGTGATCGAGCGGGAGTCGATGGTGCGGATGTCGGCTCCGTCGATCGCGGCCGCTGCGGTCCGGGCCGATTGGATGGTGGCCGACAGCGACTCGGACAGGTTGATGCACACGATGGCGTCGGCGCCGTCGTCGAGCAGGCGGCGGAACACGGCGTCGAAGGCCCCCGGCGCCGGAGCAGCCGTCTCCGGCAGCTCGGGCGAGGTGGCCATGGTGGCGTAGAAGTCGGTGGCGCTCAGCTCGCTGCGATCGACGAACTCCTTGTCGCCGAAGCGGATGCTCAGTGGCACGATCTCGATCCCGAGCTCGTCGGCCTCGCTGGGGGCGAGGTCGGACGAGCTGTCGGTGACGATGCGGACTCCGGCCATGGTGGTCCTCCCCCGGGTTCGGTGTGGTCACGACCCTACCGCCGGGGGTCAGGTCGCCGCGGCGTCGCGGTGGGCGGCCCGTGCGCGTCGCGCGGTGCGGACCCACCAGACCCCCAGCACCAGGATTGCCGCGACCGAGATGGCCAACCCCAAGCCCGACACCGCCGCGGAGCGGATGGTGTAGCGGGCCGTCGCGAGCTCGGTGCGCCCGTCGGGGCTCTCGACCGTGATCTCGAGCGGGAACGCTCCCGAGGCCCGTGCCCTGACCTCGACCTCGACGGTGTTGGTCCCAGGAGGGAGCGGGATCTCGAGCTGCTCGCCGTCGATGAACTCCAGCTTGTCGCTGTCGAGTCGGATGGTCGCGACCGCGCCCCGCTCGCTGGCGTTGGTCAGGGTGAGTGGGATCGTGCCGGTCCGGGCGGGAAGGGTGATCGCCCGTCGCTCCGGCAGGCTGATGGCGTCGAGGAGGGTCTCCATCTCCACTGCGATGGTGAAGAAGTACTCGTCGCGGTCGCGCTCGCTGAGCGCTCGCGAGGGGACCACCGCCAGGAGGTCCTCGAAGCGGTTGGTGAGCTCGTCGCTGTCGGGGAACACCGAGGTGAAGGTGTCGAGTGACAGACGCGTGAGGTCGATGTCCCGGCGGAGGCCACCGAGGTCTCGTTGCGACGTGTCGGTGGCCAGGCGACCGGCGGCGTCTGTCCCGTCGCCGCTGCCGCCGGGGTCGGGCGGCGTGGCCCGCATCGCCTCGCTCGCCGTGACGGCATCGAGCAGGGGAGCATCGGCGAGTCCCGCGCTCAGGGTCTCGACGAACACCGGATCGATGGCGACCGGGTCGATCATCACCACCACCGGATGTGTCGGTCCGTCGTCGAAGGTGTCGATGGCGAGGTCGACCAGGAGACGTTGGGCATCGAGTCGGGGATCGCCCGTCGATCCCTGGTGCTGCTGCCGTAGCGGATCGGTGGCGAGGGCGGTGACCGTACCGGCAGGACCGGCCTCGAGGGTGAACGGCCCGCTGCGACCGCGGGACGGGTCGGCGAGCAGCGTGTGGTGGAGGATCACCTGGCTGATGCCGCGTTCGGCGATCGCGGCGAGACCGCCGGCGGTGAGGGATCGGTGGGCCACCCACAGATCGTCGTCGACCTCGACGCCGAGGCGGCTCTCGAGCGTGGCGGAACCGATCTCGAGCTGGCGGTCGAGGGCGGTGTCGAGTCCCGCGCGAGCGAACCCGGCGAGGTCGAGTTCGACGTAGGTCGTCGCCGGCAGTCCTCCGGCAGAGGCGAGCTCGGCGAGATCGCTGACGAGGATGTCGTCGAGCGACGCACCGGTGGCGCTGAGCGCGTCGACCGTCTCGGGTCTGGGAGCGACGAGGACAGGTTGGCCGGGGCCGGTGTTCAGGGCGGTGACGGTCGCGGTCCAGGCGGCCCTCACCGCGTCGTCGACGTGTGCGCTGCCGTCGGCGAGGTGCGAGGGATCAGCATCGAGCGGAGCGACGAGCACGACGCCGGTGGTCGCGTCGGGGAGCTCGCGGGGGAGCCGGACGATGTGGGTGACCATCCCCCCGAGGTAGGTGTGGTCGGTGTCGTAGACGGCGATGGCGACAGGGTGGATGCCGGCGGCGAAGATGGCCAGGCGCTCGGGCTCGTCGGGGTCTTGGGGTTCGGACCGGATGGGGATCCGCGCCGCGATCGTGGTCCCGTCGGAGGTGGGGTCGAGCTCGCTCACCGTGCCCAGCTCGATCGGCGGATCGGTCAAACGTCCACCGAGGCGTTCGCGGGAGAGGGTGTCCTCGAAGTCGGCCCGAATCCGTTCGCTGCGGAGCGGCTCGTGGACGGTTGCCTCGACGGTGGCGTCGTCGGGAACCTCGCCGTCGAGTTGGAAGCGCACGACGATCTCGCCGTCTGGATCGGCCCAGGTGGTCTGGTCGACCAAGGCCACCTGAACGGGTTCGTCGGGTTCGCTCTCGCGCTGGGCCCCCGACGGCGTGGCCGCGGCGAGCGACCAGAGCAGCGTGGTGATCGCGACGGCGACGGCCGCAGCGACGAGGGTGATCGACGCGCGCACTGGGGCAGGCAGTGGTCCGGTCGAGCTCACGCCGGCTCGAACCGGTAGGAGAGCACGGCCAGCCCATCGGGGCGTGGCGTGAAGCCGAGGTGTCGGTAGAGGCCGAGGGCGGCGGCGTTGGCCTCTTGGGTGTTCACCGTGACCGAGTGTGCACCGCGCCGCCGGAGCCACCGGAGCGAATCGACGACCAGTGCGGTGCCCCAGCCCCGTCCCTGCATCTCGGGACGCACGGCCAGCCGCTGCAGGTAGCCACGGGAGCCGGCCCGGCCCGTGATCGCGTAGCCGACGACCTCGGCCCCGGCGGTGATCCTCAGGCGGCTTGTAGGCGTGGCCCGGCGGGCGTCGTCGAACCGCAGCTGGTCGAGTTGCCAGAACGGCTCGAACGCGGCGGCGTCGACGTCGAGGATGGCCGCGAGGTCCCGCCGTCGTCCCCGACGCAACCGACATCCCACTGGTGTCTCCGGCAGGCGGTCGAGACCCCGGGCGAGCAGGTGCAGCCGCTCGTGGACCTCGAAGCCGGCATGCAGGTAGCCGTACTGCTCCTGCGGAGCGAGCGCGCTGGTGATGACCGACCGGTACCCGCGACGGTGGACGAGCTCGAGTCCATGGCGAACGGTCTGGGCCGTTGGGGGTCGACCCGCGACGGCGGGTGCGAGCTCGGCGATGGTCGGATCTCCCCGCCACGGCGCGAGCCGCAGATGGTCTGATCCCCACTGGAGGTGTTCGTAGTGGCGCATGTGCAGTTCGGGGACGGCGGCGGGCGGGCGCTCGGCGCGTCGGTTCGAGGATAGAGCGACACGTCCGGCGCGAGTGGTCAGCGTGGTGACAGGTAGCGTGAGCAGCGGTGACCATCCTCTTCGCGACCCATCCACGGTTCTACGAGCACGACACCGGGACCTGGCACCCCGAGCGCCCTGCTCGTCTCGACGCGGTGCTGGCCGGGCTCGCCCACCCGCTTCTCGACGAAGCGGTGGTGAGGTTCGAGCCGAGAGCCGCCACCCACGAGGAGATCGCGCGGGTTCATCCGAACGGCTACCTCGAGGCGCTGGAGCGGTTCTGTGCTGCGGGGGGAGGAAACATCGACGGTGACACGGTGGCGGTCACCGAGTCGTGGAACGCGGCGCTGTATGCGGCGGGAGCGGGGCTCGACGCGGTCGAGCGGCTCGACCGGGGCGAGGCCGACGCCGTGTTCTGCGCGGTCCGGCCCCCGGGGCACCACGCGACCCTCGATCGGGCCATGGGGTTCTGCCTGCTGTCCAACATCGCCATCACCGCGGCGGCGCTGGCCGACCGCGGCGAGCGCGTGCTGATCGTCGACTTCGACGCCCACCACGGGAACGGCACCCAGGCGGTGTTCGATGCCGATCCCCGGGTCCTGTACGTCTCGTTCCACGAATACCCGCTCTATCCCGGCACCGGTGATCTGCACGAGATCGGAACGGGTGAGGCCAAGGGGACCACGGTCAACTTCCCGCTTCCCAGGGGGACCACCGGCGATGTGATCCGCGCCGGGATCGAGGTGGTGGCGGCACCCAAGATCGCCGAGTTCGGCCCCACCTGGCTGTTGATGTCGGCCGGCTTCGACGCCCATCGCAGCGATCCGTTGACCTCGATGGGCCTGTCGGCGGGCGACTTCGCCGACATCACCGCCGATCTGCTGGCCTTCGCCCCGCCCGGACGCCGGATCGCGTTCCTCGAAGGAGGCTACGACCTCGCCGCCCTCACCGACTCGACCGCGGCCTGCGTGGCCGCGCTGGCCGGCGAGGTCCTGCATCCCGAGCGCCCCACCAGCGGCGGACCGGGGCGCAACGTGATCGACGACGTCGCCCTGGTGCACCTGGGCTGACCGGCCGAACAGGTGTCAGGGCCGGGATCGGCCTTCGTTTCCCGCGATGAGTCCCGGTAGTGTTGGCCCGCTGTGATCCCCCCACGCTGGCAACCGGTCCTCGACGAGTCACGCCCCGTCGCCGAGCGCTTCGCCGCTGCGGGCAAGCGGATCTACCTGGTCGGTGGCATCGTACGGGACCTGCTTCTCGGCAAGGAGCTGCGCGAGCCCGACTTCGACTTCACCACCGACGCCCGACCCGACGAGACCAAGCAGTTGCTCGCCGGGTTCGCGGACGCTGTCTGGGACCAGGGCGAACGGTTCGGCACCATCGGCGCCAAGGTCGGTGGACGCACCTTCGAGATCACCACCCACCGGGCCGAGGCGTACCGGCCCGACTCGCGCAAGCCGCAGGTTGAGTTCTCCGACGCCATCGAGGCCGACCTGTCGAGGCGCGACTTCACCGTCAACGCCATGGCGCTGTCGCTGCCCGAGCCCGAGCTGGTCGACCCCTACGGCGGTGCGAGCGACCTGGCCCAGAGCCGGTTGCGCACCCCGAGTGGCCCCCAGGTCTCCTTCAGCGACGATCCGCTCCGCATGATGCGCGCCGCGCGCTTCATCGCCGGTTACGGCCTCTCCCCGGAGGAGGGACTGGTCGAGGCCGTCGTCTCGATGCGCGATCGCCTCGAGATCGTCGCCGCCGAACGCATCCGTGACGAACTCGACAAGCTGCTGGTGGTCGACGATCCCTCTGCTGGGTTGTGGTTTCTCGTCGACACCGGTCTGGCCGACCTGTTCCTGCCCGAGCTGAGCGCCATGCGCCTGGAGCAGGACCCGATCCACCGCCACAAGGATGTGTTGGCCCACTCGATCGCGGTCACCGCCAAGACCCGGCCCGAACGGATCGTGCGCTTGGCGGCGCTGCTGCACGACATCGGCAAGCCCAGGACCCGATCCATCGGCGAGCACGGGGTCTCGTTCCACCACCACGAGGTCGTCGGTGCCCGTATGGCTCGCAAGCGGATGACCGCCCTGCGGTACTCCAACGGCGACATCGACGCGGTGGTTCGGCTGATCGAGCTGCACCTCCGATTCCACACCTACAAGATGGGATGGACCGACAGCGCGGTTCGTCGCTACGTGCGCGACGCGGGACCCGACCTCGACCGGCTGATCGAGCTCACCCGCTGTGATTGCACCACCCGCAACGAACGCAAGGCGAAGACCCTGGCGGCGCGGATGGACGAGCTCGAAGCCCGCATCGCCGAGCTGCAGGAGCAGGAGGAGCTGGCGTCGATCCGTCCTGATCTGGATGGTCGTCAGGTCATGGACCAGCTCGGCATCGGACCGGGCCCCGACGTGGGAAAGGCGATGAACTTCCTCCTCGACCTGCGGTTGGAGGAAGGAGCGCTGGGAGAGGACGAGGCCCGTCGCCGCCTGGACGAGTGGTGGGCGCAGCGCAAGGTCTGAGTGTCCGCACCCACGCGAGGTGGGGCTCGCCTCGCAGGGGGCTCAGCGGGTGGGGTCGAGCATCACCTTGAGCACGCCGTCTTCTCGCGCCTCGAACAGGCGGTAGGCGTCGGCGCCCCGCCCGTCGGTCAGATCCCCTGCTTGCGGGCCCGCACGATCAAGGTGGCGGGCACCCACCGCATCGTCTCGCTCCACAGCGCCGACCGATGGCCCGAGGCCGCGGGTTCGGGCTCGAGCAGCGCGTCGACACGGAAGTTGGTCCTGGCCAGGTTGGTGAACAGGTCGGTGATGGTGTGGGTGTGGTCGCGACCCGAGTGCTCGCCGCGCTCCCAGGTGCGGGGGGTCTGGTCCCAGTAGGCGCGCCGGATCCGCAGCGGTTCGTCGCTGGTGGGGTCGATCATCGAGAACGCGGGATGGGGGAGCGAGAACACGAGGTGGGCGTCCTGTCGCAACACCCGGTGCACCTGCCGGAACACCCGGGAGAGGTCGTCGACCCCGGCCAGCGAGTAGATGCTGACCGCCAGATCGATCGAGTCGGCCCGCACCGCGGCCAGGTCGGCCAGATCGTTGTTGAGCAGCTCGATCTTGGTGTCGGACCGCTCGAAGGCCCACTGGGACGCGGCGACGCGTTCGGCCGACGGCTCGACCACGATGACCCTCGCCCCCCGGTGCTGCAGTGCGATGGCGGTGTGGCCCTCGTGGGAGCCGAGTTGAAGGATCCGCTTGCCGGACAGGTCGCCCAGCAGGCGCAGATCGGTCTCGTCGAGGATGTCGGGCCCATAGACCACGCGGTCCTTGGGGAGCTCGGCCCCGATGGGGAAGGTGCGGGGGTGCTGAGGTTCGGTGGGAGAGGTGCTCATCGACGCTCCAGGTGGAGGTGGCTGCGGCATGGCATGCGGCGGTGCTGCGGTTGGTGTCAGTGTGCCGTGACCCGCGGGCCCTGACGTGGATGGCGATGGTTGGTTCCCGGCATGCTCCCGCACGCGTCGACGGTCGCCGCCTCGGTAGCCTCGTTGCTCATGGGTTTCTCGCCCCAATCCGTTCCTGGTGCCGACCACCAGGGCACGATCGACTACCGACTGGCGCGCCAGTCGGTGATCGACTCGTACCGCCGGGGGCGTTTGGCCCGCCACGAGGTGTGCGATGCCCACCCCGAGCTGCGTCGTGCCGCCGAGCAGGTGGCAGAGCCCACGTCGCTGGTGTGTCCCATCTGCGCGGACGTGAACGTCGTGCTGGTGTCCTATGTGTTCGGACCTCGCCTGCCCGCCCACGGCCGGTGCATCACCACCCGCTCCGAGCTGGTGGCCTTTGCCCGCAAGGCGCGTCGGGGCGGTTCGTTCACCTGCTACGTCGTCGAGGTCTGCCCCGGCTGCTGGTGGAACCACCTGGCTCGCACCTTCCTGCTGGGGCGCGCCGGTTGATCCTCGACCGGCTCCCCGGTCGGAGCCGCGCCAAGGGTTCCAAGCGTTCCAAGCGCCGGAGCTTCTTCTGGCGCCGGCGACGGTTCTTCTTCCTGCTCGGCCTGGCCGCGGTCGGTGGGATCGCCGGCGCGGGCTGGGTGGTGTCCCAGATCGAGCTGCCCGAAGCCGAGGTGCTGCTCGAGACCTCCTATGTCTGTGCCGGTGACGTGACCGAGGCCTGCGGTGCCGACAACGCCATCGCCGAGCTGAGCGGCCACCAGAACCGCACGTCGGTGTCGTTCGATCAGGTGCCGGACGTGCTCATCGACGCCGTGCTCGCCCAGGAGGACCGCACCTTCTTCGACCACAGCGGTGTCGACGTGGTCAGCATCGTCCGGGCGTTGTGGACCGACCTCCGGCACCAGACCCTCGCCCAGGGCGGTTCGACGGTCACCCAGCAGTACGTCAAGAACGTGTACCTCACCGACGACCGCACCCTGCTGCGCAAGGTTCGGGAGGCGGCCCTCGCCATCCGGCTCGAGCGCGAGGTGGGCAAGGAGGAGATCCTCGAGCGGTACCTCAACACCATCTACTTCGGCCGGGGCGCCTACGGGGTCGAAGCCGCGTCGCGGGCGTACTTCGGCAAGTCCGTCGACGACCTCACCCTGCCCGAGGCAGCGTTCATGGCCGGACTGATCCGGGCCCCCGAGACCGCAGATCCGTCACGCGACCTCACCGAGGCCGACCGCCGCCGGAACAACGCGCTGGTGCGCATGGTCGCCGACGGACACATCACCCAGGCCGAGATGGACGATGCCAACGCGGTGCCCCTCGAGGAGATCACCCTGCCGCGCTCGAGTCGCGAGGGGCTCGGCAATGTGCGCGGTTCCGAGTACGGCACCGAGTACTTCGTCGACCAGGTGCGCCAGCAGCTCATCGACGAGCTCGGCGCGGCCGCGGTCTACGGGGGAGGACTGCGGGTCTACACCACGCTCGACCCGGGACTGCAGGAGGCCGCCCATCGGTCGGTGACCGATGTGCTCGATCCGACCAATCCCGACGATCCCGCGGCCGCGCTGGTGACCCTCGACGACCAGAACCAGGTGGTTGCCATGGTCGGCGGCACCGACTTCGCGGAGTCGCAGGTCAACCTGGCCATGGGCCGCGCCGGCGGAGGCTCGGGTCGGGGACCGGGTTCGGCCTACAAGCCCTTCGCTCTGGCCCAGGCGCTGGTCGACGGGTGGGGGCTCGGCGACACGGTGCCCGCACCATCACAGGCGGTGTTCGAGGGAGCCGACGACGGCGGCGATTGGCGGGTGACCGGCGGCGGCTCGCCGGTCGGCCGTTGGAGCCTGGTCGATGCCACCCGGGTGTCGTCCAACACCGGGTTCGCCCACCTGATGCTCGAGCTCGGGCCGGCACGGGTCAACGAGCTGGCTAGGGGTCTCGGGATCACCCACCAGGTACCCGACGTGCCGTCGGTGGTGCTCGGGTCGGGTGAGGTGTCGGTGTTCGACATGGCCTCGGCCTATGCCAGCTTCCGCGATCAGGGCCGTCACACCCCACCGATCATGGTCGTGGAGGTGACCGACTCGTCGGGTCGCATCGTCTGGCGACCCGACCGGGCCGGCACACGGGTGCTCGCCCCCGAGGTCGCCGATCAGGTCACCTACGCGCTGACCCAGGTGGTGGCGGGTGGCACCGGTCGCAACGCGGCGGTCCCCGGGCAGTTCGTGGCCGGCAAGACCGGGACCACGACCAACAATCGCGACGCCTGGTTCGTCGGGTACACGTGCCGGTTGAGCACTGCGGTGTGGATGGGTCATCCGACCGCGGACGAGTCCGGCAACCCGCGCAACATGAGCAACTTCCGTGGGATCTCGGTGACCGGCGGTTCGTTCCCCGCCCAGATCTGGAGCGACTACATGACCGCGGCGACCGAGGGGTCCGAACCGTGCCCGTTCCCCGACGTGTCGGTGCCACCCGCCACCACCCCGACCACCGAGTTGCGGTGCCCGGTCGATGCGACCGACACCACCGACCCCGACACCCCGATCGAGCTGTGTCCCTCGACCACCGTCGAGGCCGACGACGAGGCCGACGACGACGGTGACGAGGATGGTGACGAGGATGGCGAGGCCACGACCACGACCTCGACGACCGAGCCCGACGGTGACGGATCGCCCCCCGACGAGATCCCCACCACCTCGACGACCACGACCTCCACCACCTCGACCACGACCTCCACGACGGTGGACGGCGACGGCTAGCACGCGGTGGGCACCGACCGCTAGCCTGGAGGGCACCGCCGACAGCCGCACGGGCGTTGGACGGGACAAGGAGGCTCGCATGAGCGCACTCACCGCTCCCCAGGTGCGTCGACGCAAGGTTCGCGCCGGCGCCGATCCGTTGGTGATGGTCACCGCCTACGACGCGCCGTCGGCCCGCATGGCCGACGAGGCGGGGGTCGACCTCATCCTCGTCGGCGACTCGGTCGCCATGGTCGTGCTCGGCTACGAGGACACCCTGGCGGTCACCGTCGACGACATGGTCCACCACGTGGGCGCCGTCGCCCGCGCCCGTCCGGGGCCGTTGGTCGTGGCCGATCTGCCGTGGATGAGCTACCACCTCGACGTCCACGACACCGTACGCAACGCCGCCACGCTGGTGCGGGCCGGAGCCCAGGCGGTCAAGCTCGAGGGCGGTCGCACGCGCGTGCCCCACATCGAGGCGATCGTCGACGCCGAGATCCCGGTCATGGGACATCTCGGCCTCACCCCCCAGTCGATGCACCAGATGGGCGGGTTCAAGGTGCAGGGCAAGACCAGCGAAGCCGCCCTGATGCTGGTGTCCGACGCCAAGGCGTTGGCGGCAGCGGGGTGCTTCGCCATCGTGCTCGAGGGCATTCCCGATTCGGTCGCCCGGATGGTCACCGACTCGGTCGACGTGCCCACCGTCGGCATCGGTGCCGGACCCGGCTGCGACGGCCAGGTGTTGGTCTTCCACGACGTGTTGGGCATCGAGGACCGGGTGACACCGAAGTTCGTGCGACGCTACGCAGACCTCAAGGCCCAGGGTGTCGCCGGGCTCACCGCCTTCGCCGACGACGTGCGTGCCGGGACGTTCCCGTCCGACGGCGAGAGCTACCACCTCTCTGCCGACGAAGCCGACGCGCTCGGGCTCTACGGAGGTGGCACCATCTCGGGGTGAGTCGCTACCGGTCGATCCTCCCGTTCCACCTCGTCCTCGTCACCCTGCTGGGGTTCGTCGCGCTGGCGGGCTGCGTCCCGACGGGCGAGCGCCCCGAGCTGGTCGATGAGCACCTCGACGAGTTGTCGCCCGCAGCATCACCCACCTGTCCGTCCCCGACCGACACCTTCGACCGGTTCAGCGCGGCCGAGATCACCGTGGTCGCCGCCGATGGATCTGGCACCCGGCGGTGTGTGCTCATCGCGGACACCGCCGAGCTACGGTCGCACGGGCTCATGGAGGTGACCGACCTGGCGGGCTACGACGGCATGCTCTTCTCGTTCCCCGGAACCGCCAGGGGATCGTTCTGGATGGGAAACACCGTGGTCCCGCTCTCGATCGCGTTCATCGACCAGGACGGCGGGGTCGTGTCGACCGCGGACATGGAGCCGTGTCCGGAGGCGGTCGACTGTCCCGATTACCCGCCCGAGGGCCCATACCGTTGGGCGCTGGAGGTCGAGCAGGGCCACCTCGACCAGTTCGGCCTCACCGATGGCGCACGACTCGATCCCGACACCCTCCCCCTGGCCCGCGACTCCGGTCCGCGACCCGACGAGGTGGAGACGGTTCCACGGTGACCCGCGACGCCACGAGCACGGGCGGCGGTGTCGAGATTATGGTCGGCGCAACGATCGGCTGAACACCTCGGGGGGTTGAGATGGTTCGCATCACTGCTGTTCGGCGGGTGCTCGCCGCCGTCGCGTGCATCGTGTTCGCCTCCGCGTGCGCCGGAGACGACACCGATGGCGACTCCGGAGCGACGGAGCAGGAGACCACCACCACGTCGCCGGAGGAGCGCGACGACGGGTCAGGGTCCGAGGCCGACGAGGGACCGTCCTATGGGGGTCGCATCGTGATCGGACTCGAGGGCGAGACCGGCAACTGGTTGCCGGGCACCGGACAGTTCGCCACGTCGGGGGTCAGCGTGGCGATGAGCATCTACGACCCGCTCATGGTGCTCACCGAGGACGGCACCCTCGAACCCAACCTCGCCGAGTCGCTCGAACCGAACGACGATCTCACCGAGTGGACCATGACGCTGCGCGACGGGGTGGTGTTCCACGACGGCTCACCGCTGGATGCCGGGGCGATCAAGTGGAACTTCGACACCTTGCACGCCGACCCGACGGCGGTGACCTACGGCTCGGTTCAGTCGGCTGGGATCGAAGCGGTCGAGGTGGTCGACGATCTGACCGTCGTGTGGCGTCTGGCCGACACCAATGCCGGCTTCCCCGACGTGTTGCGGACTTCTGTGGGGTGGCCGGTGTCGCCGACCGCGTACGAGGAGCGCGGTGCAGATGAGTTGGGCGAGCACCCGGTCGGGACCGGTCCGTTCCGCTTCGTCGAGTGGCGCCGCGACGATCGGTTCGTGGCCGAGCGCAACGAGGACTACTGGCGCACCGATCCCGCCGGCAACCAGCTTCCCTACCTCGACGAGGTGGAGTTCCGCCCGATCCCGGACGAGGACAGCCGGGTGCAGAGCCTCGCCGCCGACTCGGTGCAGGTGATCAGCACCCTGCGGGGCAGCTCGATCAAGGCGGTCATGGAGATGGTCGATGAGGGCGGGTTCGGAGGGAACCTCTTCGTCGGCAACACCTCGGGCGCGTCGATCTTCAACACCCTGGTGCCGCCGGTCGACGATGTGCGCATCCGCCGGGCGCTCGCCTACGCCGGCGACGCCGAGGCCGTTGCGGTGGTGTTGGGCGACGATGGGCTCGTGCCCACCACCACCACGTTCTTCTCGGTCGACAGTCCGTGGTTCTCCGAGACGGCCTCTGCGGCCTATCCGGGTGCCGACGGGCGTGACCTGGCAACCGCCCAGGAGCTGATCGAGCAGTACCGCTCCGATCCGGACCGCTCCGATGGTCGGGCTCCCGGTGATCCGATCGAGATCACCTACAGCTGTCCGCCCGATCCGAGCCTGGTCGAGATCGGTCAGCTCCTCCAGAGCCTGTGGGGTGAGGCCGGGGTCGAGGTCCACCTCGAGTCGGTCGAGCAGTCGACGCTGATCGCCAACGCCGTCGGCAGCGCCGACGAGGATCCGCCGTGGTCGGGCGACTACCAGGTGAACTGCTGGCGGGCCGGCGCGACCCTCGGTGACCCCCTCACCACCTTCCAGAACTTCTTCGGGCCGCCCGAGTCCACTCCCGGCAACTTCACCAACTTCAGCCACCCCGATATCGACGAGGCCATCGACCAGTTGCGAAGCGAGATCGACTTCGAGGCTCGGTACGCCGCGACCGAGCAGATCAATCTGGTGGCCAACGAGCACGTACCGCTCACCTGGGGTGTCGGCACGCCGACCTATGTCGGCTGGCGCGGCGACGTCCGGGGTCTGGCCGACTGGGTGACACCGTCGGGGACCCCCGGCAACGGCACCGCCGAGGGGCGGGTGATCGTCCATCAGGCATATCTGGTCGACGAGTAGCGCGGCTGCGGATTCGGTGTCTCACCCCCTGGGCATCATGGTGATGAGGTCATCGGCGCCGGGTTCCGGTAGCATCGTCCGGTCAATCGATGGCCCTGCTCCGTACCGTGCGGAGCCCCGGTGCAGCCGGGTCCACAGGGAGGTGATGCGCTCCAGATGAGAGCGTACGAACTCATGATCATCCTCGATGCCCAGCTCGAGGAGTCCACGATCCAAGGCGTGATCAACCGCGTCGGCGAGCTCGCCGCCGCCAGCGGCGGTGCGGTCGCCACCACCGACAAGTGGGGCGTCCGGCGCTTCGCCTACGAGATCAACCACCAGCACGAGGGGTTCTACGTCGTGCTCGAGATCGTCACCGAGGCCCAGAACCTCGACGACATCGACCGCTTCCTCCGTCTCGCGGACGAGACCATCCGCCACAAGATCCTTCGGCTTCCCGACAACGAAGCGACCCGTCGTGGGTTGCTCGGCGGCGAAGCCGCCCCGGCGAGCGCCGGGTAAGAGAACGGAGACCTCCGATGGCATTCGACAACACCCTGACGGTGGTGGGCAACATCACCCGCGATCCCGAACTGCGCTTCACCCCTGGTGGCATGGCCGTCGCCAGCTTCGGTCTGGCGTGGAACCGTCGCAAGCAGGATGGCGAGGACGAAGTGTCGTTCTTCGACGTCACCTGCTTTCGAGACCTGGCCGAGAACGTGGCCGAGTCGGTTCAGAAAGGGTCGCGGGTCATCATCTACGGCATGCTGCAGCAGCGGTCGTGGGAGACGCCCGACGGCGACAAGCGCTCCAAGGTGGAGATCATCGCCGACGAGGTCGCCCCCAGTCTCAAGTGGGCGACGGCGGCCGTGACCAAGAACGACAAGAAGGGCGACGGTGCCAACCGTGGTGGCGACGCCGGGTCGCGCCCGGTGCCCAACGAGGCGCCCGCCTACGACAGCGATGAGGAGCCGTTCTGATGGCGAAGTCGACCCCGAAGCGGGGCAAGAACAAGGACAACGCACGGCGCAGCAAGAAGAAGGTGAGTCTGCTCACCCAGGAGCGCGTCCAGTACGTCGACTACAAGGACGTCAACCTGTTGCGTCGCTTCCAGTCCGATCGGGCGAAGATCCGCGCCCGCCGGGTCACCGGCAACGACGCGCAGCAGCAGCGTGAGATCGCTCGGGCCGTCAAGAACGCCCGCGAGATGGCCCTGTTGCCCTACACCAGCAGGGTCACCACCCAGCGCGGCGGCAGGGGCGACCGTGGCGACCGTGGCGGACGGGCCGATGGTCCGCCGCCGCGTCCCTCTGCGCCGCCTCCGGGTTCGGCCGGCGAGGAAGAGCTCGAAGAGACCACCGAGGCCACCGGGGCACCCGAGGTCGTCGAGGAGCGCACCGGAGGTGACGACGAGTGAAGGTGATCCTGCGCTCCGATCTCGACGGTGTGGGCTTCAAGGGCGACATCTGCGAGGTCGCCGATGGCTATGCCCGCAACTTCCTGCTCCCCAAGGGCCTGGCACTCAAGGCCACCAAGGGGGCCGATTCCCAGGCTTCCACGATGCGCCGTTCCCGCGATGTCAAGGACGCCGCCGACCGAGCCGCCGCCCAGGAGGTGGCCAGCACGCTCGTGCCGACGGTCATCTACATCTCGGCCAAGTCCGGCTCCGAGGGTAAGCTGTTCGGCTCGGTCACCACGAGCGACGTCGCCGACGCGGTCACCGCCCAAGCCGGCATCGACCTCGACCGCCGGAAGCTGCACCTCGATGAGCCGATCAAGACCCTCGGTACCCACACGGTGGTGGCCAAGCTCCACTCCGAGGTCGAGTTCCCGATCACGGTCGAGGTCGCTCCCGAGTAGCACCATCTCCGGTCATCCACAGATCGGCCGGAGGTGTCCACAGCAGCGCCAGGCCATCCCCAGGGGAACTGCCCTCCTGAGGGCTGGTTCGGCGCGTCCACATGGCGTGGCGCCCACAGTGGCGCTGCACCATCCACCGATGCGGGTGCCGCCGCCCACAAGATGAGCGTGGTCGTCCACAGGACAGCCAGCGTTGTCCACCGGCTATCGGGTCTATCGATCCACAACCTCCATCACCGAGGATGGCGTTCTCATGGCGATGCCTGACGAAGCTCCCGTCCGACGCACGAGCAGCCGGACCCCACCACACAACCTCGAGGTCGAGGAGTCCTTGCTGGGCGCGATGCTGCTGTCGCGCGAGGCGATCGCCGACGCCGTCGAGTCGGTCCAGGTGGGGGACTTCTACAAGCCGTCGCACGGTCACATCTTCGAGGCCGTCACCGGGCTCTACTCGGCGGGAGAACCGGTCGATGTGGTCACGGTGGCCGCCGAGCTCCAACGCGTCGAGCTGCTCGACGCGGTGGGTGGATCGTCCAAGCTGTTGTCGATGCAGGCGGCCACCCCGGCGGTGTCCAACGCCAGCCGCTATGCCCGCATCATCGAGGAGCTGGCGTTGCTGCGTCGCCTGATCGGCGTCGCCGGCGAGATCGCCGAGCTCGGCTACGAGATCCCCGAAGACGTCACCAAGGTGGTCGACCTCGCCGAGTCCTTGGTGTTCGACGTCGCCCAGCGCCGGGTCACCGACACCCTTGCCCCCATCCGCGACCTGCTCAGCGAGCACCTCGACCGACTCGAGCTGCTCTACGAGCGGGGTGACGCCATCACCGGGCTGCCCAGTGGCTATCACGATCTCGACGACTTGCTCTCGGGGCTGCAACCCAGCGCGCTCTACGTCGTCGGTGCTCGCCCCGCCATGGGAAAGGCGCTGGCGCTCGACACCGCCATTCCCACACCCCAGGGGTGGACCACCATGGGTGACCTCGCCGTCGGCGACCGGGTCTTCGACGAATCGGGTGTCCCCACCACGATCACCTACTGCTCACCCGTGTTCACCGACCACGCCTGCTACGAGGTCCGCTTCGACGACGACTCGGTCCTGGTCGCCGATGCCGAGCACCAGTGGGAGGTCGAGGACCCTTCAGGCCAGCGGGTGGTGCTCACCACCAGCCAGCTGGTGGAGGCCGGTGCCGGCGACGGCGCCGGTCGGTGGGTCGTTCCGGTCGCCCAGCCGCTCGAGGGCCCCGAGCTCGAGTTGCCGGTCGATCCGTACGTGCTCGGTTGCTGGCTCAGCACCGGGCTTCCGCCCGACGTCGCCGGCGATCTCCACCATCACGACCTCGAGTTCTTCTCCGGAGAGTTCGAGCTCGCCGGGTACCGCAGTGGCGGTCGACGCCTGTCCGCCGAGCTGGGCCAGCTGGGTCTGTTGGGTGGCGCCCCTCGCCAGATCCCTGCCCGGTACCTGCGGGGGTCACCGAAGCAGCGTTTGGCGCTGCTGCAGGGGATCATGGACACCGATGGTGTGGTGGTGTCCGAGCGTGGCATCGTCGAGATGCACATCGTCGGTCCGACCCTCGCCGGTGAGGTGCACGAGCTGTTGTGTTCGCTCGGGCACCGACCCGACCCGGTCACCGCCACCCAGGTGAGCGACCGCGGTGCGGTCCTGTCCGCCCATCGGATCCGGTGGACGCCCCCAGACCCGGTGTTCCGGCTGCCGCGCAAGGCCGACCGGTTGGCCCAGGCTCCACCTCCCGAGCGTGCCCGGGCGGGGGTGCGTGCGGTCGTGTCCATCGATGCGGTGCCCAGCGTGGCGACACGCTGCATCACCGTCGACGCCCCATCGTCGTTGTACCTCGCCGGCCGCTCGATGATCCCCACCCACAACACCGCGTTCGCGCTGGGGATGGCCACCCACGCGGCACTCGACACTCACCGTCCCGTCATGTACTTCTCGTTGGAGATGAGCCAGATCGAGCTCACCCAGCGCGTCGTCTGCGCCGAGGCCCGGGTCGACTCTTCCCGTGTCCGCAACGGCAAGCTCGTCGAAGCCGACTGGAACAAGATCGCTCACGCCACCGGTCGGCTGGCCGAGGCCCCCATCTGGATCGACGACAACCCGAACGTCACCGTCATGGAGATCCGCTCCAAGGCCCGCCGCCTCAAGAGCCGGGTCGGCGACCTCGGGATGATCGTGGTCGACTACCTCCAGCTCATGACCGGACGATCCTCGGCCGAGAACCGACAGGTCGAGGTGTCGGAGATGAGCCGTCAGCTCAAGATCCTGGCTCGCGAGCTCGAAACCCCGGTGGTGGCGCTGTCGCAGCTGTCACGAGGCCTCGAGATGCGCCAGGACAAGCGGCCGGTGCTGGCCGACCTGCGCGAGTCCGGATCGATCGAACAGGACGCCGACGTCGTCATGTTCATCTACCGCGACGAGGTGTACCACGCCGACTCGGCCGACCGAGGCACGGCCGAGATCATCGTCGCCAAGCACCGCAACGGCCCCACCGGGATCACCCGGCTCGCGTTCCTCGACCACTACACGCGCTTTGCCAACATGGCCAAGGGCGTCTGAGGCCGAACCTGGCCTCACCGCCGGGTCGGGGTCAGAGCCCCGCCGGGTCGCCCATGGGGCCGAGGCCGCCCATCATGTCCCCGGCCAGCTCCTCGAGCAGCTCCGGTGGGATCGGCGTGTGATCGCCCGGCGCCTCGGGCGCCGACGGCGAGGGCGAGAGCCGGATCAGCACCGGCAGGCTCACGCCGTCGGGTGCCTCGGTGGACAGGGCGGCCAGGTCCATGCCGACCGAGCTGATCACCCCGTCGGTCACGACGACGTCGAACTCCCAGGTGGAGGCCATTCCCTCGCTCTGCATCTCCTCCACGAGCTCGTCGGGGTCGGTGCTGGTGTCGGTGAGGTCGAGTGCTTGGGCGGCCATGGGATTGCGGGCCAGCGCGGCCATGGTCGAGGCCACATCGACCTCGATCACGAACTGCTGTCCGCCGCGAGCGTCGCCGACGTGGGTCACCGCGGTGTTGGCCGACAGGATCTCCTCGATCACCGAGAGCATCTGCTCGTCGATCGTCTCGGTGTCGGAGGTGGCGTCGAACAGATCCGAGTACTCGGCGTCGTCGGGAACCTCCATGCTGATCCATCGTCCCTCGAGCAGGTCCTGCACGAAGCCGAGGCGAGGGTCCTCGGCGGCGATCATCGGGGCCATGCCGACGATCATCTCGAACTCGGAGGCGGCCTCGGGATCGATGTCGCCGATGAGGGCCAGGGCCGAGTCGAAGTCGATCCGCCCATAGAGCGTCGAGCCGATCACCCGCATCTCGGTCAGCGAGGTGTCGTCGAGGACCACGGCCATGGCGAAGTCCTCGCCGCTGGCAGAGGCCCGCAGCTCGGCGCCGGCCATCAGCTCCACCATGGTGTCGGTGGCCGGCTCGTCCGAGGGGAACGTGTCGTCCAGGGCTTCGAGGGCGGCGGCCAGCTCTGCGCCGTCGCCGTCGAAGGTGATCGTCATCTCGGTCGCGTCGGTGTCGATGGCGCTGAACGCGGCGAGCACCGCCTCCTCGGGGTCGTCGACACTGCCGCCGCCCGAGCCCGATTCCTCGCCGCACGCCGCGACCAGCATCACTCCGGCGATCAGGCACGCGGTCGTGGCCCGCAGGTGTCGTCCCAACATGGTCAGTTCTCCTTCGACGAGCCGCCCGGCGTTCGCCGTGCCGGTAGGAACCATACTGCCACCATCTCAGCCGGTGAGGGTCACCCTCAGTCGCCACACGGCCGCCGTTCCGATCGCCGCGGCGAATCCGAGCAGGACCGCCAGCTGGGGAACGATGTCGGCGACCGAACCACCGTGGCGGACCACCTCGGCGAAGGCATCGAGCGCCCAGTAGTGCGGGATCACCTTGGCGATGGTCACCATCGTGTCGCTGAACAGCTCGACGGGCAGCATGGCGCCGCCGAGGGCCGCGAGGCCGAGACCGGTGATCACGGCGATCCCGCTCGCCTGCTCATCGTTGTCGAACAGCGCTCCGCTGAGCATGGCGGCCGCGGCGCCCACGGTCGCGAAGGCGGCGAGGATCGTGGCCGAGGCGACGAGGCTCCCCCAATTCACGTCGAAGAGGACCACGGTGGCGACCATGATGTAGACGCCCTGGAGGACAGCGATGGCGAACCGGGCCACGCCCTCACCACCGATGATGGTGGACAGCGAGGTCGGGGTCGACAGCATGCGGGTGGTCACCCCCAGTCGGCGGCTCTGGATGATCGCTGCCGATCCGGTGAGCGAGGTGAGGAAGATGAACAGCACGAGCTGTGAGGCGGCGCCGATGTCGTAGCCGGTGACGTCCTCGGGGAAGAGCCGGTCACCGGTGGTGGTGGTCTCGACGGTGATCAGCTCGGTGATGGCGAGCTGATCACGGGCGACCTGCGCCGCCTGCTCGGCGTCTGCGCCCCGTTCGACGGCGGCGAGGAGGGAGTCCCGGTCGTCGTGGGGAACCACCTCGAGCTGCTCGTTCTCCTCGAGTCGGTCCACGAGCTCGTCGGCCAGCGATCCGGTACCGGCTACGACCCCGAGCTGGGGGGTGGGGGGCTCGCCGTACTGCACGCCGATGAGCAACACGAGGGCCAGCGGGAAGACGAAGACGAAGAAGAGGTTGAAGCGGTCACGGATGAAGCGGGTGAGGGCGGTTCCCACGATCGCGGTGATCCTCATGGCCGGAGCACCTTGCCTGCGAAGGCGAGGGCCGCGCTCCCGGTCACCACGGCCATCACCAGCAGCGCGACGGTCGCGGGGACGACGTCGGCCGGCCCGCCGGCGGCGAGCTCTTCGAGCCCGCGGAGGAACCACCGAACCGGGGTGAGCAGGGCCAAGCGGCCCCAGAGCGAATCCTGCTCGGGTGCCGCGAGTCCGAAGGCCCCGCCGAGCATCGCCATCGAGATGGCGACGATGGCCTGCAGGTTCCCGGCCTGCTCGGCGTTGCGGGCCAGTCCCCCGACGAGCGACATGATGCCGGTGGCCGCGAGGACCCCGGCGACGATCAGGGGGAGCACTCCGGCCGCTGGCCCCCAGTCGGCTCCCATGATCAGCGTGGAGGCGCTCACCAGCGCGATGAGCGCGACGATCCCGACGATGATCGTGGCGGAGGCCTTGCCGAACAAGATCGCGGCCCGAGATGCCGGCGAAATGAGCAGGCGGGGAAGGGTTCCGGACTCGCGCTCTTCGAGGATGCCGGTCACCGCCGTCCCCGCGACGAAGAAGGCGAAGAAGATCGCCATCCCCGCCACCATGGTGGTGCCGAAGTCGAGGCTGTCGGTGTCGCGCTCGATGACCTCGACCTGGGCGAGCGGTGCCGACATGGCCACCTGTGACGCGACCGTGGCGATGTCGTCGGCCGAGACAGCGCCGCTCATGGCCGCGGTGACCCCGGCGAGCCCGCTGGTGCTCACCCTGGTGGTGAAGGCGCGTGCGATCGACCCGGCCACGTCGGTGGCGATGGAGGCGTCGACGCTGCCGATCACCCGGATCTGGGCGTCGGTGCCGGTGGCGAGGGCGTCGGAGAGGCCGGCCGGGAGGACGAAGGCGGCCGAGACGTCGGTGTCGTCCACGGCCTCCCGGGCGGCGGCGGTGTCGCTGAAGCTGGTCACCTCGACGAGGCCGTTCTCCTCCAGCTCGGCGAGCAGATCGGAGAACCCGGTGGCGAGGTCTCCGCCGTCGAGGTCGACGACGCCGTAGTCGAAGGTGATGCGTTCGTCGGAGGGGTCGGCGCCGCCGAGGATGATGCTGAAGATGAATCCGAGGGCCAGCGGGGCGATGAAGGCAAGGATGAACAGCGACTTGTCGCGAGCTCGCTGACGCAGGTCCTTGGCGGCGATCAGCAGGGCGGTGGGCACGGCGTGCGGTCCTCAGTCCCGCAATGCTCGGCCGGTGAGGTGCAGGAACACCGCTTCGAGGTCGGGTTGGGTGATCTCGACGGAGGTCACGTTGAGACCGTTGGCGTCGGCCGCCTCGATGGCCCGGGCGACCACCTGGGCGGCGTCTCTTGCCAGGAGGGTGAACCCGGACTCGTTGATCGTCGTCTCGGCGACGCCGTCGATCCGGTCGAGCGCATCGACGGCCTGGTCGAGCGGCCCGGTGGCGGCGATGTGGATGCGGTCCTGCTCGCCGACGGAGGTGACGAGCTCGCGGCGGGTGCCCTCGGCCATGAGGCGGCCGTGGTCGATGATGCCGATTCTGTGGCAGAGCCGTTCGGCTTCCTCCATGTAGTGGGTGGTGTAGAGGACCGACATGCCCGCTCCGGAGAGCTGTTCGACCGAGTCGAGGATCGCGTTCCGCGACTGCGGATCGACGCCGACGGTCGGTTCGTCGAGGATGAGCAGGGTGGGGCGGTGCAGCAGGCCGATGCCGATGTTGAGGCGCCGCTTCATGCCGCCCGAGAACTCGTCGGCGCGGTCGTCGGCCCGGTCGGTCAGCCCGATGACCTCGAGCACTTCGTCGATGCGCCGCTTGGCGTCGGCTCGTCCCATGCCGTAGAGGCTGGCGAAGAAGCGCAGGTTCTCGCGGCAGGTGAGGTCGGGGTACACGGCGAGGTCTTGGGGGACCAGCCCGATGCGGGACCGCAGGCTGGTGGCCTTGGTGGTCATGACGTCGCCGCCGATGCGGATGGTGCCGCTGTTCGGCTGGAGCAGTCCGGCGATGATGGAGATGGTGGTCGACTTCCCGGCGCCGTGCCGGACGGCCGGGTGGACAGGGTGACCGAGCGCAGGGACGGGTAGCGTCGGCACGATGACAGATCGTCGGGCCCGCGTGGTCATGGGACTGCTGCTGGTGTCGTCGTTCGCCGCGACGGGGTTGCTCGGTGTCGCGTCGCCGGCGGGGGCCGGCGAGATCGAACCTGCCGGCGAGCAGGAGGCGGTGGTCATCGACATCTACTGGGGCGACGGCTGTCCGTTCTGCCACGACGCCATCGAGCATCTGACCGCCTTCGCCGAAGCGGAGGATGGTGTCGAGGTCCAGACCTTCGAGGTGTGGTTCGACGCCGAGAATCGGGCCCGTATGGAGCGGGTCGCCGATCAGCTCGGCGTCCGGGCCGACGCTGTTCCCCTCATCGTGGTGGGCAACCAGTCCTGGACCGGGTTCAACGGCGCGATCGGCCGGTCGATCGAGTCCGCGGTGCTCGAGCTCCGGGGCGACGTCCGGCCACCCGATGAGGTCCCGGCACCGGACGGGCCGTCGTCGTCGTCGGTGGTCGACGTGCCCCTCGTCGGCGACATGGATCTGAGCCGGTCGCTCCACCCTGCTGGCCACCGTTCTCATCGCCCTGGTCGACGGGTTCAACCCCTGCTCGCTGTGGGTCCTCACGGTCCTGCTCGCCCTGGTGCTGCACACGGGGTCGCGCCGGCGAGTGGTGGCCGTCGGCGGCACGTTCCTGGTGATCACCACCCTCATCTACGGACTGTTCATCGTCGGCGTCTACTCCACGCTCGGGCTGGTGGGGGCCATGGACGGAATCCGCCTCGTGGTCGCCGCCTTCGCCCTCACCTTCGGCCTGGTCAACATCAAGGACTTCCTCTGGTTCAAGAAGGGGGTCTCGCTGACCATCCCTGATGACCAGAAGCCCGGCATCTACCGGCGAGTCCGTGGCCTGGTCCGCCCCGGGGTCGGTCTGCCCGCGGCCCTCGCGGGCACCGTGGTGATGGCCGGGGGCATAGCGCTCATCGAGCTGCCCTGCACGGCTGGCTTCCCGGTGATCTGGAGCGACCTGGTCCGTTCCACCGACGTGTCCGGTGCCGAGTTCGCATCGCTGCTCGGCGTGTACCTGTCGATCTACCTGCTCGACGAGCTGGTCATCTTCGGTGCCGCGGTCTTCACCATGCGGGCGACCAAGCTGCAGGAGCGCCACGGCCGCATGCTCAAGCTGGTCGGTGGCATGGTGATGGTCGCCATCGCGGTGGCCATCGTGTTCTTCCCCGACGCGATGGAGAGCATCGGGGGCGTGCTGGCGGTGTTCGGTGTCGCTCTGGTGGCCAGCGGTGTGCTGGCCACCGCCGACGCGTCCGCAACGGCAGCGGTCGAGGCGCAGCTCGGGGCATCGATGATGATCTCGACGCGGCGGTTGAGGGCGCCGGCGTCGGGGAGGAAGTCGCCGTCGGCGTTGACGTCGGGGACTCGGAGTTGGGTGTCGCCGCGTCCGTCGACGTCGAGGGTCCAGCCGTCGATGCCGTTGTCGGTGGCCCAGGTGGCGAACCAGTCGCGGGTGGAGGTGGCTCGGGCCAGGGACAGCTGCTGGTTGGCGTCGGCGCTGCCCTGGCTGTCGGTGTGGCCGACGAAGGTGAGGGTGGCGTCGGGGAAGCTGTCGGCGAGCTGTTCGGCCAGTTCGGTCAGCGCGGCGTCGGCGTCGCTGCGCAGATCGGAGCTGCCGGTGTCGAAGAGCACGTCACCGGGGATGGGCACCGGGTCGCAGGCTTCGCGCTCGGGGGCCACCAGCTCCTCGGCCCCGGGCAGCCGCCACAGCTCCACCCCATCCCACCTGCCGATGAGGAGGTGGCCGTCGTCAGGGGTGAAGGTCCCGTCGATGTTCCAGTCGGTGACGTCGGGGTCGAAGACCTGCTCGATGGTGTGGAGCAGGTCACCGGTGGCGGTGTCCCAGACCTCGATCCCGAACTGGGTGATGATCGCGATCATCGACGCGTCGGAAGTGAAGGTGATGCCCCGGATCTCGCTGTCGATCGGGAACGAGTGCACCACCGTCTGGTCGGCCGCGTCGACGAGGTCGACGCGCCGTTCCCACTGCTCGCTCATCATGCGGGCATACGCTGTGCCATCGGGCGAGAAGCGGAACGGACGAGCGACGCCGCCGTAGCTGCAGGTGTCGGACGCCTCGAGCTCGTCGACCTCCGCTCCGGTCTCGACGTCGAACAACGTCACCACGCAGTCATAGTCCGCCGCCGCGATGGTGCCTCCATCGGGGTGGTACTCGAGCGAGACCACCCAATCGGCGTCAGGCCGTTCGATCGTGTCCAGCAGGGCTCCGTCGGGAATGCTCCAGAACTCGATCACTCCTGCCGACCGGGCATTCGTAGCGAGGACCTGCCCGTCGGGGGAGACCGCGATCCGGGACTCCCCTCCGGCGTCGAGCTGCAGCTGGTTGGTCGGCTCGGCCGTGTCGTAAAGGAGGACACCGCCACGGGTCGCCGCACCGGCCAACCAGCTGCCGTCCGGGGTGTAGCTGAGATCCTCAACGGTGTGGGGGTACTCGAGGACGTCGATCAGGTCGCCGTCGGCGAGGTGGTGGACGCGGGCCACCAGAAAGTGACCGGATGCGAACATGTCCCCGTCGGGTGAGACGGCGAGGGAGAGGGCCCGCTCGGGCGAGCCGTGCTCGTCGATGTAGGTGACCTTCCACACCAGTTCCACGTCCCCGTCAGGAGCGGAGGCCTCGGTGGTGGTCGTGGCCTCGGTGGTCGTGGGCGCGGCGGTGGTGGTGGTGGTCGTGGTGTCATTGAGCGCGTCGGTGTCGTCGTCGTTGCCGCACGAGGCGAGCAACCCCGCCGCCAGTGCCAGCGATGCGACGAACGCGGTCAGCCTCTTCGTGGTGGTCGGTGTACGCATCGTGTCGTCTCCTCAGGCGCAGCTCGGGGCGTCGATGATGATCTCGACGCGGCGGTTGAGGGCGCCGGCGTCGGGGAGGAAGTCGCCGTCGGCGTTGGTGTCGGGGACTCGGAGTTGGGTGTCGCCGCGTCCGTCGACGTCGAGGGTCCAGCCGTCGATGCCGTTGTCGGTGGCCCAGGTGGCGAACCAGTCCCGGGTCGAGGTGGCCCTGGCGAGCGACAGCTGCTGGTTGGCGTCGGCGCTGCCCCGGCTGTCGGTGTGGCCGACGAAGGTGAGGGTGGCGTCGGGGAAGCTGTCGGCGAGCTGTTCGGCCAGTTCGGTCAGCGCGGCATCGGCGTCGCTGCGCAGATCGGAGCTGCCGGTGTCGAAGAGCACGTCACCGGGGATGGGCACCGGGTCGCAGGCTTCGCGCTCGGGGGCCACCAGCTCCTCGGCCCCGGGCAGCCGCCACAGCTCGAGGCGACCGTCGTCCCAGCCGACCGCGACGTGTCCGCCGTCGACGGTGAATGCGATCGTGCTCGGTCGGGGGACGAGCCCGGCGGCGGCGATGTCCTGGTCGAAGGTGTAGAGGACCGACTGATCATCGACGTCGACGACGCTGGTCGCGAGTCGGGAGCCGACCGCGAGGATCGAACCGTCGGGGGAGAAGTCGAGGTCCCGGACCCGCTCGGGCACTGGCACGTCGAACGCGGCCTCGAACCCGTCGAGGCTCCAGAAGCGCACCACCGACTGACCGTCGTCGTCCTGCAGCGCACCGACCAGGTACTCGGCGTCGGGGGTGTAAGTGAGCATCGAGGTGGCGAGGCCGCACGATCCGTCCCCGGAGTACAGCTCGAGCTCGTGGATCACGTTGCCGGCCACGGTGTCCCATACTTCGACCGTGCAGTCGAAGCGGGTGACGGCGAGCTGGTCACCGTCTGGGTGCCAGTCCAGGCCGACCACGGCGCGCCCCATCGGCCCGCCGTCTGGCGCGGGGTCGGCCAGGGTTGCTTGCTCGGCGCCGTCGGGCAGTGACCACAGGATCACGTTCCCGTCGCGGGACCCGGTGGCGAGAGTTGCACCGTCGGGGTAGACTGCGGCGCGGTGGTTGTTGCCCGATCCCAGGCGCAGCATTTCATCACCGGTGGCGGGATCGTGGACCGAAACACCGCCTACCCCGAGTCCGACCGCCAGCTGGTCGCCGTCGGGTGTGAACGCGAGTGACTCGGCGGTGTGGTCGACGAGGAACACCTCGACCAGTTCGCCGTCGGCAACATGGCGGACGCGCACGGCCTGGAAGTGACCGGAGTAGAGCGTGTCACCGTCGAGTCCGACCATGAGGCTCGAGATGTTGTCCCGCTCGGCCGCTTCCTCGTCGGCCTCCACCACCCACACCAGCTCGACGTCACCGTCGGGGGCTTCGGTCGTGGTCGTCGTATCGCCCTCGGTGGTGGTAGGAGCAGCGGTGGTGGTCGTGGTGTCGTCGAGTGCTGCGTCGGTGTCGTCATCTCCGCCGCACGAGGCGAGCAGCCCGCCGGCGAGGGCGATGGCGGCGCCCAGGGCGAGCAGCTTGCGGGGGCTGGTCGGTGTGCTCATGAGAGCGCCCTTTCGCTGGATGCAGGCCGTGACGCCGTTGCCTGCCGTGGTAGATCCAGTGTCCGCCCCCACGCCATCGGCCAGTAGTGCCGAAGGTCCCGGCGCGGGGGTGGTATCCCCCCGGGTGGTTGGCCGAGATCGCCGGGTTTCCGACCGCTGACCTGGAGTGGCCGGGAACCTCAGGCCAAGGGGTGGTAGCCGGGGACCTCGAAGTGGGGTGTGTCGAGGTAGACCTTGGCCTCGGGTGACCCCGAGAACCGACCGTGGCTCCACCGGATCTCGACGTGGCCCCGCACATCGACGGGCCTCGCCGTCGACCGCTCGCGCACCTCGGCGTGCCATGCGACCTCGGGCTGGCCGGCCTCGCGGGCCTCGATCCGCAGGGTGACCAGCTCGAAGTCCTGCATCCAGTCCCACGCCGACGCGACCCGCAACCGCAGCGAGCTGGTGCGATCGCTGCCCAACACGAAGTAGGGGGCGTCGCCGATCCGGCAGAGCCGCCACAACATACGCAGCCGCTTGCGGTCCGAATCGAGCTGTTGTCGCCACCGGTGCGCCGACTCCGTGGCCACCGTGGCGGACAGCCCGAGCCAGCGGTCGTGGGCGGGGTCGGGGAGGCGTCGGGCGCGTAGCGCCTGCTTCATCTGGTCGCGGTCGCAGCGCTGGAGGTCGGTCACGGCGTCGGGGAGGCGCGCCTCGACCATGGGGCGAACCGAGTCGTAGAGCGCCTGGTACCCAGCGGGTGCGGTCTCGGCGAACCAGTCGCCGCTGCTGCGGTCCTCACCCACGAGCAGCCGGTCGAACAGCCGGGCCGGGCCGCAGTTCTGGGTGATGCGGGACAGGTACTTGCAGCTGACCTGGAACACGTGGTCGATCCGCAGGTCGGCGGGGACCACGTCGTCGCCCGGGGGCCGGTGGGGGCCCCGCCACTCGACCAGGCGTGGGGGTCGGAGTCGGAGGCCGTCGTCGGCCCACAGGAACGCTCGCCCGTTGGCGAACGCGGCCTCGAACGCGTCGGTGTGCTCGCCGCTGCGGTGTCGCTCGACCAACTGTTCCCATGTGTGGTCGGTGACGTGGCGGAGCTGGTGGGGCCGGTCGGCGAGCGCGCGGTCGAGTTCGGGTGCGAGGGTGCCGAGGGCGGTGGCCAGCTCGGTGATCTCGGTCAGGGCGCCGGGCATCCGGAATCGGCAGGCGTCAGTTGCTGGGGCTGCGGGCGAGGTCGGCCTCGGTCCAGAACCCGGGCAGGGGCGCGATGGTGTGTCCACCGCCGGCGTAGGTGGCCAGCCGGGTCCGATGGTCGTCGGACGAGAGGTCGATGATGTCGAAGCAGGCGGCGGGTCCGGCCGAGCGAAGTGCCTTGTCGCCTTCGCTGGATCGGCGGGGCAGCTGCGGGGAGAGCACGACGAGTGGTGTGTCGCCCCTCGGTTCGCGCAGGGCGTGGGCCCGGCCCAGGGTGCGCCACACGACGTCGTTGCGCAACAGACCGCCCCGGTGGGCCGTGTTGGTTCCGGCGACGTCGAACCACCAGCGCCGGCCCGACCGGTCGGTGGCGACGAAGCTGACGGCGGTGCCGGTGCGCGGCACCTTCTTGTTGGTGGCCTCGATGTGGAAGCCGGCGTCGGTGAGGGCCTGTTCGGCGAGCTTGGAGGCCGCAATGTCGTCGACCTCGGCGGGGATCGGCGCGTCGGGCGGCGAGGCGAGCACCTCGGCGACACGGCGGCGGGCGATGGCCACATAGTCCGGGTCGGTGTCGTAGCCGACGTAGCGGCGGTCGAGCGCAGCGGCGGCGACGAGGGCCGAGCCGCTGCCCATGAACGGGTCGAGGACGAGGTCGTCGGCGAAGGTGTAGAGCCGGATGAGCTGGGCGGGCAGCTCGACGGGGAATGGTGCGGGGTGGCCGACCCGGGTGGCGGACTCGGAGGCGATGTTCCACACGTCGAGGGTGGAGGCCATGAAGTCCTCGGTGCCGATGGTGGCGATGTGTGGCAGACCGCGGTCGCCACGTTGCTTCGCGGTGAGGGCCCGGTCGAACCGACCCTTGCTGGCGACGACGATCCGTTCGGTCAGGTCGCGCAGGACCGGGTTGGTGGGTGACCGGAACGACCCCCAGGCGCACGACCCGGTCGCCCCTTCGCCCTTCTGCCAGACGATCTCGCCCCGGAGCAGCAGACCGAGTCGGTCCTGGAGGATCGTGGCGACGTCGGCGGCGAGGTTGCGGTACGGGCGGCGGCCCAGGTTGGCGACGTTCACCGCGATGCGCCCACCAGGTTCGAGGACCCGGGTGCACTCGGCGAACACGTCGGCGAGGAGCTCGAGGTACTCGGCGTAGGAGGAGGGGATGCCGTCGCGCTGGAGCTCTTCCTCGTACTGCTTGCCGGCGAAGTAGGGGGGCGAGGTGACGACCAGGGCGACCGAGTTGTCGGGAAGGGTGTGCATGTCGCGAGCGTCGCCGAGCACGAACGGTTCCTCGACCGGCTTGGGGTCGAGGACCGTGTCGTCGTCGCTCAGCTCGGGGGGCCGGAAGCGTGCGTAGAAGCCGGATGAGTCGTGGCCCTCTCGGCGTGACACGCCGAAGTTCGACGTGGCGGTTCCCTTGGTGCGTGCCATCCCTGCGCCCTCCTCGGACCGAATCGTAGTCGGGGGGTAGGACAGCTCGCGCGTATGTTCGGGCGCTGCTTGACAGGCGAACACGTGTTCGATATGCTGGTGGGACTTCCCCATCGGAGCCGGTGCGGCTCCCTCCAGTCAGGTCGAGCGCGAAGGGCGCAGTTTCGATGGGTCGGTCCACGGTGGTGAGCCATGACAACGAGGCGGAGCACGGCGAGTGCGCCGAACCGATCGTGCTGTCGCCGGGAGCGGCTCGCTACGCGGCGATGTCGGCAGAGGAGCGATTGGTCGCGGTGCAACAGCTCGCCGCGGTCATGGCCGCCACCCACGCCGAGCTGCTCGACCTCGTCGCGGCGGTGAACGCCGAGCGCGACTGGGCCGACGACGGCGCCACCGCTGTCGCCCCGTGGCTGGTCGGCCAGATCGGGCTCGCTCGCTCCAACGCGAACCAGTGGGTCCGTGCCGCCGAGGCGCTCCAGGATCTTCCCGAGCTGCGCGGTGCCTACGCGGCCGGTGAGCTGTCGTGGGACCAGGTGCGGCCGGCCACGCGCTTCGTCACCCCCGACGATGACGCCGAGCAGGCGGCGAGGCTGCCGGGCCACTCGGCGGCACAGATCGCGTTGATGGCCCGTCAGGCCCGGCCCGTCTCCGACGATGAGGCGAACGACGCGCACGCCGCGCGGTCGTTTCGATGGCGGAGAGACCACCGCCGCGGCGGCTGGGTCTATGGCGGGTTCTTGCCCTTCGACCAGGGCGAGGCGGTCAACCAGGCGCTCGATTCGATCGCCGAGACCTGGGGTGCCGATCCCGATTCGGGGTCCTGGGCCCCGATCGCCACCCGCCGCGCCGACGCACTGCATGACCTCGCCACCCGCAAGCTCGGCTCGGCGTCGGCGCCGGATCGGGCCACGGTGGTCATCCATGCCGATGCTGTTGTGGTCGACGGCGAGACGCCGGGCAACGGGTTCATCGGCGACCTCGCGGTGTGTCACTCAGGGGTCATGCGCTCCATGTGCGACGCCCGAGTCGAGGTCGCCCTCCACGGCCCCGACGGCGCCACCGTCGGTGTCGCCCGGGCCAGCCAACAGGTCCCGTGGTGGCAGCGCCGCCAGGTACATGGACGCGACATCGTCTGCCGCGGGTTCGGCTGCGACCGCAAGATCCGCCAGATCCACCACATCCACCACTGGTCCAACGGCGGCGAGACCAACCTCGACAACCTGGTGGGTCTGTGCTGGGAACACCACCGCCTGGTCCACGAAGGCGGCTGGACCATCGAGGGCAACCCCAACGGCGAGATCACCTTCGTCAGCCCCGACGGCCGGCGTCGATTGCGCAGCCGGCCCCAGCCGCTTCACCCCAAGGTCCGTACCCAACTCCGACGCATCGCCGAGGACTGGGGCGCGACCACCGGGGCCGACGTCGGCGAGACCGACCGAGTCAGGTCGCGTGCGCCAGCGCGGAGGCCAGGGCGGTGGCCGCCGGATCGGTGACGGTGTCGGTCCGGCGGGCGAGGACGAGCAGGCGCTCGGCGATCGGCCGGACCCGGGCAGGTGTCATGGGGTTGCTTCCCGACTCGGCCTGGCTGACCGGCAGCACCGTCCAGCCCAGTCCCAGGGCGACCATCTCGCGGAGCACATCGGGCTGGTGCGACTCGGCCACCACCTCGAACGGCGCTCCCGCCCGGGCCACGGCGCGGGCGATCAGGGCCCGCGTCGTCGCCCCGATCGGAAACGTCACCCATGGTCCCCACTCGCGCGGTGGGCGTGTGGCCACCGCCTCGTCCGGCGCGTACACCCGCAGGGGTTCCACCAACAGCGGGTTCCAGGACAGGTCGTCGACCGCCGCTGGCGGTTCGACACAGACCACCAGATCGAGGTCGGCCCGGCGCAAGGCGGCGATCAAGGTGCCCGACGGGGCGACCGTGAGGCGCAGGTCGACCTCTGGGCGCTCGTGACGGAAGCGCCGCAGCACCTCGGGGAAGTGGTGGACCGCGGCGGCGTCGATCATGCCGAGCCGTAGCTGGCCGACTCGTCCCGCTCGCCGCTCGGCCACCCACCTGGCCAGGTCCTGGGTCCTGGCCACGACCGACTCGGCGTAGGCGAGCACCTCGCGGGCGTCGGAGGCGATCACCCGTCGGCGGCCGTGGCGCTCGAAGAGGGGAATGCCGATTCGGCGTTCCAGCTCGGCGAGTCCCTGTGACAGGGCGGAGGGACTGACCCCCGCCGCTGCTGCGGCGTCGGCCCAGGTGTCGCAGCGGCTCACCGCGACGAGGTACCCGAGCTGTTGTGTGCTCAGGTTGGGAAGCGAGTCGTCGATGCCGGCCACCGGTGCAGATTAGTTCAGTATCTCTTAACAGAGGTTGCACATGGTGCGCGAATGCTGATCTGATCATCGCCATGCCTGAACCTCGCTCCATCGCCCCCGCCGCCGGCAAGCTCGGCGTCCTCACCCCCGGACTTGGTGCCGTCGCCTCGACGTTCATCGCCGGGGTCCTCGACGCCCGCCAGAAGGGCATCGACCCCATCGGCTCGGTCAGCCAGATGGCCAGGGTCCGCCTCGGCGACCGTTCGGAGGGGCGCAACCCGCTCATCCGCGACTTCGTCCCCCTCGCCGGTCTCGACGATCTGGTCTTCGGCGGCTGGGACCCGATCTCGGCCAACGCCCTCGAGGCGGCCCGCACCGCGGGGGTGCTCGAGGAGCGTGACCTGGCTGCCATCTCCGCCGAGCTCGAAGGTGTTGTGGCCATGGACGCCGTGTTCGACCAGCGATGGGTCAGCCGCCTCGACGGCACGCGGGTCAAGCAGGCCGCGTCGAAGTGGGACCTGGCCGAGGCGGTGATGGCCGACATCGAGAAGTTCCGCGTCGACAACGGCTGCGACCGTCTGGTGATGGTGTGGTGCGCGTCGACCGAGGCCTTCCGCGAACCGACCGAGGTCCACCAGAGCCTTGAGGCCTTCGAGGCCGGCCTCAGGGCCAGCGACGACGAGATCTCGCCCAGCCAGATCTACACCTACGCTGCGCTGCAGTCCGGGGTGCCCTTCGCCAACGGAGCCCCCAACCTGTCCTGCGACCTGCCGTGCATGATCGAGCTGTCCGAGCGCAACCAGGTTCCCATCGGCGGCAAGGACTTCAAGACCGGCCAGACCCTCATGAAGACGATCCTCGCTCCCGGGTTCAAGGCGCGGATGCTCGGGCTCCGGGGCTGGTACTCCACCAACATCCTGGGCAACCGCGACGGCGAGGTGCTCGACGATCCCGAGAACTTCAAGTCGAAAGAGGTCTCCAAACTCGGCGTCCTCGACACGATCCTGCAGCCCGACGAGTACGAGGACCTCTACGGCAACATCGACCACGTGGTCCGCATCAACTACTACCCGCCCCGGGGCGACAACAAGGAGGGGTGGGACAACATCGACATCTACGGGTGGATGGGCTACCCCATGCAGATCAAGGTCAACTTCCTCTGCCGCGACTCGATCCTTGCCGCCCCGCTGGTGCTCGACCTGGCACTGTTCTTCGACCTGGCGGCACGGGCGGGCGAGTCCGGGGTGCAGGAATGGCTCTCCTTCTACTTCAAGTCGCCGCAGGCCGCCGATCCCGGGGTCGGACCCGAGCACGACATCTTCATCCAGCAGATCAAGCTGAAGAACACCCTCCGGGAGTGGATGGGAGAGGAGCCGGTCACCCACTCCGAGGCCTGACCGGTAACGTCGCCCCGACAGAGAGGGGAGACCACATGTCGGGAGCGCTCGACGACATCTGCGTGCTGGAGCTGGCCAACTGGGTCGCCGGTCCGAGCGCGGGGGCGATCATGGCCGACATGGGCGCCAACGTGTTCAAGGTGGAGCCGCTCGCGGGCGACTCGATGCGCAACCGTCTGCGGCAGCCGACCCTGCCCGACGACGCACCTCGCACCGACTTCCCGTTCCACCTCGACAACCGGGGGAAGCGCTCGATCGCCGTCGACTTGGCCGATCCCCGTGGAGGGGAGCTGGTGCACGACCTCACGGCCAAGGCCGACGTCGTGATCACCAACCTGTTGCCGGCCCGTCTCGACCGGTTCGGGTTGGGACCCGATCAGCTGCTCGCCGCGCGCCCCGCGCTGATCTATGCGCTGGTCACCGGCTACGGCAGCAGCGGTGACGACGCCGACAAGATCGGGTTCGACCTGACCGCCTTCTTCGGTCGTGGCGGCATCATGAGCCTGATCGGTGAGCCGGGCGATCCACCGCACGCCTTCCGGCCGGGCCAGGGCGACCACGTCACCGGGCTGGCGCTGCTGTCGGCGATCCTGGCCGCGCTGCGGGTTCGCGACCGCACCGGCGAAGGTCAAGTGGTCGAGACCGCGCTGATGCGTAGTGCGGCGTGGACCATCGGCTGCGACGTGTCGGTGGCCCTGGTCGACGGGCTCCATCCCAACCGGCGGGCGCGGAATCAGGCGATCAGCCCACTCATGACCCGGTTCCGCTGCGCCGACGGGGTGTGGGTGAACCTGGCCGCGTTCGACCCCACCTTGTGGGACCGGTTCTGCGAGGCGATCGGCCGGCCCGAGCTCGCCACCGACGAGCGCTACGCCACCCCGGTCGACCGGTTCCGCAACAACGAGGAGCTGATCGGTCTGCTCGACGAGGAGTTCGCGAGGCGACCCTTCGACGAGTGGGCACCCCGTCTCGATGCATCGGGGGTGATCTGGGCCAAGGTCTCCGACATGACCGACCTGGTCGATGATCCCCAGGCCGAGGCCATGGGGATGTACACCGAGATCGACCATCCCGTGGCCGGGCCGTTTCGCACCATGACCACACCCTTTTCGATGTCGGCGACCCCGCCGGAGGTCCGCGGCCCTGGTCCCGAGGTGGGTGAGCACACCCGTGAGGCCCTCATCGAGCTCGGTGTCGACCCCGACCGCATCGCGGGTCTGGTCGACGACGGTGTGGTGGGGGCCCCGGAGGGTCCGAACGAGTAGCGTCGGCCGCGATGGCAGCTTCGCTGGAGCCCCTGCCCGACGACTGGGACCGCTGCCTGGCCGTCGTCGCCCACCCCGACGACATCGAGTACGGGATCTCGATGGCTGTGGCCCACTGGACCGGTGAGGGCAAGCAGGTCGGCTACGTCCTGGCCACCAGCGGAGAGGCCGGCATCGACGGCGTCCCACCCGATGAAGCGGGCCCCCTGCGCGAGGTCGAGCAGCGCAACGCCGCCGCCCTGGTCGGAGTCGACCACGTCGAGTTCCTGGGGTTGGCCGACGGTGTGATCGAGTACGGGCTCGCGCTCCGACGCCTGCTGGCGGGGGTCATCCGCCGTCACCGCCCCGACATCATCGTGACGATCAACCACGGGCTGACCTTCGGCGGAGGGTCGGGCGACGCGATGCTGAACATGGCCGACCACCGCAATCTGGGGCTGGCCGTGCTGGACGCTGCCCGCGACGCCGGCAACCGCTGGGTGTTCACCGACCTGGTCGATCAGGGACTCGAACCCTGGAACGGTGTCCGCTGGGTCGCGGTCTCCGCCACCGGCACGCCGACCCATGCTGTCGACGTCACCGGGCACCTCGACACCGGAGTGGCATCGCTGCAAGCGCACCGCGCCTACCTCGACGGCCTCGGCGAGGCGGTCGACACCCGAGCCATGCTCGAGGGCTTCGCTCACGCCGGCGGTAAAGGCCTTGGTACCGAACTGGCGATCTCCTTCGAGCTCATCGGTGTCTGATCGGGCTTCTGGGTGCGGGTGCTGACCAACTAGCGTCGGCACGTGCTTCTCGACGATCTCGAAGCGGTGTTGCGGTCCCGTCGCGACGAGCCGCCCATTGGCTCCTACACGGCCGAGCTGTTGGCCGACCCCGAACGCATCCAGCGCAAGATCATGGAAGAGGCCTTCGAACTGTGCCTCGAGCTGGGTCGGTCCGAGCAGTCGCCGCAGCGCACCGCCGAGGAGGCCGCCGATGTCATCTACCACCTGCTCGTCGGATTGGTCTCGGCAGGGGTTCCGCTGTCCGATGTCATGACCGTGCTGGAGGATCGCCGCCGATGACCACCCGAGTCGGCCTGCCCTCACGGGGAAGGCTCCGCGACGAGTGCCTGACCCTGCTGGACCACGCCGGGTTCTCGACCACCATGTTCCGGGGCTCCGATGCGAGGGCCACCGTCGAGGGTCTCGAGTTCATCGAGATGCGCCCGCGTGATGCTGCCGCCTGGTTGCGGGCCGGTCAGCTCGCGGCCGCCTTCATCTCCACCGACATCGCCCTCGAGTTCGAGCTCGACGGGTGGCCGGCCGCCGACCTGGGTTTCGCCCGCTCCGACCTGGTGATGGCCGCTCGCGACGACGACCAGCGCCGCGACGTCGGCGACTTCGAGGGTGCGATCGTCGCGACCCACATGCCAGAGGTGACCCGACGGTGGTTCGCCGACCAAGGTGTCGAGGTCACCGTCGTACCGATGGGCGGAGCGCTCGAAGGGGTGTGCGCGGCCGGGATGGCCGACGCCATCGTCGACCTGCGCGAGACCGGGGCCAGCCTCGCTCGCAACCGCCTGCGGGTCGTCGCCGAGATGCAGAAGTGCCAAGCCCGGTTCGTCCGCTCCGTCGACGGAGCCGAGGCGCTGGCCGACCTCGAGCTGCGCATCGGCGCCGCGCTCGACGCGCGCCAGCGTCAGTACTTGCTGCTCCACCTGCCGCCCGAGCGCCTCGAGGAGCTGACGGCACTGTTCCCGGGGTTGGCTTCGCCCACCGTGTTGCCGCTGTCCGAGCGTGACGACCTGGTGGCCGCGCACCTGGTGGTGAAGCGCAGCGAGCTGTGGGCCAAGCTCGGGGCGCTGCGCGAGCTGGGTGCCACCGGCATCGTGGCGTTGCCGACCGACGCCGTCCTGCCCTAGTCGACGAGGTTCCGCCCCGGTGGGGGCACGCGGAGCCACGAGCGCACCTGACCTACGGTAGGCCCGGTGGAACCGTCCCCGAGCCGTCCCGCACGCTCACGGCGCGGCGTCGCGCCCATGGCGATCGCCGCGGTGGCCACGCTGGTGGCGGTGCTGGCTGTTGCCGTGCTCGCCGGTCGCTCCGGCAGCCTCGACGACGATCACGACATACCCCAGACCTGGGTGCCCGAGGTGTGGATCGACGGGGTGATCGTCACCCTGACGCTCCTGGGGCTGGTCGTGACCGTGTTGCTCATCATCTCCCACTTCCGGAATCGGGGGACCTCCGACCGGACGGTGGTGTCACAGCGGTTCCTCCTCGGCGCGGTGCTGATCGTGGTCGTCGCGCTGATCGCCAGGGAGTTCGCCGGCGAAGGCGAACCGCTCGAGCTGAACGCGGCCGAGCAGATGGCACCCGACCCACCGGTGGCCGAAGGAGGCGAAGAGGTCGAGTCACCCTCGGGTTGGCCGCTGCTCGCCGCGCTCGGGTTGGGAGCGGTCGCGGTGGGTGCGGTTCCGCTGATCGGCGTTCTCCTCGGCCGGCGTCGTGACGAGGACGAGGACGACACCGATGCGGTGATCGGCCAACGCCGGGATCGCCTCATCGGGCTGCTCGACTCCGCCATCGACGCGCTGCGCGGCCATCCCGATCCGAGGGAGGCGGTGATCGCCGCCTGGGCCCGCCTGGAGGACGCCTTCGTGCTCGCGGGGTTGGATCGCATGCCCTCGGACACGCCCATGCGCTATCTCGCTCGGGCCCTGCAGACCGTCGACGCGAGCGGTCCCGCGGTCGCCCGACTCACCCGCTCGTTCGAAGAGGCCATGTTCTCCACCCGCCCGGTCGACCGCACCGCCCAGCTGGACGCGGTCGACGCGCTGGTTGCCGTGCGCGACGAGCTCCACCTCGTGTCACGACAACGGCCGGCGAGGGTGTCCTGAGTGGGCTCTCTGATCCGCTCGCTCGCCACCTTCGTCATCGTGGGTGCAGGCATGGTGCTGATCATCGATCGGACCGTGAGCTCCGACGACCAACGGGAGCTGTCGGTGGTCGCAACCGTCCTCGTCCTCGCCGCGCTGGCGGTGCTCCAGCTGCTCATGAACGTCACCAGCTCCCACGAGGGGGTGTTGTCGCGAGTTCCGCCGCTGTGGGCCGGCGAGCCCCACGATCCTCCTGCCACGAGTGGTGTCGCCGCCCTCCGCGAGTGGGACGCCCTGTTGATCGCGGCGACCACCGGCGGCGACCGGGCCCGATCACGGCTGGGTCACCGGATCGAGCAGACGATCGCCGTCGACATCTCCGATCGCCTCCCCCGTGGTGATCCGACCGAAGACGAGGTGCTCGACGCCCTCGCAGACATCCTCGACGAACTGGAGCGCTCCGATGACCGATGAGCCGCAGCTGTCGCTGGCCGATCTCGCACGCCTGGGCGACGCCGTCACCGTCGAGGTCGAGCGGGCGATCATCGGCAAGCGCGACGCCATCCGGCTGGTCCTGGCCGGGTGGCTGGCCGACGGCCACGTGCTGATCGAGGATCTGCCGGGTCTGGCCAAGACGCTGCTCGCCCGGTCGCTGGCCCAGGTCACCGGCGTGGAGATGGCTCGCATCCAGTTCACCCCGGACCTGATGCCCGCCGATGTCACCGGGTCGTCGATCTGGGACCCCTCGCGGACCGAGTTCCAGTTCCGGCCGGGGCCGATCTTCGCCAACCTCGTGCTCGGCGACGAGATCAACCGGGCACCACCCAAGACCCAGGCAGCGATGCTCGAGGCGATGGCCGAGCGCCAGGTCAGCATCGACGGAACGACCCACCGACTGCCGGCGCCGTTCCTCGTCCTCGCCACCCAGAACCCGGTGGAGTTCGAGGGCACCTACCCGCTTGCCCGAGGCCCAGGTCGACCGGTTCCTGCTCCGGGTGGGCATCGGGTACCCCGATGAGCCGTCCGAGCGGGAGATCCTCCGGCGCCGCATCGGCCGCCGGACCGATGAGGTCGAGCTGTCCGAGGTCGTCGACCGCCCCACGTTGCTGGCGATGCAGCAGGCGATCGAGACGGTGCACGTGGCGGAGCCGATCATCGAGTACGTGACCGCCCTCGTCACCGCGACCCGGATCGACTCGCAGCTGCAGACCGGTGCCAGTCCCCGGGGGTCGCTCGCGCTGGTGAAGCTGGCCCGGGCCGTCGCCGGCCTCGATGGCCGCGACTACGTGACCCCCGACGACGTCCAGTCGATCGCGATCCCCGCGCTGGCGCACCGGGTCATCCTGCGTCCCGAGCTGTGGGTGCGCGGCGTCGCCGGAGACGAGGTGATCGCCAGGATCCTCGAGGTCGTGCCGACTCCGCGGGCCGAGGACCCGCTCGTCACCGGTCCCGAGCGAGCGTGAGCGCCGCGGCCACCCCGCGTCTGGTCGGTTCGATCCTGATCGGGGTGCCCGCGCTGTTCGCCGCTGCGGTGGTGCAACGTCCGGAGCCGGCGGTGGTCGCGTTCCCGTTCCTGGCCGTGGCGCTCGTCGCGCTGGTGGGGGCGCGTCCGCCGACGGTCGGCACCACCCTGGTCGTGTCCCCCGACCGGGTCCTGCAGGACGAACGGGTCACCCTCACCGCGACCCTGACCGGTGACGGTACTCGGGGCCGGGTCCAGGGGTTGTTGCAGGTGCCGAGCGGGCTCGACCTGGTCGACGACGCGCCGCGGTTCGAGGTCATGGTCGGCGTTGCTGCGGTGACGGTCACCCGCACCCTCCATGTGGCGCACTGGGGTGCGATCCCTCCGGTGCGGCTCGAGCTCACCGCCACCGACCGTGCGGGCATGTTCCGCCGACAGACCACGGCCGCCACGGCCCCGTTGCGGGCCATGCCCCGCGAGGCGACGTTGCGGAACCTGTTGTCGCCCCGATCGTTGCGGACGATTCCCGGGGTGCACCGATCCCGCCAGCGGGGCGACGGCATCGAGTTCGCCGACACCCGGCCGATGGTCGCCGGTGATCGGGCCCGTGACGTGAACTGGCGGATCTCGGCTCGGCACCAGGAGCTGTGGGTCGACGACCGCAATCCCGAGCGCAGCGGTGAGGTGGTGCTGTTCCTCGACACCTTCGTGACGGTCGGCGACCGCTACGCCAGCACGTTGCGCCGCAGCGTCGAGGTCGCCGGAGCCCTGGCTGCGCGCTACACATCGGCGAACGATCGGATCGGTCTGGTCGACCTCGGTGGCGTGATGCGCTGGGTGAAGCCCGGAGGAGGCACCGCCCAGCTCTACCGGGTGGTGGAGACGCTGATCGACACCGAGTTCTTTGCCACGGCGGCGAACAAGACGATCGACGTGTTGCCGGTGCGGGCACTGCCTCGCCAGGCGATGGTGATCGCCCTGTCGCCCCTCGTCGATCCCCAGGGGATCGACGCCATCGCCACGATGCGGGCCCGTGGGCTCGACGTCGCGGTGATCGAGGTCTCGCCCGAGGCGTTCGTGGAGCCTCCACCGGGCAGGCGGGGCGAGATCGCCGTGCGACTCTGGGAGCAGACTCGGGCGCGGACCCGCCGAGACCTGCGTGCCCGGGGGATCGCCGTGGCCACCTGGCACGACGGTGAGCCGCTCGACCCGGTGCTGGTCGCCCTCGGGGTCTTCCGCGAAGCCGTGTTGCGGGCGGCCCGATGAAGCGGTCCCACCTGCGGAACCCTCCTGTGGTCCTTGCCGGGGTGTCGATCCTTGCCGGGGCCGCCGCCGTTGCGGTCAACCTCGCCGTTGCCTCCGATGCCGGGGCCGCCGTGACCGCACAGGTCTCTTCCGTCGGTCTGGTGGCGTTGGCGGTCGGGCTCGTCGCCGGCCTCCCGGCGCTGGTCACCGGCGGGGTGCTCGGACTCGTGCTCGGCAGCGTCGTCGCGGTGTCGGACTCCGATGCGCTGTTCGATCTCCGGGTGGCCGCGGTGGTTCCACTGGTGTGGCTGGTGTTCGAGGTGGCCATGCGCTCGTGCGAGCTGCGCCCGGTGATCCGATCCACTCGCACCGTGGTCGCCGACTGGCTCGGTACCGTCGCCACCGTGGCGGCGGGAGCGGCGGCGCTCGCCCTCGTCACCAGCGTCGTGGTCGCGGCGGCGCCCTCGGGGGGACTCACCTTCCGCGTCCTGTCGATCGTGGCGGTGGTCGCGGTGGTGGTCGCGGTGGCGGCGGTCAACCTCGCTCGTCAGGTGTCTGGCCGGGCGACGACTCCTCGCCGATGAGCCGGTCGCGCTCGCGCCGCAGGTTGGCCCGGGCGGCGGCCTCGAAGCGTTCGAAGCCGGCGGTGGTGAGAAAGAGCCGGTCCCGTGCGAGCAGCGCGTCCACCACCTGCAGCCGCCCGAGCCGGAAGGCCTCGTCGTCCACCTGTGGATGCTCGGCCCGGACGCCCTCGCAATAGAGGTCGTAGGCGGCGGGCTCGGTGCCGAGCACGGCCAGATCGGCGTCGAGCAACAGTGCGGTCGTCGGGTCGTGGTCAGCGTCGGGGTCGAAGTGGCGCGCGGTTGCCCGCACCATGGTCGCCACGCGGTCGATCCGGTCCGGTGCCAGTTCCATGCCCGTCAGCTGGTCCTCGGCGAGGCGGGCGCTGGCCTGCTCGTCGTCGGCGCTGCCCTGGTAGATGGCGTCGTGGTACCAGGCGGCGAGCCGCACGGTGGCTGGTGCGGGTGGTTCGTCGGCGAGCTCGTCCACCGTGTGGAGCACCGCCAACAGGTGCGCCCGCCCGTGGTAGGCGCGGTGGGGCTCGCCGTAGCGGGCGATCAGTTCCGCCCCGATCTCGGTGGCCGGTTCGGTGGAAGCGCCCAGGTCGGCGACCAGTTCCCCCCATCGGCGCGCCAGCACCTCTTCGTGGCGAGGTGCCTCCGCAAACGAGCTCATGGGACCAGGATGGTCGATCCGGTGCCGGATCGTCCCCCTACGATGGCGGCGTGTCGTCGACCGCCCCCTTCTTGCTGTCACCGCACCTGGCCGAACGGGTGTGGGGTGGCGACCGCTTCGGGGCCGGGATCGGCGAGGCCTGGGACCTGTCGGTGCACCCGAACGGCCACTCGGTGGTCGCCAGCGGTCCCCATCGGGGCCGGTCGCTGGCCGAGGTCGTGGCCGAGCGTCCCGCCGACTTCGGGGGTCCCATCGACCTGCTGGCCAAGCGGCTCGACTGTGCGGCCAGGCTGTCGGTCCAGGTCCATCCACGCACCGGCGACCCCAAGACCGAGGCGTGGGTGGTGCTTGACGCCGAACCCGGCGCCGGCGTCTACCTCGGCTTCGCCGACGCCCCCGATCCCGAGGTGGTCCGCTCCGCCGCGCTGGACGGTTCGCTCGCCGACCTGCTGGCGTTCCGGGAGCTCGCGGTCGGCGATGCCGTGTTCGTCCCAGCCGGAACCGTGCACGCCATCGGCGGCGGCCTCACCCTCTTCGAGCTCCAGCAGTCCTCCGACACCACCTACCGGCTCTTCGACTGGGGCCGGACCGGCCGCGAGCTGCACCTCGACGAGGGGCTCGGCTGTGCCGACCTCGCTCCCGCTCCCGAGACTCGGGCACCGGCGCGGTCGTCCCATGGTGTGACCCGGCTCGTCGAGTGCCCCTACTTCAGCATCGAGCGGATCGACGCGTCGGGGCCGGTCACCGTCGAACCGGGACACCGGTGGACGGCACTGCACGTGGTGGCGGGCACCGCGCGCGCCGGTGGCCTCACCCTCTCCGAGGGAGACACGATGATGGTCCCGGCCTCGGCAGGCCCCGTCGAGCTGGACCCCGACGCCGGGTTCGTCGCCCTTCGCTACGGACCCCCGACGGCCGGATGACCGACTCCTCCTCCCGTTCCACGCCTGCTGCCGAGCCCGATCCGGCGCGTCTGAGCCGCATCCTCGAGGTCGTCTCGGACGTCTTCGCGATCGTGTCCGCCGAGTGCAGGATCGAGTGGATCAGCGCTGGAGTCCGTGAGATCTTCGGGCGCGAGCCCGACGAGATGGTCAACATGTTGGCCTACGACCTGTTCGCCAAGCAGGAGAACCGAGACCTGCACCGTCAGTACTTCGAGGGCGTGCTGGCCCAGCCCGGCAGGCACGGGCCGGTCGAGGTGACCCTGGCCCGCCCCGACGGACGGTTCCTCGAGCTCGAGCTGATGCTGGCCAACGAGCTGGATGACCCGGCCCTCGGCGGCGTCGTCGTAAGCGTGCTCGGCGTGCGGATCGCCATCGACGACTTCGGGACCGGACACGCCTCGCTCGACTACATCCGGCGGTTCGCCGTCGCCGACATCTTGAAGATCGACCGCACCTTCGTCGACGGGTTGGAGGACGAGTCCACCCACGACCGGGCGATCGTGGCCGCGGTGGTGGCGTTGGGGGGTTCGATCGGGTTCTCGGTGGTGGCCGAAGGGGTGGAGACCGTGGGCCAGCGCGACCTGCTGGTCGAGCTGGGGTGCGAGCTGGCCCAGGGGTTCTGGTTCTCCGAACCGCTTCGAGTCGAGGAGCTGGCTGCGATCAATGCGGTGGGAACGCTCCCGATCTTCTGAGGAGAGGTACCATAGGGGGTATGAAGTTCCCTGACGATGTGGCCGATGACGTCCGCCTCCGCCTCAGCCGGCTCGAGGGTCAGGTCCGTGGCATCCAGCGGATGCTCGACGAGGGACAGGACTGCCAGTCGGTGGTCACCCAGCTCGCGGCGGCCAAGGCCGCGCTCGATCGGGTGAGCTACCGGCTCGTCGCCGCGGGCATGCGGCACTGCGTGGTCGCCGATGGGGAGTCCGAGCTCGACGGCGACGACTCCGGCGACGACTCCGCCCACGGGGACCGCCTGGACGTCGACGCCATGGAGAAGCTGTTCCTCAAGCTCAGCTGATGCCGCTCACCTGAGGCCCGCATGGGTCGCCACCAGCTCGACGATGTGATCCCAGAAGGCCGGGGGGTAGTCGTGGCCCATCCCTTCGATCAGCTCGAATCGGGCCCCGGGGATCACCTCGGCGGTGCGGCGGCCGCCGCTCGGGTCGATGAGCCGGTCGCGGTCCCCGTGGATGACCAACGTTGGCACCTGCACCGAGCGCAAGGCGTCGCTGCGGCTGCCCGAGGCGTTCGCCGCGGCCAGCTGACGGGCGACGCCTTCGGGGTGGAAGCACCGCTGGTAGTCCTCGACGGCGGCCGCAGCGAGACGGTCGTGATCGATGTGGTCGGGTGACCCGTAGGTGTGGGCGGCCTCGATGGCTCGGGCGACGGCACCGTCGGGTCCGGGCTGGGCGGGGGTCATCAACAGCGCGTTGGCCTCGGGTGTCGCCCGACCGACCTCGGGATCTCCGGTGGTCGACATGACCGAGGTGAGCGACAGCAGCCGATCGGGGTGCTCGATCGCCAGGGTCTGGGCGATCATCCCTCCCATCGAGAGCCCCATCACGTGGGCGCGGTCGACCCCGCACGCGTCGAGCACCGCCAGCGCGTCGGCGGCCATGTCGCTCAGGGTGTAGGGAACCGGTGGCTCGTCGCCGGCGGCCACTGCCGCCCGCACCGCTCGCAGGTCCGGGATGACGCCCTCGAACTTGGTCGACAGCCCCACGTCGCGGTTGTCGAAGCGGACGACGTGGAACCCGGCGGCGACGAACCGTTCGCACCACTCGACGCGGTAGCGAATGCACTGGCTCCCCAACCCGTTGATGAGCAACAGCGTCGGATCGTCCGGGTCACCGAAGGACTCGTAGTAGAGCTCGACCGCACCGTTGGTCGTGGTTGGCATCTGCTTCCTCCTGGCTGACCGTCGGCGGTGGTTGACCACCACTATGGTCGGTGACGATGACCGACCCGGTTGCGGCCGACGAGGGCGACGAGGGCGACGAGGGCGACGACCACGGCGGAGGCGACGGCGAGCGCACCTTTGTCCTGATCGCGGTGGGCGTGCTGGCGGGTGTGGTGGCCGGGACCCTCGCCGCGTGGTGGCTGCAGACGCCACCGGATCGGACCGCTCCGGTGCCTGCCCTGGTCTCGCGACCCGAGATCGCGGCCGCGTCGCCCGAAGCCGCCGAGTCGTTCGTCGCGGCGTGGGAGCGAAGCCGGCGCGAGACCTACCTGGCCGTCTCGGCCTGGCACCGCGTCACCGACGTCGGAGCCGAGTCCCACCAGACCCGGGTGTTGGCCCAGCGGCCGCCCGACCGGGTGCTGAGCAGCGGTCGGACCCTCAGCGGCGAGGTGGGTGGCGTCCGCTACGAGTGCGACGAGCTGGCCGAGGACGAGGTGACGTGCCGCGAGCTCGACACCGGGTTCGACGAGGACGACTACGCGGCCTTGGTCGACGAGGAGGTCGCGGCGATGTGGACCTACGTGGAGGGCGACCAGCCGCTCTACCTGGTGAGCCGCGACGGCGACTGCTTCGAGCTGCGACTGGCGCGTGGGATGCACGCCCCGCCCTACGGTCGCCAGGCCCGCTTCTGCTTCGACCCGGAGTCCGGCGCGCCGAGCGAGATCCAGGTCGAGCGCGACGCGGGGACCGACACGGTGGAGCTGCTGTCGGTGACCTCGACGGTCACCGACGACGATCTCGAGGCCGTGGTGACGGGCAGCTACGAGGTGCCACCGTCGCCCGGCGAGGAGTGAGGTCGCGATGTCCTCCCGTCGGGTGGGCGGGGGCTCGTCGGATGGGAGGGGACGGAGGCCGCTCACTGGACTGCCGGCCGTGAGGCCGGTGGCGATGCATGCGGAGGAGTCGGCCTCCGTCCCGCTTCCCACTTGCGCCGGTGGGGGCGAATCCACCGACACCGGTGTCTTCGGCCCGTGACCCCGACGACTTGAGCGCGGCCCTCTTCCTCGTCACCGGTATCGTCGTCGCCGATGCTTCTCGGCGACGACCTCCTCGAGTGGATCCTGCTGGCACTCGGCGCCGCGCTGCTGGTCGGCAACGTCATGGCCCTCGTCCGCCCGCCACAGGAGCGACAGGAGGGCGATCTCGAGCGGGCACCGGTGCTGCGCACCGTCGCCTACGCGCTGATCGGCGCGGTCGCCGCGGTGTGGGCCCTGGCCTCGTTGCTGGTGGGCTGATCAACTACCCTCGCCGCCTGTGCACACCCGCCGTCTCGTACTCGCCCTGGCCGCGCTGGTGCTGATGGCGGCAGCATGCAGCAACGACGAACCCGACCGGGACGAGGATGGTCGCCTCACCAGCGCAGGCGACCTCTCGGTGTTCGACCTGGTGGAGGGCGACTGCGTGGTGCTCGACGAGTCGCTCGAGGCGGCGAACGAGACCTTGCCCGTGGTGCCCTGCGACCAGCCGCACCAGGGCGAGGTGTACGCGCTGGTCGACGTCGACGACATCGATGCCTATCCCGGCGAGCGCGAGCTGTCGGACCGGGCCGAGCTCGAGTGCATCAGCCGGTTCGCCGACTACGTGGGCGTCGACCTGGCCGACTCGACCCTGTACTACACCTACATGATCCCTTCGATCCGCGGGTGGCAGGAGGACGACGACCGCACCGTGGTGTGCATGGCGGTGGGGGCGGGCCAGACCCTGGAGGGCTCGGTCGAGGGTTCGTCGTCGTGATCCGGGGTTGTCCCGCCACGCCGCGACCGCGACCAGTAGCGTCGGCGAAGAGTCGCAGTCTGATGGGAGGTCGGCGATGAGCCTGCCGGTGACGATGGGTGCCCAGCTGCTCTGCAACCAGGGGGTTGCGCCCAGTGCGTTCATGGTCGTGGATCCGATGCGACCCACGATCGAGAAGAAGCCGGCCGGGGTCATCACCGACAACATCCCGATGACCAACATCATGCCGTTCGGCATGTGCCGGTCGCTGGCCAACCCGGCGGTGGCTGCCGCGACCAGCGCCGCGCTCGGGGTGCTCACCCCCCAGCCGTGCGTCCCGGTCACCACCGCGCCGTGGACGCCGGGGTCGACCATGGTCACCATCGGGGGCAAGCCGGCACTGACCGACTCGTCGATGGTGATGTGCAACTGGGCCGGCAAGATCGACGTGCTGCAGCCGGGTCCGGTGACCACCACCATCAAGTAGCGGCACCGCCGCTCACGGCGCGCACCGAGTAGGCCGAACGACTCATTCGGGGCGTGCTCGGCAAGGTCCCCTGAACTCGGAGGCGCAACTGGTATATATTCCGGGGCGACGGGCACTCGCGGGCAACCTCCGGGATCTGCAACAAGGTGTCACGTCATCTCGGAGGCAGGTTCGTTCCTTTCGTGGAGGGGGGATCCGGCTTCCTCAACCGGTTACCGACCAAGGAGTATGCAGGTGCCCACCTACCTGTCGCCCGGTGTCTACGTCGAAGAGGTGCCCTCCGGATCCCAGTCGCTGTCGCCAGGTGCGACAGCGGTCGCGGCATTCGTGGGGTTCACGGCGAAGGCGCCCGATGACGATCCCACCGACCCCGAGGGTCTCAAGCCCCGACTCGTGACGAACTGGACCCAGTTCGAGAGCCTCTATGGCGGTTTCGCCCCAGGTTGCATGCTGCCCCTGTCGGTGTACGGCTACTTCAACAACGGCGGCAGCCTCGCCTACATCGTGCGGGTCCCCAACGCCGAGCCGTCGGGCGAGCCCGCCCAGATGGCGCTGCCCGCCGCCGACCGTGCGCTCGGCCAGCCCATCGAGGTCACCTCGGTGGAGCCCGACGCCAGTCTCGACATCGTGATCGAGCCTGGACCCGAGCCCGACGACGACGACGATGACGCCGAGCCCACCTTCAACCTCACCGTGGTCGAGGGCGGTACCCCGGTCGAGACCTACGAGGGACTCACCCTCGGCAAGGGCGACAACTTCGCCGAGACCAAGGTCAACGAAGCATCCGAGCGGGTCAAGGTCGCGGTGAAGCTCGACGACGGCGTCGACCTGTCGTCGATGATGACCGCCCTCAAGCCCGGTACCTATCCGCTCGAGAAGGCTCCGCCCACACCGGTGCCGGTGTCGGGACGGTCCTTCGCCGGTTCCGAGACCGCACGCAGCGGCATCAACGGCCTGGTCATCGCCGACGACGTCACGATGGTGATGGTCCCCGACCTGGTCACCGCCGCCACCAAGGACGACGGCAGCGTCGACCTCAACATGTGGAAGTCGGTGCAGACCGCGCTCATCACCCACTGCGAGCTGCAGGCCAACCGCATGGCGGTGCTCGACGCACCTCCCGGGATGGGTGTCCAGGGCATCAAGGAGTGGCGCGAAGGCGTCGCCATGTACGACTCGGCCTTCGCCGCCATGTACTACCCCTGGATCAAGGTCGACAACCCCACGGCCAGCAACGGTGACACCGAGATCCTCGTGCCGCCGTCGGGCCACATGGCCGGCATCTGGGCCCGCACCGACGAGACCCGTGGCGTCTGGAAGGCTCCGGCCAACGAGATCGTGCGTGGTGCCCTCGACGTCGAGCGCCCCATCACGATGACCGAGCAGGGGATGCTGAACCCCGTCGGCATCAACTGCATCCGTCCCTTCGGCACCCGGGGCATCCGGGTCTGGGGCGGCCGCACCCTGTCCAGCGACAGCGACTGGCGATACATCAACGTGCGTCGGCTGTTCAACATGATCGAGACGACGATCATGGAGGGCACCCAGTTCGCGGTGTTCGAGCCCAACGACATGAAGCTCTGGCAGGGTGTGAAGCGCACCGTCGGTGCGTTCCTGCGTGGGCTGTGGCGCGATGGTGCGCTCTTCGGCGCCACCGCCGAGCAAGCGTTCTTCGTCAAGTGTGACGCCGAGACGAACCCGCCCGACTCCATCGAGGAGGGCAAGCTCGTCGTCGAGGTCGGCATCGCCCCGGTGCGCCCGGCCGAGTTCGTCATCTTCCGTATCAGCCAGCTCAAGGACAACGCCGCCTGATCGGCGTCGCGTGTAGGAGGGACAGACACCAATGCCCGATTATGATGAGTTTCTCGGCTCCAGCTTTGTGCTGGAGATCGAAGATGTCGAGGTCGCCCGGTTCACCGGTTGCTCCGGCCTCACCATCAACACCAACATCGTCGAGTTCAAAGAGACGCTCGGCACCGGAGAGATCGTCATCCGCAAGCGACCGGGTCACACCACCTACGAGGATATCGTCCTCAAGCGGGGCTTCTCGGCGAGCGCGGCGGTCACCGACTGGCACAAGCAGGTGCGCGACGGCGTCATCGAGCGCCACAACGGCTCGATCGTCATCTACGACTCGACCGGCACCGAGGTCGACCGCTGGAACTTCGAGTCCGGCTGGCCGTCCAACTGGTCGGCTTCGGATCTCGACGCCGGCACCGACGACGTGATGATCGAAGAGCTCACCATCACCCACGAGCGCCTCGAGCGCGCCCAGTAGCTGACCCATGGCCGCCTTGCAGACCGAGTTCAGCTTCACCCTGCCCAAGGGGTTCGTCGACAAGGAGGGCCAGCTGCATCGTCGCGGCACGATGCGGCTGGCGACGGCCCGGGACGAGATCGAACCGCTCCGCGACCCACGCGTCAGCGGTCCCGACGATCCGTTCCTGACCGTCATCGTGTTGGCGAGGGTGATCACCGAGCTCGGGTCGCTGTCGCAGGTGACGGCTCGCGAGATCGAGGGGCTCTTCGCCGCCGACCTCGCGTACCTGCAAGACGTCTACGGCATCATCAACTTCGGCAGCGATGCCGACATCGCGGCCTTCGTCGAAGCCGAGCGGGGTGCGTCGTCGACCCGGGCACCGGTCGACACACCCCCGCCGGCCGACGAAGGTGCCGACCAACCGCCCGACGATGCTCCACCGGTGTCGCGCCCACGTCGGGCCGCCATCGAAGAGGTGCCCACCACCGAGCGATGATGCAATACCCGCAGGAGGCGCTCTGGGACGAGCTCGCCTACCTGGCCTACCACCTGCACTGGGATCTCGAGACCCTGCTCGACCTCGAACACAGCGACCGGGCACGCCTGATCCGGTCGGTCGCCGACCTCAACCGACGAGCCTGGGAAGGGATCCGAAGCTATGCCGGATGATGCGTTCCTCGAGGACTCGCCCTACAGCGCGACCTTCATCGTCGAGGTCGATGGGCAGGCGGTCGGACGGTTCACCCGGGCCTCGGGGCTCGAGCTCACCGTCGCGGTCGAAGAGATCTCCGAGGGCGGCCAGAACGGGTTCGTCCACAAGCTGCCGGGTCGCATGAGCTGGCCGAACATCGTGCTCACCCGCGGAGTCACCCAGAACGACCGGTTCTTCTCGTGGGTGTCGGAGAGCTCGGGCGAGGGGTTCTCCAGCAACCGCAACGCACTCACCCGGTCGTCGGTGGCCATCACCATGACCAACACCCAGGGCAAGCGGTTGCGCACCTGGGAGCTCGAAGGTGCGTTCCCGGTCCGCTGGAAGGGCCCCGAGTTCGCGTCCGACTCCAGCGATCCGCTGGTCGAGGAGCTCGAGATCGCCCACCACGGCTTCAGGTCCTCCACGCTGGTATGAGCGACGACACCACTCCCTCCGCCGGCACCGCCGCCTCCGTCTCCGCCGACGCTGGCGGCCCCTCGCTCGGCCGCGACATCGGTCAACGGATGCGGCCGTTGCGGGCTCGCCGCTCGGGTGTGGTCGGGTCGACCCCCCACGCCGGGCCCGGCACGTTGGGCCGGCGCAGCAGCTCGTTCACCCTCAACTCCGGCCTGTCGTTGTCGTCGCGCCGCGAACTGGGGTTGGCGGTGCCCGACCTCCCGGTCGGCGGGTTGCCGGTTGCGCCCCCGGCCGAGTGGGACGAGTCGCTCTTCGCCCCCGAACGCCCCCGGACCGGCGACGCCACCCTCGATCACATCCTCGCCCAACGGATCCAGGCCGAGGCGGCCAGGCCCAAGCGCCCGGCGCCTCGTCGTGGTCTGTTGGCGGCCAGCTCGCGTCGCAGCACACGGGTCGGTCGCAACACCGGACCGGGAGCCTCGGCGCGTCGCCTCAGCCCCCGGTCGGCCCCGCCATCTCTCGACCACGAGGTCCGCCAGGCGGTGTCGGGGACCGGTGGCGGTGGGGGAGCGCGCCCGCGGGCTCCCCGCAGTGGTCCACAGCCGGCAGGTTCCCAACCCGGTGGCCGCGGAGGTTCGTCCCGAGCCCCCGGGGGCCGGACGGGGCGGCGCGCCAGGGGTCGCCTCGGGCGCCCCGTCCCCTGGCAGCAGCCCGACAGCGCCCGCCACTCGCCTGTCGCTGCGTCGGCGGCCGTTCCGCCCGCCGCTGCTGCTGCGGACACCACCAACCCGGCCGCGAACGCTGCCGGGCCAGCACCGTTCACCGCCGATGTCGTGGCCGTGCTTGCGGGCGAGGTCGTCGGGGTCGGTGCCGGTGGAGCCTCGGGCCTCGACCTGCCTCGCGGCACGGGGGTGTTGCCGCCCGGCCTCGCCGCGCCGAGCCGCGATCGCAGCGCCGGTCCCGCGTCACCGGCGGGCTCGACGGCGCGCATGGCCACCCGCCAGGAGTCCTCGCCCGACCTCGCGGCCCGACTGGCCGCCGCCGGTTCGCCTGCCGCCGACACCAGTTCCCTGCCGGTCGGCCCCGGTTCCATCGCCGGTCTGCCCGGACTGGGCTCCGGATCCGCCGACGTTGCCGGCACAGCTCGATCCGGGTCGGCCCCGGCGGCGCGACGCCCGGCTCCGACCACATCATCGGCTGCCGGTGCAACCCAGGCCACGCCATCTGGGGCCGCGGGCGGCACCGAACGTCACCGTGTCCCTGCCAGTTCTGGCCGGCCCGGTCGTCCCGGCCGTCGCACCGAACCGGCGCTGGCCGCGATGCTGCGCGCCGCGCCGCCCGCGCTCATGCTGTCCGCTCCGCCCGCACGCGGGTTCGCTCCGGGAGCAGGGTCGCCCGACGCTTGGGGGCGCGGCCGCCCCGGCGGGGCGACCGCTGGGGTGGCGTCGCCCGGTGTCGGGCCGGCCGGTCTCGCGTCGCCCAGCATCGGGCCGGCCGGTGTCCGCTCGCCAGGTCTCGCGTCGACGGTTCCCTCGTCGGATCTGCCGGTGTCGCCAGGTGGGTTCGTGGTCGGCGCCCCCGCGGGTGGCTCGTCGGCCTCGGTGGGCTCGCCCCCGGCGTCGGTGCCGGGTTCGGCCTCGGCTTCGGCTCGCTCCCCTTCGGAACCGCCCCGCTCGCGGGGCCTCGGAACCGTCGCGTCGATCACCACACCGCCTTTATCGACCCGGCTCAGCGCCGGACCACGAGTTCCTGCATCAGCCGCATCAGGTGGGTCGGCTTCCCGCGAGGCGCCACCTCGGGCCGACAGCGCTCGCCGAGCGGTTCGTCGACTTCCCGACCTGGGGTCGGTGGCACCATCGATGGTGGCCCCCGCCTCGTCCCCGGTCGCTGGTGGCTCCGGTCGCGCACCTGCCGGTGGCCCTGGTCGCGCCGCGGGGCTCCTCCCCGCCAGCGGTGGGGCTGGACCCGCCGACGCGTCGGTGGGCACTCGACCGGTCGGCAACGAGCCGGTCGCGCCGCCTGCCGCCGCTCCCACCGATCCGGGCGAGCGGTTCAGCCACGCCCTGGGAGGGCGCGATCGATCTGCACCGCGCCCGCTTCCCGAGCGCTTCACCCCCATGGCCCGGGCCATCGTGCCCCGGCCCGACCGGGTCCGGGTCTCCACCGATGGCGCCAGCCGCCGGGCACTCGCCTCGGTCGGAAAGCTGGCGGCCACCGCGGGCGATGTCGTCCACCTCGCCCGGCCGCTCGACGAGACTCCGCGGTCGGTCGACATCCTCGCCCACGAGCTGACCCATGTCGCCAATCCCTCGCCGCTCGTCCGCTTCTACGACGACCGCCGGGGCGGTGCCGAAGAGCGCCTGGCCGACAAGGTCGGCGAGGTCATGGCCAAGGCGCCGGTGGGTTCACCGCCGGCGTCGCCGCCCGCGGGCGGCGGGTCCGGCGCCGGTGGCTCCGGAGCGGGTAGCGCGGTCGCGGGCGGTGGCGCTGCGGGGGCCAACGGTTCGGGCGGAGGGGGCGCCGGCAGCGGAGGCGGCGATGTCGATTCCGGTGGCGCTGGTGGGTCCGGCCCATCGTCGGCATCGCCCGCAGGAACCCTCTTTCCCTCCGCTGGAGCCGGGGGAGGTTCCGGCGCTGAAGCCAACGGTTCACGCGGCCGCGGCGGTGGAGGTGGCGCGGGTCGAGGCAATGCCGCCCCCGATGTCGCAGCACCACAGATCGACATCGACCGACTGCTCGACGCCCTCGAAGCACGTGTGATCCGCGAGCTCGAGCGACGTGGCCGGCGCTGGCCGCGAGCCATGTGAGGATGTGAGGAGCCGACCATGCCCATCCAGAAGGCCTTTCTCGAGGCCGAGACCCGCCAACGCATCCCCTGTCTGTTCAACCCCGATGAGCTGTCGTTGACCCGCGGCAACGTGTGGAAGGGGTCGTCGCTGCCGGGAAAGGGTGTGCCGGTGCTCGACTACCAGGGCGCCACGTCGGGGTCGCTGACCCTCAACCTGGTCTTCGACACCACCCATGACGGCAGTCCCGTCACCGAGCACACCAACAAGCTGTTGCTGCTGATGGAGATCGACACGACCCTGCCCGGCTACGACGAGGAGTCGGGCAACGGCCGGCCACCGTGGGTGCAGTTCCACTGGGGCGACTTCCACTCGTTCAAGTCGGTCATCACCGACCTCTCGCTGACCTTCACCTACTTCTCCTCCGACGGTGTTCCGCTTCGGGCGAGGGTGCAGCTCTCGCTCGAGCAGTTCGAGCCCGACGACAACTGGGGCCGTCAGAACCCCACGTCGGGCACGCCCCACCCCCACCGAACCCACATCGTGCAGCCGGGCGAGACCCTCGACCGGATCGCAGCCAAGCACTACGGCACGTCCACGCCCTGGCGCGACATCGCGGCCGCCAACGGCATCGAAGACCCGCTGGCGTTGCGACCGGGCACGATGCTGGCCATCCCACAGCGCGTCGACGCGGCAGGAGGCACCTGATGGCGATCGAAGCAACCCTGGTCAACGCCCCCAAGGTCACCGTCGATGGCGGCCTGCTCGACCAGTCGTGGGCCCAGAACATGGTCTCGTTGTCGCTCGAGATCCAGTACCAGGTCCCGACCCGGTTGATCATGCGCTTCACCACGCCGGGTCTCGGCGAGCAGACCACCGAGTTCCCGTTCGCGCTCGACCACGAGGTCACCGTTGCGTTCCCGCAAGGGAGCGCGGGGAGTGGGGCATCGTTCGTCAAGACCTGTGGACGCCTGCACGTGACCGAGATCGGTGCCGAGCGCGACGGCTCCGACGCCGGAGAGTACGTGGTGGTCGCCCACGACGGCTCCTACCGGCTGACCCGGCGGCACGCGGTGAACACCTTCGTCAACATGAAAGCCTCCGACATCGTCGACAAGGTCGCCGGCGGGGCAGGACTGTCCACCGGCACCATCGATGCCACATCGGAGACCCTCCCCTACGTGCTGCAAGCCGACACCGACTTCGGGTTCATCACCAGCCTGGCGCGCCGCTGCGGCGTCGACTGGTGGGTCGACGACGACAAGTTCTATTTCACCCGGCCACCGTCGTCGCCGACCCCGGTGCAGGTGAGCTCCACCGACGATCTGTGGCGGTTCTCGGTGACCAACACGGCGGTGCCCAACCCCGAAGTGAAGGTCAGCGGGTGGGACCGTGACAACCAGACCATGGTCACCGGCACCGCCAAGTCCACCGCCCCACCGACCAACAACGTGCCGGGAACCTCCAGCGCCAAGAACGGGCTGAAGTCGGCCACCGCTCTGAACACCGCCAGCGTGCGCGCGGGTACCGACGCCGAGGCCACCGCGCTGGCCAAGGCCATCGTCACCAGCCAGGTCGCCTCGGCGGTCGAGGCTCAGGGAGAGCTGCGGGGAAACCCCGAGATCAAGCCCGGTGTGGTGGTCGAGGTGACCGGTGCGCTCCTCGGGGGCAAGTACCACGTCACCCGCGTCGAGCACCGGTACGGCTACGACGGCTACACCACCCGCTTCACCGCCGGTGACCGGGTCCCCACCGGGCTGGCCGACTTCTTGTCCGGGTCGGCGGTGCCCGAACACCTCGGCGCCCTGCAGAACCTGCCCCCGCTGATCCCGGCGACGGTCACCACCATCGGCACCGGCGAGGACCTGGGCCGGGTGAAGGTGAAGTTCCCCTACCTGTCCCAGGAGAACGAGAGCCACTGGGCCCGGGTGCTCTCGGCCGGTGGCGGGCCCGAGCGGGGCTTCTGGTTCCTGCCCGAGGTCGACGACGAGGTGCTCGTCGCCTTCGAGAGCGGTGACACCCGGTTCCCGGTCGTGATGGGCGGTCTCTACGGCAAGGTCAACACCCCCGAGAAGGATCTGATCGACAACGGCACGATCGCCAGCCGGTCGGTGCGGTCCCGCCTCGGTCACTACATGGACTTCGTCGACGGCGGCAGCGATCCGCACCACATCAAGATGGGTCTCGGCAAGAACGGCAAGCCCGGCACCGACTACATGCTGCGCATCGGCGAGGACCGGTTCGACATCGAGGTCCCGGAAGGCAAGCCGGTCTCGATCAAGGCCGGTGCCGCCCAGATCACCTTCGGCGACGACAAGTCGATCTCGATCACCGCCGATGCCATCAGCATCTCCGCCACCAACGAGTTGAGCCTCGAGGGGTCCAAGGTGTCGATCAAGGGCCAGCAGGAGGTGGCGCTCAGCCAGGGTGGTAACAAGGTGACCATGGGTTCCAGCGGACTCTCGGCCAAGGGCGCACCGACCACCTCCATCAAGGGCGGTCCCCAGGTGAGCATCGGGTGAGCGACGCGCACCCCGCCCCCCGCGACATCCGCTCGGAGTCCGACCCGCACCCCAGCGGCTTCATCGGGCGCGGCCTTCCGTTCCCGATGCGGGTCGACCACACGGGTTCGATCGCGCTCGCCGGCGGTCCGGCCGAGCTCGACAGCTCGATGCGGGTCATCATCTCCACCGCTCCGGGCGAACGCCTGATGCGCCCCGGCTTCGGGTGCCGGATCTGGGATCTGCTCTTCGAGCCGATCAACGGCAACACCCTGGGGCTCATGGCCTTCGCGGTGCGCGAGGCGATCGCCCAGTGGGAGACCCGGGTCGAGGTCGACCAGGTCGATGTCGTCCCCGATCCCGACCGCGAAGGCACGGTCGTCATCACCGTCGACTACCGCGTCCGGTCCACCAACGATCGCCGCAACCTGGTCTATCCGTTCTATGTGATTCCTCATGAGGAGGACTGAGTCATGGCCCTGCCGAGCCCCGATCTCGACGATCGACGGTTCCAGGATCTGGTCGACGAGGCCAAACGCCTGATCCCCCGCCACTGCCCGGAGTGGACCAACCACAACGTCTCGGATCCCGGTGTTGCGCTCATCGAGCTGTTCGCCTGGATGAGCGAGATGGTGCTGTACCGGCTCAACCAGGTTCCCGACCGGTACTACACCAAGTTCCTCGAGCTGGTCGGCGTCGAGCTGTTCCCACCGTCGGTGGCCCGGGCCGATCTCACCTTCTGGCTGTCGTCGATCACCGACGACGTCGTGCGCGTCCCCGCGGCCACCGAGGTCGCCACCACCCCCCAGGCCGACGGGTCGCAGGTCATCTTCAGCACCGAGCGCACGCTCGAGATCCGCCAGCCCGAGCTGGTGGCGTCGCTGACCGCAGGAGCCGACGAGGAGCAGTTCACCGATGTCTGGGACGCGTTGCGCTACGAGCGCGACACGGTCATGTGCTTCGGCTCCGAGCCCATGTCTCCCGGTGATGCCTTCTACCTGGGGTTCTCCACCACGCTGGCCGGCAACCTGTTGCGCCTCGACGTCGAGGCATCGATCGAAGGGATCGGGGTCGACCCCAGCCGGCCGCCGCTGGCGTGGGAGGTCTGGTCGGGCGAGGCCTGGATCCCGGCCAAGGTCCACGAGGACTCCACCGGCGGGCTCAACCGCGACGGCTTCGTCATCCTCGTGGTCCCGCTCGAGCACGCCCCGCTGACCCTCGGAGGCACCCGCGGCTACTGGCTGCGGGCCCGGTTGACCGTCGCCGCCGCCGACCAGCCCCAGTACCAGGCCTCGCCGCAGGTGCGGAGGATCCTGGCCGCCAGCCTCGGTGGGACGGTCCAGGCCGAGCACAGCCGCCGGGTCGAGTCCGAGCTGCTGGGCCGGAGCGACGGGTCACCTGGCCAGGTGTTCCGGGTCGCCAACCCACCGGTGCTGCCGCGCCAGACCGGTGAGCACATCGAGGTCCTCACCCCCGACGGGGTCGAGCAGTGGCAGGAGGTCGTCGACTTCGCCGACTCGGGTCCCGCCGACCGTCACATCACCTTCGACGGTGCCTCCGGCCAGGTGAAGTTCGGGCCGCGCATCCGCTATCCCGACGGTGGGGTCCGCCAGCACGGTGCGATCCCTCCCGAGGGGGCCGAGATCATCCTCGCCGCCTACCGAACCGGCGGCGGTGCCATCGGCAACGTCGGCAGCGGCACGCTGCGCCAGCTTCGCACCACGATCCCCTACATCGACCGGGTCACCAACCTGGTGCCCGCCCGGGGAGGCGCCGACGCCGAGTCGGTCGAGAACGCCAAGCAGCGCGGCCCCATGTCCCTGCGCACCGGGCAGCGGGCGGTCACCGCCAGGGACTTCGAGCGCCTCACCGTCGAGGCCTCGGCCGAGGTGGCCCGGGCGAGGTGCCTGCCGTCCTCAACGCCCGGTGGTCCGATCCGCATGCTGGTCGTGCCCCGCCTGGCCGCCCCGGTCGGCGAGCTCGATCTCGACGACTTCGCCCTGTCCAACGAACTGGTCGACCAGATCGGCACCCATCTCGACGAGCGTCGCCTGGTCGGCACCCGCGTCGAGATCGGCACGCCCTACTACCAGGGGGTCACGGTGGCGGCGTTGCTGCGATCGTTGCCCGGGCGTCCCGCCGGTCTGGTGCGCCAGCGTGCGCTCGACGCGCTCTACCGGTTCATCAACCCGCTCACCGGTGGCACCGACGACGAGGGTTGGCCCTTCGACACCGACCTCAACGCCGCCAGCGTCGCCCAGCTGATCGAGGCGATCGACGGTGTCGACCGGGTCGAGGAGATCCTGTTCTTCGAGTACGACCTGCGCACCGGCGTGCGCCACGGGACCGGTCGCGAGCTGATCCGACTCGACGACCAGTCGCTGTTCCTGTCCGCACACCACCAGGTGGTGGTGCGGTGAGGCGCGACGACTGGCTCCTCGCCCAGCTGCCCATGGGCCTGCTCGAGGACGACTTCTTCACCCGGTTCGTGCGCATCTTCCAGGATGTGGCGACCACCTATCTCGAAGATGTCGACAACCTCGAGCACCTGACCGATCCGACGGTGGCGCCCACCCCCTTCGTCCCCTATCTGGGGTCGTGGTTGGGGGTTCGCTCGATCGATTCGTCGCTGCCCGACCGACTCCAGCGTCGCATCGTGCAGGAGTCGAGCGCCATCCTCGCATGGCGGGGCACGCGCCGGGGTCTGGTCCGGTTCCTCGAGCTGGTGTGCGGCGGTCCGGTGCAGGTCACCGAGACCGGCGGCGTGTACCGTGAGGGCGAATCGCCCACCACTCCGGCCAGGATCGAGATCCGGGTGGAGTCGACCGGTTGGACCACGACGGAGGACTTCGTGGCTCTGGTGCTCGACGAGCTCCCTGCCAACATCCCCACCCAGATCTTCGTGAGCAACGAGCTGGTGTGGCCCGAGATGCCCCAGGCGGTGGGATCGTGAGCCAGTCCTACTACCCGTCGGACTCCCACGCCCCGACCGTCGAGATCACCTGCCCGAGCTGTGGCACGGTCAGCTACTTCGACCAGGTGCGACGCAACGCCCAGGAGTTCTGCCGGCGCTGCGACTTCCCGCTGTTCTGGGTCCGCTCCGGCGATCAGCCGGCGGGCGAGGGGGGCGACGACGAGTTCGGCCTGCGCCGCCTTCCGGGGGCCGGCGGTCGCCAGGTGGTGGCCTCGATCGGGTGCCCGCAGTGCAACGAGCCCAACCTGCACTCGGCCACCTTGTGCATCCGCTGTGGGGCCGACCTGCATCCACCGGCCATGCCGCCGCCGGCGCCGGTGATCGCCGCACCCGCGCCACCGCCGCCACCGCCCGAACCCGAGCCCGAGGTCGGCCCGATCTGGCCCTACCTGGTGGCGATGATCGGCATCCCTGTCGCCATCGCCCTGGTGTTCGTCGGCATCATCGGCTGACACGCGGCGGTGCCCGCTCAGCGGGCGAATGGTCGCGGCCCGGCCTCGCCGGTGCCCTGGGGCCGGTCCTAGGGTTGGATCTCGTCGAGCGTGACCGACACGAAGGTGGTCGATCCCCGCTCGATCGTGGCCTGGGTCTGCCCGTGGTAGACGCTGGAACCGTCGGGCTCGCAATCGCCGGAGGTCTCGTCGAACGCGGGCCAACAGACCTCGATGTCGTAGGTCCCCGTAGTCACGTTATCGATGGTCCGCGCGCTGTTGTTGGTGTCCTGGAGCGAGATCGGGTTGGCCTGCCCGGACAACTCGGGGACGAGCTTCACCTCGAAGGAGCTTCCTCCGCTCCCGCCGTTGGGATCGATCCGCAGCGCGCCGAAGGCGCGCACGTCGATGGTGAGCGTTCCGTTCGATCCGTGTGCAAGCGTGACGCCGTTTGCGGTGGCGGCGTCGTGGCCGTCGCCGGCCTGGACGGTGATGTCGTAGTCGCCTGGTGCCAACCCGTCGAGGTCGATCTCGCCGTTTGCAGTGCCGTCGGCGTCGCCCTCGTTGCCGTCGGTCACCAGCTCGGTGCCCTCTGGACCGACGTACTGGATGGTCGCCCCGTCGATGAGCGTGCTCGACGTCGCGTCTTCGCGGACTCGGACGGTGATGTCCGCGCCCTCCTCGATCAGCAGCGGGTCGCCGTTGGTGGCCACCTCCTCGGTGTCGCCCGAGCTGAGCGACGTGGTCGCGGTATCGACCGATCGGTAGCTGTCGTTGGGACCATGAGCGAGGATCTCGTAGCTGCGCGAGGATGCCGCGTCCATCGGTACGTACATTTCGAACTCGGCGAGTGAGGTGCTCGCGTCCACGCTGAAGGTGTAGCTCGCCGCGACCTCGTTGCCGGCCGTCTGATAGCGTGCCTCCACGGTCGAGCCGGTCAGTGAGGGATCGGTCGAGCCCTCGATCTTGACCCAACCGGTGACGAGCGCTTCTTCGATGGTGACCTCGGGGGTGGTGTCGGGGTTGTCGGCGATCTGGAGCTGATAGGGCTCGGTGGTGTCGAGGTGGCCGCCCTCGGCGTCGTCCTCGAGCACCTCGATGAGGTAGTGCCCGGGGACCACAGCGCTGAAGGTGACCTCACCGTCGATGTTGGTCGGGAGCGAACCCGTCGGCGACGGATAGCTCTGGTCGGTGGTGTTGTCCGCGGCCTGGGGGTCGTGGACCAGACGCACCTCCGCGCCCTCCAGGAGGCCGTCGACGGCGGATCGCACCGTGACGGTGACATCGTGTTGGATCGCGGTGAGGGTCTGGTCGATGATGATCGTCGGGTCGTCCTCGGAGGGACAGGTCGCGGGAAGCAGTTGGCCGAGGCACGCGGTGAACGTGTCGGAGGTCTCGGTCTGGTAGCCGTCGAGCCTGAACTCGACGGCGTAGTCGGTGCCGTCCTCGATGTCGGCGATGCTGTAGTTGCCGCTTCCGTCGGTGGTGTCGTCGAAGCCCGCCACCTCGTTGCTGTCCTGCAGGAGTTGAACGGCAACGCCGCTGCGATCGTCGAGGTCGGTGCTGCCCACCCTGAGGGTGACCGTGCCCTTGACGGTCATCTCCTGGCGGGCGAGCGGGATCGCACCCTCGCCGTCGCCGGTGAAGTCGCGGGTCTCGTCGGGTTGGACGTAGAACTCCTTGGCGACAGGAGCGTGGTTGGGGGCGTTGAGGTACAGCACGAAGCAGCCGGGCTCGAGCTCTCCGATCTCGTACACCGGCAGATCGCCGCTGCTGTCGGGCGTCACGTCGTCCTGGTCGGCGATCAGGGTGCCGCTACTCCCATCGCAGGCGGTGTCGGGGTCGTTGGCTCCGGGGTCGCCGCCGCCGGTCCGGTGAAGGGTGAACACCAGGCCGTCGGGCTCGTCCTGGGCGCCGGCGGTGCTCTCGACCGAGAACCGGACGGTGCCGGGCTTCACCGGCAGGTCGAGCGTCGGTGGGGTGATCGTTCGCTGCTCGCCCCAGCCGAGCGGGCCCCCGACGTCGGGGTTGCTGTTGTCGAGGGCGACCACCAGTTCCTCGTAGTCGTCGTTGGCGTCGGTGATGGTGATCACGGTGTCGGGCACCGAGGTTGGATCTCCGAAGTACTCCTTCGGTTCCAGCCCGTAGGCCACGAAGTCGCCGTCCTCGTCGGTCTGCACCTCGATCACCACGCTCCCGCCGTTCTGCTCGATCGACACGGTGGCGTTCTCGAGGGGGACCTCACCGCCCGAGGTCGACGTGCCACGCACTGTGCCCGAGATCGACGCCTGCCGGCGCAGGAGCAGATCCTGGGCGGTGGTCTCCTGGCCCACGCCCAGCGCGAGCTCGATCGTGTCCGCACCTCCGGTCAGCTCGTCGGTGTGGCCTTCCTTCTCCGCGATCAACCGGTAGGTGATCGGGTCGCCGGTCGGGCCCGTGTCGAGCTCGGCGAACGAGAAGCCCCCGAACTCGTTGCTGTCGACGGTGTCGACCTGTTCGATGACGTTGCCGCCGCCGTCGATGATCTCGAGGGTGACGGTGGCGTCGGCAAGCGGTGTCGGTGCGGTGAGATCGGTCGGGTCATCGAAGAACCGCGTGGTGCCGGAGATGCTTCCCTGTCGGTACAGGACCAGGCCAGGTTCGTTGACCGGTTGGTTGGGTGGGATGAAGATCTCGAAGGTGGCGGGAGTGAACGTCGCCCCCTGCGAGGCGTCGGTGTGGGTGATCTCGCCCTGGTAGGTGCCCGGGGCGAGAGAGCCGTGGTTGAACGTGGAGCTGAAGCTCCAGCCAGCGATCTCGGTTCCGGTTGAGCTCGGCGCGTATGGCCCCTCGTCGAACCCTGCGGGCCCGTCGGAGAACCGGAGTTCCATGTCGGCCGGGTCCGCGGGGTCTAGGAGGTCGGGGTCGGCGACACCATGTTCGAGGAGAGCGCTGATGTTCAGGAAGCCGTCCAACGGGGCGAGCTCGATATCGCCGAGGTTCTCGCCGACCGGTTGATCGCTCACCACCAGCGGGCCGTCGAAGTCGGGGTGGGTGATCGTCAGGTCGGCGTCGCCGAACACGGGGCCGAGCTCCCCGTCGTTGGGGAACGCGAACTGCCCGTTGGCGTCGGTGAGGTCGGATGGGAAGGCGCCCGAGACCGGGTCGCCGTTCTCGTCGTAGTCGCTCGCACCCTCGATCTGGACCACGGCACCTTGGATCGGGATGGTATTGCCGTCAGGTCCGGTATCGACCCAGACCACGCGGCCGGTGGTGGTCTCGCTCGGGAACATCGTCGCCCGCCGCTCGAGGATGTTGTTGAGGATGACCGAGAGCCCCGACAGCGTGACGGTGTTGTAGCCGTCGAGGGCGAGCGACGCGTTGTAGGTGTTCTGGGGGATCCCACGGATCTCGAGGGGGTGTTCGTCGGCGTCGTGGACGTGGTCGTCGTCGCCGTACGGGGGGTCGAGGGTGACGGTGTAGCCGTCGAGGGGCTGGGGCTCGAACGGCGGGTCGGGGTTCTCGGGCTCGACGACGTCGAGGCGGAGGATCCCGAGGCGGTCGATGTCGAGCTCGCGCTCGGGGTTGGGGTTGGTCTCATAGGCCAGGAGACCGGTGAAGTAGCTCGTGGCCAGGTAGTCGGGGTGATCGACGTCGATCCGGTAGCTGCCGTCGGTGAGCTCGACCGCCGATTCGGGGTTGCCGTCCTCGTCGGGGATGCGTGCCTCACCGTTCTGGTCGGTGACCGTCTCGAGCGGCTCGTGGCAGCCGGGTGCCTCGCTGTTGGGGCCGCACGGGGGACTGAGCCGGACGATCGCCACATCGGCCCCCTCGACCGGAGAGCCGGGGTCCTCGGCGTCGTTGCCGAGCACCGTGAAGTCGGCAACGATCAGCGGGCGCAGGGTGACCGAGATGCTGTTGGCCCCGTTCAGCGCCACCCGCGCGGAGGCGGTCGTCTCCTGGAAGCCGTCGCCGTTGATGTCGAGCGTGCGGGCCCCGGCCGGGATGTCGTCGAACACCGCGTTGATCGTGCCTTCACCCTCGGCGGTGGCCTCCATTCCGCTCGCGCGGTCGATGACGGTGACGTTCAGCTCGCCGGTGACGTCGGGGGCGGAGAGTGACACGGTCAGCGAGTTGTTGGGTTCGGGGGCGAGCGAGTCCTTGGGGGTGAGCGAGAGGTCGACCTCGCGCAGGGTGCCGGGGCCGAGGGTCACCAGGGTGGAGCCGGGGTGGTACTCGAACTCCTCGACCTCGATGACGTAGCTGCCGGGTTCGAGACCCACCATCTCGTAGGTGCCGTCGGGCGAGGTGGTGTTCTTGTAGGTGTTGTCCTCGCTGACCGCGGTGATCCCGGCGCCGCCGATGGGGTCGCCGGCGGAATTGGTGACCCGGCCGTAGACGATGCCGGTGCTGGCGATCATCTCGATCCCGACGTTGGCCTGCCCGCTGTTGAGCACCACGTCGCGGGTCTGGTTCAGGTAGCCGTCGCCCTCGATGGTGAGGGTGTAGGTGTCGGGCATGGGCAGGTCGGTGATGGAGAAGGTGCCGACGGGGCCCTCCGTGAGGCTCGTCGTGCTGCGGGTGACGTCGCCGTTGGTGGCGGTGACCGTGATGTCACCCAACGGCCCGGCGCTGGACCGGACGCTGCCGGTGATCGCCCCGACCCCCGGTTCGAGCCGCATCGACACCCCGTTGCGACTCTCGCCGCCACCGAGCCGCACCAGCGCGGTGGCGGTGCCGAAACCCTGCCGCGATGCGGTGATGAGGTAGGTGCCGGGGGTGGTCAACCCCTCGACTCCCCACGTGCCCACCGCACCGGTGGTGGGTGTGGTGGTGCTGAAGGTGACGTCTCCGTCGGTGACGGTGATCTCGGCGTCGCCGAGCGGACCGCCGGGGCCGCTGATGATCCCCGACAGCGCTCCGTCGCCTGCCACCAGCTCGGCGTCGAGGGTGATGGGCGATCCGTCCTCGGCCATCTCGACCACATATGCCTTGGTGGCGTAGCCGGGCTTGGAGAACCGGATCTCGTAGAAGCCGGGACCCCCCAGGCCGCTGGCGGCCCACCGGCCTTCGTCGTCGGTGCTGGTGCTGAGCTGGGCGGGCACGATCCGGTTGTGGATCACCCCACCACGGCGCCCGAACAGTTTGACCCCCGACGCTTGGGCGGTGCGCATGTTGGCCTGGAAGGTGGCGTCGTCGCTGATCTCGTCGACCAGTGAGACCGAGCGGATGCGCACCTGGACGCCTTCGGGTTCGCGCGCCTCCACCTGGCCGCTGGCCTCGATCCGCGAGCCGACCTGCACGTCGGTGGCGCCATCGCCCCCGCCTCCGTCGGCTCCGCCCCCGGCGCCGCCGCCCGTACCGTTCCCGCTGCCGCCACCCGCACCGCCACCGCCGTCCGCGTCGCCCGGTGCGTCGGTGACGTCGCCCGCCTGCTCGGCGGTCGTCTCCTCGGTCTCCTCCTGGACGACCACCTCGTCCCACACGAAGAACAGGGTGGACGCCCACACCGCCAGCACCGCGAGGATCGCGGTCCCCTTGAGCATGGCGGGATGGATCCTGGCGGACTGGCTGAAGCTGCCGTCGAGGGTGACCGCGTTTCCCGTACCCCGGGCGGTGACCGTGAACGGGGTGCGGCGCGGCCGGCCGAACCAGGGACGCTTGCCCTTGACCTTGGTCGAGACGGGAATGATGTGGCCGGGGTCGATCAGCGCTTCGGATCGGTCGAAGCTGATGTCGAGCTCTTCGCCCGGGGAGTGCGCGGCGAGCGACACGTGGATCGGTTCGAACCCGCGGTTGCGCAACGAGACCGTGGCCTGTCCGCCGCGGGAGCGACGGACCCCGCTGCCGCGGCTGCGGACCAGTGCCCTGGGGCTGAGGGCCGAACCGATCCGTCCCATCCGCTTGCCCCGCACGTTTCGGGGTTCGAGCACCGCGTGCAGGTCGGCGAGCGATCCCACCGAGACCACCAGGTCCGAGACCCGGCGCTGGTGCTGATCGGTCGAGGCGGCGCCGGTGGCGTCGAGGGGGACCGCCTCGACGCCCAAGAGGTGTTCGCCGGAGGGGAACCCCAACGGGAGGGTGACGGTGAGCTCGGTGGCGGTGTGGGCGCCCGGCTGGAGCAGCGGGGTGACCATGGTGGGCCCCGACCAGCCGGAGTCCGATCCGACGACGCGCACCTGGAACTGCCGGGGTTCGGCCAGGAGGTTGGTGACCTCGACCACGACCGTCACCGGCTCGCCAGGGGTCGAGTCGACTCGCTCGGGCCTGACCTCGATTCCTGATGTCATGCTCGCGCCCTCTCGCGGCTCATGCCGTGCCCTGTGGCACACCCCTGGAACGTGCCCCAGACTAGGCCACCGGCCAGGGATGTGGCCTGGGCCGATCGGCCCATCATCGCACCGGCCGGCCCGGGTTGCCGGTCACGGAATGTTGAAGTCGACGTCGTCGCGCTGCTCGCCTGCCAGCAGGGTGACGGTCTCGGTGCCGACCACCGTGCCTCCGGCGTTCAGGAACTCGACGATGTAGGTCTCGGGGGCGTTGAGACCGACGAAGACATACGAGCCGTCACCAGCGGTGATGGTGGTCTCGAGGATCTGGGTCGGGTAGGTCTCGACGAGGAAGATGCGCACCTGGAGCCCGGCGGTCCCGGTGCCGCCCACGGTGACGGTGCCACCCAGCGAGGCCTGGGGCGAGAGGACCGCGTCGAGGGTCTCGACCTCGCCGGCGGCGAGCGCGATGAGCACCGCCTGTGGCTGTGAGCCCGGTCGCTCGAAGGTGACGGTGTAGGTGCCCGCGGGCAGGTTGCGCAGCTCGTAGGCACCGGGGGGGTCGTGGGCGCTGACGGTCGTGGCACTGTCGTCACCGGAGGTGGCGGTGACCTGCACCCCGCCGAGGGCAACGCCGTTCTCGTCGGTGATCGTGCCGCGCAGCACGCCGTCGGCCCGGGTGAGGTTGGCGTCGACGCCGGTGCGCTCGTTGCCGGCGGTTGCGTCGAGCTGGACCGAGCGGGTCTGGGTCGCCAGCCCTTCCCGGGCGAAGGTGACCGTGTAGCCGCCCGGGACCGGGAGACCATCGAGGCGGTACGACCCGACGTCACCGGTGCTGAGCGAACGCGTGCTGTACTCGTTCTCGCCGTCGCTGACGCTGATCCGCACGCCCCCGACGGGTCCCTCACCGACGATGGCCACCGTCCCCGAGATCGACCCGGTGGCCTGGCGGAGCCGAACCTGCACCCCTTCGGCCTGTTCGCCTCCTGCGAGACGGACGGCGAAGGTCTCCGACCGATAGCCGTCGGCGCTGACCTGGATGGTGTAGGTGGCCGGTGTTGGCAGATCGCGCAGGGTGAAGCTCCCGATGCCGTCCTGGGTCAGGCTGGCACCCCGAACCTCGACCTCGCCCGAGGAGGCCACGATCTGGGCCCCACCGAGCGGTCCGTCGTCGTCGACGACGGACCCGGTGATCGATCCGTCACCGGTGCGCAGGCGCAGCTCGACCCCCTCGATCGTCTCGCCGGCGGCGATGTTGACCAGCCGCACCGCGGGCGCGAAGCCGGGCTTCTCCACCCGCAGGACGTAGGAGCTGGGAGCGGGGACCTCCTCGAGCATGAACTCGCCGGTGGCGTCGACCACTGCCGACATCACGATGGCGTCGACCTCGCCCTGGATCGCCTCGGCAGGCACCTGCAGGGTCACCACCGCACCCCCCGGGTCTTCGCCCAGGATCTGGCCGGTGATCGACCCCGGAACCCCGCCCAGCCGCACGTCGATGTCGCTGCTGGTCTCGCCCGCGACGACCTCGACGGTGTCGGCCTCGTCGAAGGTCAACGCCTCGGCGTGCCACATCTCGGTGAACCCCGCGCCGCGGAACCGTACCTTGTAGTCGCCCTCGGCCAGTCCGCCGAACTGGAAGGCACCGTCTTCCTCGGTGGCAGTGGAGGCGGTGAGCTGGTTGGGGTCGTCGGCGCTGAACAGGTCGACGGTGACGCCGCTGACCGGGGCGCCCGAGGTGAGCAAGGTGGCGGTGCCGCCGATGCCGCCCGGGTCGGTCACCGTCTCCTCGTCGGTCTCGCCGCGGACGACGTTCAACAACAGGTCGTCGTTGGCACGGCTGTGGTCCACCACCCGGCCCAGCGAGGCGGTGAGCACCACGGCGAACACGGTGGCGGCGAGCAACAGCCCGATCAGGCTGAGCCCGCCCCGCCCGATCCTCGCCCGCTGGACCAGCGTCCCGATCGCCGGGCTGACCAGCTCGTTCTCGATGGCGGTGACCCGGAAGGTGTGGGCGGTCGGGTTGCCGAACCACGCGCGGCTACCGCGCGCGACCGCCTGGACGAACCCTCGTTCGCCGGGGGCCAGGCGGGTGATGGTCGGGTGGAACGTGAACTCGAGGTGGTCCTCTTCGTCCTCGGCCTCGAGCTCGATCTCCAGTGGGGTGTTTCCCTCGTTGGAGACGGTCACGCCGAAGGTCCCGGTCTTGGTGCCGTACACCGAGGGCGGCTCGAGCTCGAGACGGCCCGTGGGCTCCTCGGGGGTCCGGATCTCGATCTCGACGATCTCGGTGACCGTCGGCTCGGTGAGCGAGGTGACCTCGATCCCGATCCGGCGAGTGCCCGCCGGCGCCTCGGGCGGGATGTCCAGCAGGACCTGGGCCGCCTCGGTGGTGTCGGGGAACAGCGACAGGCGGGGCGCGTCGATGCTCACCCAGGCGGGATCGAGGCCCAGCACCCGGACCCGGTAGGCGACGATGACCGATTCGTCGTTGTAGATCGACACCCCCAGGCCCGCGGGGCGACCCGGGTCGACGTCGAGCGAATCGGGGGTGACGTCAACGCGCATGACGGCTCATGGGGTCGGGGCGCTGGTGGAGACCGGTGACATGTTGGCAGTGATCGTCGTGTCCTCGCCAGGGTCGAGCACCACGAGCTCGGTGTGGGAGACGTAGCCGTCGAGCACGAAGGTGAGGGACCAGGCGCCTTCGGGGAGCCCGGACACCAGGAACTCACCGGGTGGTGACGACGCCGACAGGCTCTCCTTGGTGGTGGTGCCGTCGGTGATGGCGATCTCGACCCCACTCAGCGGATCGCCGGTGGTGTCGTCGACGACCTGCCCGGCGATCGAGCCCAGCGAAGCGTCGGAGCGTGACGTCGACACCGCTGGCCGACTGGTTCGAGCTCAGGTCGACGCTGACGGTCTCGGCCTGGTAGCCGTCGGCGGAGAAGGTCAGGGTGTAGCGCGCCGGCGTGGTGAGGCCGCTCAGCCGGTACGAGCCGACGTCGCCGGCGGTGAGCGAGGTGGTCGAGGCCTGCGACGGTCCGCCGGTGACGGTGACGGTGACATCACCGAGGCCCGAGCCGTCGGTGCTCACCTGTCCGCTGATGGTGCCGGTGCCGCCCTCCATGTCGACGGTGATCCCGCCGCGCGACTCGCCGGGTCCCAGCGCGATGGCGATGGTCTCGCTGCTGTAGCCGTCGAGCTCGAAGGTCAGGGTGTAGGTGCCAGGGGTCGGCAGCTCTTGGAGCTCGAACGATCCCACCACGCCGCTGGTCGGGGTCGCGGTCGTCCACTCCTCCTCGCCGGAGGTGGCGGTGATCGCGACCCCGCCGAGAGGTTGGCCGCCCGAGGTGACCGAGCCGCTGATCGAACCCTCGCCCGCGCTGAGCCGCACCGTGTTGGCGACCCCGATCTCGCCGCCGTCGATCCGCTCTTCGGCGGTGGCGGTCTGGTAGCCGGGGGCGGTGAAGGTCAGCTCATAGGTGGCGGGCGTGTCCAGGGGGGCGAGGCTGTAGGTGTTGGTCTCGTCGGTGGTGCCTTCGGCGACGACCGCGCCGACGGTGCCGTCAACCACGGCGCGGGCGGTCACGGTGACCGGCACCGAGGCGACCGCCTCGCCGATGTCGACCGATCCGACGATCCCGCCGGGTTCGCCGGTGATGGCCACGTCGACGCCGTCGAGGGTGTCGCCCACCGTGACCCGTACCGTCTGGGCGGCGGCTTCGCTGTCGGCGGCCGGGTACCAGACGTCCTCGAACCCGGGTGCGGTGAAGCGGAGGGTGTAGGTGCCGGCGACGAGTCCGACCAGCTCGTAGGCCCCTTCGTCGTCGGTCGCCGCCGCGGTGGCGAGCACCGGGCCGTCGCGGGTCTGGCGGATCGCTTCGACGGTGATGCGCCCCACCGGCTCGTCGGTGCTGGCCGCCACCACCGTGCCGCTGACCGCGCCACCGGTGGTCATCGGATCGACCCGAGCCGACGCCGCCCCGACGATCGGCTCCTCGGCGGCCAGCGCGTGGCCGATCGACTCGAGCGCGGTCCCTGGGAACTCCTTGGTCAGCGGCTCCGACGACAGCGAGGTGTTGATCGCGAACAGGAACAGCAGCGCCCACAGACCGATGATCGCGGCGAGGATGAGCACCGTGACCGGCCCCCGGCGGATACGGGGCAGCTGCGAGAAGGTGGCTTCGGCGTCGAGCTGGCGATCCGGTCCGAGTGCGGTGACCGTGATGCGCCGGTTGGCGTTCTGGCCGATGAAGGGACGTTTGCCGCGGACCCGCAGCAGCGACACGACCTCGTGGCCGGCGGGCAGTTCGACGAAGGGAGGCTCGAACTCGTGGGTGAGGGCGGACTCGAGATCTGACGCGATGAGGGTGAGGTCGATGGGCCGGTTTCCCCGGTTGGTGCACAGCACCTCGAACTCGCCCCGCTTGCCGCCGGTGAGCGAACGGGGCCGCACATCGATCGAGACGTCGTCGTCGACCGCCACCACCAGGTGGAGGTCGACGGTGACCACCTCGTCGGGGTGGATGGTCGAACGGATCTCGATCGGGATGACCTGGTCGCCGGCCGGGAACGACGGGGGGATCCGGATGACGAGACTGATCGTGCCTTCGGCGCCGGGGAACAGGGGCAGGCGGGACGGTTCGCTGCGCACGGCCGAGGGTGCGAACCCCACGACGTGGGCGGTGACGTCGTCGATGACGTCGGAGGTGTTCTGCACCGCGAGGACGACCCGACAGGTCTCCTTGGGGCGGGTCTCGATGAAGGGGGTCCGCAGCTCGACGCGCATTGTGGGGCAGTTACTCGAGCTCGAGACGCCCGTCGGCGGGGATCTCCGTGGTGAGAGGGGGTTCGGAATCGATCGTCAGCTCGTCGCCCGGTTCACCCGGTACCACGAAGTTTCCGGTCTCCTGGACGGTGGCCTTGCCCCGACGGGTGCGCACCGCTCGTCCGACGGCGTCGGGGTTGCTGGTTCGTCCGGTCACATAGGACCGTGACGACGATCGCGACGGATCGTTCTTGTCGCCCAGGCCGACGTCGACCTCGCTGGCCGGTTCGGCGACCTCGGTGAGGGTGGTGGCCACCCGGAAGGTCACGATGATGTCGAGCCCGGGCTTGAGCTGGCCGTCGATCGAGCTCCAGAAGTCGTTGGGCTTGAGGTCGGAGGTGGTGGTGAGCGACAGCTCGACCGGCCTGCGGTCGGGAAGCTCGAACCCGTCGGGAAGGAACTGGTTGGGGATCCACCGGTTCGACAGGATGCTCTGGGCCACGTTGCCGAGCAGCTGGTGCTCGTCGCGGTGCTCGCTCGACCAGGCGGTGACGAGGTAGCGCATCTCGAGGGCCCGGGGCGGGATGCGCCGGAACTTGTTGCCCTCGATCTCGACCTCTTCGAGCCCGGCCCGCTGCTGGGCGGCAGACCGGCGGATGTCCCACAGGAACAGGTTGACCGTCGGACGGGACAGCCGGGCGCTCCAGTCCTTGGCAGGCGCGTTGAAGGCGACGTCGACGTCGGTCGACGGAAGGGGCACCTCGGAGCGGAGGTACTGTTCGAGCGCGTGATCGATGAGGTGGAACATGGTGTGAACACCGCACGCACTGGTGGTCCACTCGAGTGGTACGCAGCGCCCGCAGCCCGCCGGATCGTACCAAGTACGGGCGACCCCGGTCGGTTCGCCTTCGCTGTGCCATGCTCGACCTGATCCAGAGGAGGTGGCGATGAGCCGCTTGGCCGACGCAGTGGTGCAGTTCCTCGAATCCCGGGACTGGCCCGTCGACGTCGACGACAGCATGATCCGCACCGTGGTCCGCACCGAGGAGCAGGCCTTCCCGTTGGCGGCGGTGGTGGTCGACTCGGTCGGCCAGATCGTCGTGTACTCGGTGCATCCCGACCCGGTCCCACCCGAACGTCGAGATGCGGTGGCCGAGCTGACCACCAGGGCCAACAGCCAGCTCACGGTGGGCAACCTCGAGCTCGAGCTCGACGCCGGCCAGGTGCGGTTCCGCACCGGGCTGGCGGTGGGGCAGAGCCCCATCACCGAAGAGATGGTCGAGCGGGTGATCTTCGACAACGCCGCCACCGCGGTGGCTTACTTCCCGCTGGTGTCGGCGGTGGTCGAGGGTCGACTCGCCCCCGCCGAGGCGGTGTCGCTGCTTGGCGACGACGGCGACTAGAGCGAACGGGAGCTACATCCCCTCGAAGGGGGTGCCCTTGAGCCGGTCGAGGACCGGTTTGGACGTGGGAGCGGTCTTGGTCGCGGTGCCGCCACCGCTGGGAGTCGGTGGGAGCGGCGGCATCGACGGTGGCGCGGGCCGGGGGATGGTGCGGTTGGGTTTGGCCGACTGGGGTGGCACCGGCGGCGGGGTCCGCTTCGCCGTCGGCTTTGGTCGTAGCGCCGGCTTGGTGGAACGGTCGGGCACGGCTGGCTTGGGCGAGGGGGTGGTGTCGCCGGTGCGGTGTCCCTTGCGCCAGGCCTGAGGGTTGTTGGTGTCCATCGCCTCCTGCATCTGGAAGTGGTGGCGTTGGGCATATGAACCGAAGCCGTCGGTGTTCTTGAAGTTCTTGCGGGCGTCGCGGTCCTCGCCGAGCGCGCTCTGGTAGGTGTTGCGGTCCCAGCCGTCGAGCACCTGGTCGTTGTCGACCATCCCCTGGACCTTGGCCTTGATCACCGCCAGCCGGTCGTAGGTGCTCTGCAGGTCGTCGTCGGAGAACGTGGCCCCTGGATGGTCGGGCCCACCCGAGGTGAGGATCTCCTTGATCGTGTCGTCGTCGAGCCCGAGCAGCTTGTCGGCCATGTCCTGGTCGATCTGGGCCGGCAATCCGAGGTACTTGCCCTCGGCGCCTTTCTCGAACTCCTCGTTCATGTCACCGTTCTGGAACTTGGCCGTGATGCCCCGACCGAAGGCCATGTCGTTGTCGATTCCCTTCACCTGCTTGGTGTCGGAGTCGACGAGGATGTTGCCGGCGTGGCGGTCGGTGTTGCCGATCAGGGCGTCGAACCATTGGAGGTGGTTCAGCTGCTGCTGGATCGCGGGGTCGCTGAGGTCCACCTCGTTGAGCTCGGCGCCGGACATTCCCATGTAGGAGACGTCGCTCTTCTTCTTGCCCTGGCGCTTCTTGTAGCCCTTGTCGACGGCCTGCTTATCCATGGTGGTGTCGATGCCATGGCCCCTCATTTGGTCGTAGTTGGCTTTGACGTCCTGGGTCTGGTCGGTGTCGAACACGTTGGAGGCCAGCGCGTCGCCCTTCGCCCCGGCCGACACCGCGCCGAACTGCTTCTTGTGCTTGTTCCCGTCGGCGTCTTTGACGCTGTGGGTGGCGTAGCGGGTCTCGGGGATGAGGTGACCGAGGCCCATGCCCTTGGCCAGGCTCGACGCGCCCACCGCGTAGCGGGCGGTGGTGTCCTCGGAGTCGCCCTTGAAGTAGCCCTCCCGGGAGCCGCCGATGCCTGTTCCCGACTTGTACTGGGTCTTGTACACCTGGTTGGCGGTGTCGTTGCCGAGTGACTTGGCGCCCTTGAGGTGCTTGTCGGTCAACACCTCGGGTTCCTTCAGCGGCTTGGACTTCTTCTTCTTGCCGAACAGTCCCATCGGGCGCTCCCACTCCTGGCCGGTCCGAGGAGTGTACCGACGCCCCGGTGGCCCGTGCTGGAGCGGGCCTACATGTCGTCGAAGGGGGTGCCCTTCAGCCGGTCGAGCACCGGCTTGGCCTTCGGGGCGGTCTTGGTGGCGGTGCCGCCGCCTCCGGGGGTCGGTGGCAGGGGCCGGGGGATGGTGCGGTTGGGCTTGGCCGACTGGGGCGGCACCGGCGGCGGGGTGGTCGGGGGTGCGGGCCGGGGGATGGTGCGGTTGGGCTTGGCCGATTGGGGTGGTGGCACCGGTCGGGGCGAGGGGCGGCTGCCCAGCGTGAGCCCGGATCGCTTGCGCTGCGGCGGCGAAGCGGACGGTTCCACCCATGTGGAAGCCGGCGTGGGCGTGGGCGTGGGGACCGGAGCGGTCGCCGGTGGCGCAGGGGTTGGTTGAGGGACGGGAAGACCCAACGAGCCGGGAGAGTCGGCGGCTCGATTGCCTTTCCTCCACCAGTCGGTGTCGGTTGGGTCGGCGGCCCGCTTCAGCGCTTTGTCGTGGCGCTGCACATAGCTGCGGGGGATCTCCCGCTTGAAGTTGCCGTAGTTGATCTCGGCATCCAGCGCCGCCTGGTAGGTGGTGTCGTCCCACTCCGAGACGACCTTGCCCTCGTCTTGGTGCTTGGCGATCTCGAGCTGGATGAGCGCCAAGCGCTGGTAGGTCTGTTGAAGCTCCTTCTCGCTCATCCCCGATCCCTCGGCGTCTTCGGGGTCGAGCATGGAGGCGATGGCCTCCGGCCTGAGACCGAGCAGCTTGCCCGCCGTATCCTCGTCGATCTGGTCGGGAAGGCCGAGGAACTTGCCGTCGCGACCCTTGCTGAAGTCCTCGTTCTCCTTGCCTGGGAGCTTGCTGTAGCGGCTCGTGGCCTGCATGCCGTTGCCGAAGGACAGGTCGTTGTCGATGCCGGACACCTCGCCCGTCTTGGGATCGACGAGGATGTTGGCGCCGTGGCGGTCTTCGTTGCCGATCAGGGCATCGAACCACTGCAACTGGTTGAGCTGTTTCTGGGTGTTCGGCTTCGAGAGGTCGACGTCGCCGTTCGTCTCGAAGCCACTGAGCTCGTAGGCCTTTCCGCCCTTGACCTTGACCCCGTCGGTGGAGCCGCCCTTGTGGCTCTCCTTGAGCGTGTCGAACACGGGGCTCATCAGCGGGCTGCCCTCGGCGGCCTTCGACACCGCCCCCTCGACCCCCTTCATCTTCTTGCCATGCATGTTCTTCACGTCGTGGGTGGCGTAGTGGGTCTCGGGGATGAGGTCTCCCCAGCCCATGCCCTGAGCCAGTCGTGACGCGCCGACGGCGTTCTTGGCCGGTGCCATGGTGGCGTCGGGCTTGAAGTAGCCGGACGTCTCGCCGTCCATGGCGTACTGGTCCTTGTAGTTGACCTTGAACACCTCGTTGGCCGAATCCTGGCCGATCGACTGGGCCTTGCCGCTCAGGTGCTGGTTGCCGAAGACCTCGGGGGCCGCGACCGGCGTGCTGGCCTTCTTCTTGTCCTTCTTGCCTCGTCCCATGCCGCTCCCCGGTCGTCGTGGCCGGGAAGCATAGATCGTCGGTCTCGTCGGTGCGGGGTCCAGCACGCGGTGGTGTGCCAGCATGAGGCCGTGCCGCGGTCCTCCAAGAGCTCGAGCCCCTCGTCGGAGCGCTCCGGTGGTCAGATGGATCCCGACGCGTTGTCCGACTCCCACTTCCAGGCTCGCATGCGGCTCGTGATCGACCGCTTGTCGAGGCTGGCCGAGGCCGACCCACCGGGATCGTTCCGACTCGATCTCGCCGCCGTCGACCAGGCGCTGGAGAAGGTGGAGGGCGAGATCGACGCCGCGCTCGACGACGGGGCGTCGACCCGCCTGGGTGCCATCCAGAGGTCGTTCGATCTCACCCATGCCGAGCTCGACGTGTTGCTGTTCGCGGTCGCCGCCGAGCTCGACACCGATGTACGGGAGCTGTGCGCACGGGCCCAGCCGGGTCTCACGACACCCACCGCCACGGTGGGGCTCGCCCTGGAGCTGGTCGGGCTCCCCGTCGACCAAGCAGGTCTGGTCGAGGTCCTGTCGGAGCGGTCGGCGCTGGTCCGGCACCACCTGGTGTCGATCGAACAGCCCGAGCTTCCCGTCGCGTTGCGCCCGCTGCGGGTCCCCGACCGGATGGTGCGGGCGTTGCAGGGGGTGGCCGGGGTCGACCCGCTCCTCCGCAGCCTCGAGACGCCCTTGGTGGCGGTGCCGGCGCCGGGCACCGATCAGATCGCCGAGGTGCTCAGTGCTGGGGTCCGCATCGTCTACATCCGTGAGCGGCCTGCGGTCTCGGGTCATGCCTACGCCGCGGCCGCGCTCGATCAGCTCGGCATCACCGCGGTGGGGTTCGACCTGCGCCGCGCGGGTCCCGACCACCACCCCTACGGGCTCGCTGCGGCGATCGCCCGGGAAGGCGGATTGCACGACGCGGCAGTCGTCGTCGGCCCCATCGAGACCATCACCAACCGAGACGTCGAGGCGCTGGTTCCGCTGCTCGACAACCCGTGGCCGGTGATCCTGGTCGGCTCGTCGGCCTGGGAGCCGTCGTGGAGCCGCATCGTTCCCTTCACCGTCGATGCCCAACGCCCGGAACCGGCAGCGCTGATCGAGCTGTGGGAGCGTACCCTGGCGGCCCGCGGCGTGGAGCTGGGCGAGGGCGTCGACGAGGTGGTCGCCGTGCTGCGACTCACTCCTGAACAGACCGTGCGGGCGGCGGTGGCTGCGCACCTGGCTGCGGCGGCCGACGCCGCGCCGGTCGACGGCACCCACGTCCGTCTCGGGGCCAGGACCCAGGCGGCCGGTCGTCTCGAACAGCTTGCCGAGCGGATCGCGCCGCGGAGCAGCTTTGACGACCTGGTGTTGCCGCAGAACCAGCTCGAGCAGGTCGCCCAGGTGGTCGAGCGAGGTCGTCACCGCGACCGGGTGCTCGATGAGTGGAAGATGCGCGGTCTCGGGTCGCGGGGCCGTGGCATCACCGCGCTGTTCGCCGGCGACTCGGGCACGGGAAAGACGCTGTCGGCCGAGGCGATCGCGGGCGAGCTGGGGGTCGACCTCTATGTCATCGACCTCTCCACCGTGGTCGACAAGTACGTCGGGGAGACCGAGAAGAACCTCAGCCGGGTGTTCGACGAGGCCGAGGGGATCAACGGCATCTTGTTCTTCGACGAAGCCGATGCGCTGTTCGGCAAGCGCTCCGAGACCAGCGGCGCCCATGACCGCTACGCCAACGTCGAGGTCGCCTATCTGCTCCAGCGCATGGAGCACTTCGACGGCATCGCCATCTTGGCGACCAACCTGCGGTCCAACATCGACGAGGCCTTCACCCGTCGCCTCGACATCATCGTGCACTTCACCATCCCCGACGTCGATCACCGCCTCACCCTGTGGCGGCGACACCTCCCCGAGACGCTTCCTCAGGACGAGGACCTCGACGTCGACTTCCTCGCCACCCGCTTCGAGCTGTCGGGTGGGGTCATCCGCAACGTCACCCTCACCGCGGCCTTCCGGGCGGCCCAGCGCGGCGACCGGGTGACCATGGCCGACCTGGTCAAGGCCTTGAGCGCCGAGTACTCGAAGATGGGCCGGCTGTTCGACACGTCGATGCTCGGGCCCCACGCCGGATTGCTCGACCCTGGTAACTGATCGGTAACCCGCTGGGAGGGGGCTCGACTCCCTGCTATCGTAAGTTCATTCTCGAGGCGCCTCGCGGGTGCCTCTCACCGGGGGGTACCAGTGTCTGTAGCAGCCGACAACACGAGCCGGGTCGGGCTCCCGAAGGGGCTCGCCAGCTCCGAGTGGGTGCGCCGGCCACGCCAAGCGCGCAGCGAGGAGACCCTCAACCGGTTTCTCGACGCCACCGCCGAGCTGCTCGCCGAGCGGCGCTTCGACGAGATCTCGGTCAACGACATCTGCGAGCGGGCCGGCCGCACCGTCGGATCGTTCTACGCCCGCTTCGACGACAAGTCGTGCGTGCTGCGGGTGCTGGTCGAACAGGTCGCGTCCCGCCTCCAGGCCGAAGCCGAGGCGTACTGGACCACGGCCACCTTCGCCGACACGCCACTGGTCGAGATCGTCGAGCGCACCGTCGACGCGGTGCTCAACGCCTACCGTCAAGCCGGCGCCGTGTTCCACGCGGCTGCGATCGCCGCACCCAACGACGAGGCGTTCCGCGACGCCCGCCTCGGTGTCTGGACCGCCTGCGCCGAGGGGTTCGCCGAGGTGCTGGTCGACCACCGCGACGAGCTGACCCACCCCGATCCCGAGCGGGCCGGTCAGCTCGCCATGACGGCGATGATCTCGATGGTCGACATCCGCATGATCTATGGGCCCGAGGTGCGTCCACGGTGCGGCCCCGACGACGACCTGCGTGCCGATCTCATCGTCCTGGTTCGATCGATCCTGCACCCCTGTCTGCCGGACTAGCGCCGGTTCCGCTCTCCAGCGGCGATCGCGCCGGCGATCTCGGCGGCGACCGCAGCGTTGTGTTCGGCCAGCGCCAGGTTGGCCGCCACCGACGCTCCGTCGGTGGCCGACGCGATCCGTCCGAGCACGAACGGGGTCACCGCGGCTCCGACGACCCCGGCCTCGGCCGCGTCGGCGAGGGCCTCGGCGGTGGCCAGCTCCAGCACCTCGGGGGCGATGGCGTCGGCTTCGGGCACCGGCACGGTGACCAGCAACCCGTGGGTGGCGCCGATGGAACGGGTTGCGTCCACCATGGCCGCGATCTCGCCGGGGGTGTCGGCGCGATGTGGGACGGGCAGTCCGCTGGTCCTGGTGGTGAACGCCGGGAACTGGTCGCTGCGCCAGCCCACCACCGGTACCCCGAGGCTCTCGAGGTGTTCGAGGGTCCGAGCGAGGTCGAGGAACGCCTTGGCCCCCGCGCAGACCGTCACCACCGGGAACGACTTGAGCGCGTCGAGGTCGGCGCTGACGTCGCCGGTGATGTGGGCGTCGCGGTGCACGCCGCCGATGCCGCCGGTGGTGAACACCGCGATCCCGGCTCGAGCGGCCAGCGCCAGCGCCGCCGAGACGGTGCTGGCCCCCACCTCCCATCTCTGCGCCACGGCGACGGGCAGATCGCGAGCGGCCACCTTTCGGGCCGGACCGAGGATGCGGTCGTGCTCGTCGGGCTCGATGCCCACCCGCGCCACCCCGTCGAGCACCGCGGTGATCGACGGCACCGCACCACCCTGGCGCACCGCCGCCAGGCAGCGATCGAGGGCTTCGGCGTTGGACGGCGACGGCAGCCCCAGGTGGGAGAAGATCGTGGATTCGAGCGCGACGACCGGCTGTTGGTCCCTCAGCGCATCGGCGACCTCGTCGTGGATGTGCAGCAAGCTGCTCACGCGTCGCTCCACGAGCTCGTGTCGGTCCGGTCCAGATCGGCCCCAGCGCGGCCGAGCACGCGGGTGGCCACTCGGTGGGCGGCGTCGATGGCGTCGGTCGGCGATGCGGCACCCTCGCGGGCGAGCAGCCAGCCCGCGGCGAACGCGTCGCCGGCACCGGTGGTGTCGACCACGGTCTCGACCGGTGGGACCATCACCGTGGTGGTCGCGCCGCGGTGATCGATCAGGTGGGTCTCGTGTCCGCCGTTGCGCACCACGGTCCAGGTCGCGGCGGGGGCCGGTGATCCCGGGCCCAGCCCGAGCATGCCGGCTTCGTCGCGGTTGGCGAACACGACCTCGGCGTGGGCTCGGTCGATCAGATCGAGCATCGTCCTGGTGCCCAGCTTGGAGATCACCGCGGTGGACGACGCGTCGATGCTGACCGGAACCTGCCGGTCGGTGGCGTGGGCGATGAGGCTGCCGGTGGAGGCGGCGAGCGGTTCGTCGGCGAAGCAGTAGGCGGGCACGTGGAGGGCAGTGGCACCGTCGAGCCATCCTGGGTCGGGATCCGAGAGGTCGCTGCAGGATCCACGGTCGGTGAAGAAGCTCCGATCGCCGTCGGGTGCGACCACCACCACCAGCGTGCCGGTCCGGCCTCCCCGTCGCACCGCCAGCTCGACCCCGTCGTCGGACATCTCGCCGAGAAGGCGGTCGCCGACGTGGTCGTCACCGACGTGGCCGATGAAGCGGGCCTGGCCACCACAGCGGGCGACCATGGTGGCCACGTTGGCCGCGCTGCCCCCGCGCCGGTGCACGATCGTGGCGGGGGTGTCCGACAACGGTTGATGGGCTCCGGTGACCCGGACCACGATGTCGTCGACCAGGTCGCCGATGGCGACGATCACGTCCGGGTCCAGCGCAGGGCGACCTCGACCCCCGCTTGGGCGAGCAACCGTTCGGTGAGGGGGAGCGGCAAGCCGACGACGTTGGTGTAGTCCCCCTCGATCCGCTCGACGAACACCGCGGCACGGCCCTGGATGGCATATGCCCCGGCTGCGTCGGCGGGCTCGCCGGTGGCGACGTAGGCGGCGATCTCACCCTTGTCGAGCTGGCGCATCGTGACCCTGGTGGTGGCCACGTCGGCGAAGCAGCGGTCGGTCGCATTGGACACCACGCACACCCCGGTGTGGACCTCGTGGGTCTGGCCGCTGAGGCGGTGCAGCATGGCGATCGCCTCGCCGATGTCGGCCGGTTTGCCGAGGATCTCTCCGTCGATGCAGACGACGGTGTCGGCGCCGATCACGGCCACGTGCTGGCCCTTGTGACGCTCGGCGACCGTTGTTGCCTTGTCGCGGGCCAGGCGGGTCACGGCCTCACATGGGGCAGTGTGGTCGCCGGCATCGAGCGTCTCGTCGATCGCGGCGGGGTCGATCGTGGGAGAGAGCCCGATCTGGCGCAGCAGTGCCGCCCTCCGCGGAGACGACGAGGCCAAGATGATGCGCCCGGTGCTCATGTGGGGGCCTCGCGGCAGGTGCGCATCGTGGCGGCGCTCGTGGTCATCGGGGTCAGGCTACCGGGGGTGGTCGGGACGTGATAGTGAGTGGTCCGTGGATCTGCAGGCGACGCTGGTGGAGCTGGAGCGGGCGGGATGGCAGTCCCTGGTCGACGGCACCGGCCGTGCCTACTTTCGCGATCGACTCGTCGACGATGCCGCGGTGCTGGTGCCGGGCAGCGGCGTGGTGGCCGGGCTGGCGACCGGTGCCGACGCGCTCGATCGGATCAGCGGTGCGAGCTGGGCCTGGTTCCGCATCCGGGCACCGAAGCTGGTGGTGCTGGCCGACACGGTGGCCGTGCTTGCCTACCGGGTCGTCGCTCGCCGTGACTTCGACGTCGAATACCAGGCCGTGGTGTCGAGCACCTATGTGACCGACGGGGCCGACTGGAAGCTGGCGATCCACCAGCAGACGCCGGTGTAGTCGACCCGTCACGTGGCCGCGTCGAAGTGTTCGAGGAACCAGTCGCGGGCGGACCCTGCGGCCGCCTCGAGCGTCCCTGGCTCCTCGAACAGGTGGGTGGCACCGGGGATGACCACCAACTCGACCCGGGCTTGCATCTGCTGTTGCGCCGAGCGGTTCAGGTCGAGCACCACCGTGTCGTCACCGCCGACGATGAGCAGGGTCGGTGCCCGGACCGCGCCCAGGTGGGGACCGGCCAGGTCCGGACGTCCGCCGCGGCTCACCACCGCCGCGATCTCGGTGTCCGCCTCCGCCGCTGCCTGTAGGGCCGCCGCCGCTCCGGTGCTGGCTCCGAAGTAGCCGATCGCCGGGCCATCGGGATCCAGGGTCGACCGCAGCCAGGTGGTCGCGGTCACCAGCCGGCCCGCCAGCAGATCGATGTCGAACACCGCTCGGCGGTCGGCCGCCTCGCGGTCGGTGAGCAGGTCGAACAGCAGGGTGCCGATGCCGGCGTCGTTCAGGACCGAGGCCACGTACTGGTTGCGGGGGCTGTGGCGGCTGCTCCCACTGCCGTGGGCGAAGACGACCACCCCGGTCGCCTCTGGCGGGACCGTGAGGTGACCCTCGAGGTCGACAGCACCGCAGGGGATCACCATCTCGTCGTCGAGCGACGCGGGTGCCCGAGCTTCGGTGTGCGCGTGACGGTCGATCTGGTTCGCGTTGTCGCTCAGGCAGGCTTCGACCTCTTCGTCGGAGGTCGCGTCGAACCGTCGGTACCAGCGGCCCACCGCCTGGAACGGTTCGGGCGTGGCCAGGGCGATCAACTCGTCGGCTTCGCCCGCGAAGGTCTCGGTCCAATCTCCGGGGGCCACGGGTACCGCCAGGACCACCCGCTTCGCCCCCGCTGCGCGGGCGACACGGCAGGCGGCGCGGGCGGTCGACCCGGTGGCGATCCCGTCGTCGACGAGCACCACGACCCGACCCTCGAGGGACAGGCGAGGGTGTGGACCCCGCAGCTTCTGAGCGCGCCGTTCCAGTTCGGCCCACTCGCGCTGTTCGACCGCGGCCCATTGGTCTTCGGCGACCCGCGCCATGCGGACCACCTCCTGGTTCACGACCCGCACGCCACCTTCGCCGATCGCCCCCATGGCCAATTCGGGCTGGCTGGGAACTCCGATCTTGCGCACGAGCAGCACGTCGAGCGGTGCGCCGAGGCGCGATGCCACCTCGGCGGCCACCGGAACCCCACCCCGGGGAAGACCGACCACGACCGGTTGCGGGTCCCGCAGATGTTCGACGCGCTGGGCCAGCTGTCTTCCTGCATCGAGTCGGTCTTCGAAGAGCATGGTCGTCGCCTCCCTACCCGAATCAGGGCCGGTCTACTCGGAGCACCGCCGCACCGGTGACCCGGTCGGCGGCGAGGTCCGCCAACGCCTCGTCGGCAGCCTCGAAGGGGTAGGCGGTGGTCTCGACCGCGATCGGCACCTGCGCCGCGATCCGCAGGAGCTCCTCGCCGTCGTGTCTGGTGTTGGCCGTCACGCTGCGCACCTGGCGCTCCTGGAACAGGTGGCGGTCGTACTGCAGCGGTGGGATGTCGCTGAGGTGGATCCCGGCGATCGCCAGGGTGCCTCCCCGGTCGAGGCCGGCAAGTGCGGTCGGGACCAGGTCGCCGACCGGAGCGAAGAGGATCGCCGCGTCGAGTGGTTGGGGAGGCGGGTCGTAGGCGCCCCCGACCGATGTGGCGCCGAGCCGCAGGGCCAGCTCCCGGGCATCGGCCGATCGGGTCATCACGTGCACCGTCGCCCCTTGCCAGATCGCGACCTGGGCGGCGAGGTGAGCAGAGCCGCCGAAGCCGTAGATGCCGAGGGTGCCACCTGCGGGGACCTCGGCCCGGCACAGGGCCCGGTAGCCGATGATGCCCGCGCACAGCAGCGGTGCCGCCTCCTCGTCGTCGAAGGCGTCGGGGATGGCGTAGGCGTAGCGCTCATCGATCACTGCGTGCTCGGCGTAGCCGCCGTCGGCGTCCCACCCGGTGAACCGTGGGTCGAGACACAGGTTCTCGTCGCCACGGCGGCAGAAGCGACACGTGCCGCAGGTCCGTCGGAGCCAGGCGATGCCGATGCGGTCGCCCAGGTGGAACCGCTCGGCCCGGTCGCCGACGCGGTCGACGACCCCGACGATCTCGTGGCCGGGGATCGCGCCCGGCAGGTGGGGTCTCAGGTCTCCCTCGGCCAGGTGAAGATCGGTTCGGCACACGCCACACGTCGACACCCGTACCCGGACCTCGCGGCCGACCGGCACCGGGGCCGAACGCTCCACCAGCGCGAGGGGGTGGTGGTCGACCGGTGCTGGGTTCCGGATGATCCACGTTCTCACTTCAACATTGGGCGCGCGTCGTGGTCGGCGGAGACAGGGGCGAAGGTCCCGTCGTGCTCAGCCCCGCACGAACTGTGAAGGGTTTCGCACCCATACGGTCAGAAATCGTTCACAGTTCCCCTGGGCCTGGGCTGATGGGGACGTGGCGGGCGATGAAGGCTGGTCGAACTAGGTCAAGATGATGATGAGGATGATGATGATCAGCAGGGTGCCGAGTCCGATGTACATCGTGCGCCTCCAGGGCTGGTGGTTCGATTCCGCCCCGTCCATCTCTACCCTGGCTCTCCCGATCTCATGCCACCCGTACCGATCGGGCCGGGCTCAGCCAGCGCCGGGTCGGGTGTCGTGGCCGCCGAAGCGGTTGCGCAGGGTGGCGATCGCCCGCATGGCGGGTGAGTCGTCCTGGCGGGACGCGAACCGGGCATAGAGCGATGCGGTGATCGCCGGAGCGGGGACGCCCCGGGCGACGGCCTCGTGCACCGTCCATCGTCCCTCGCCGGAGTCGTCGGCGTAGCCGCGCACCGACGACAGGGCGGGATCGGCGGCCAGCGCTGGGGCCAGCAGGTCGAGCAGCCACGATCGGACCACGCTGCCGTGGCGCCACACCTCGAAGGTGGCGGCGACATCGAGGTCGAGGTCGGTGGCGTCGAGCAGTTCGTACCCCTCGGCGAAGGCCTGCATCATGGCGTACTCGACCCCGTTGTGGATCATCTTGGCGTAGTGCCCGGCGCCGGCGGACCCCACGTGGGCGAACCCATCCTCGGTCACGAGGGCGTCGAGGACCGGTCGCAGGTGGGCGATGTCGTCGGCGTGGCCCCCGGCCATGATGCAGTAGCCCTCGGTGCGTCCCCAGATCCCGCCCGACACCCCCGCGTCGACGAACGCCACCTGATGTTCGCCGAGCAACTCGGCGTGCTGCTGTGAGTCGCGGTAGTTCGAGTTGCCGCCGTCGACCACGAGATCGCCCGGTGCGAGCACACCGGCCAGCGCCTGGATCGTCTCGGCGGTCGGTGGGCCCGCTGGGACCATGACCCAGACCACGCGCCGCTGTTCGCCGTCGAGGGCCTGGACCAGTGCGTCGATCGATCCGACGTCGCCCTTGGTGGGGTCGGTGTCGAACCCGACCACCTCGTGGCCGTGCTCGCCGAGGCGATCGGCCATGCTGGCGCCCATCCGTCCCAGTCCGACGAGTCCGATCCTCACGACGCATCTCTCCCTGCTCGGCTGCCTCGGCGGCCGGCGTTCCCCGGCGACTCCGGTGTTCGTGGCGTTCCGAACCAGTGTCGCACCCCGACGGTCAGCCCGAGCCGAGCGCGTCCCGGACGGCGTCGACCGTGCTGTCGATCCCGCCGGTCGGGGCGACGACGACGACGTCGGGCTCGTCGGCCCCGGGGGGTTCGAGCGTTGCGAGCTGGTCGTCGAGCAGGCCGGGCGGCATGAACTCGTGGTCCCGTTCATCGAGCCGGCGCACGAGCTCGTCGGGTTCGACCAGCAGGAGCACGAAGGTGACCGGCCCCGCAGCTCGCAAACGGTCGCGGTAGGCGCGTCGGAGGACCGACGCCGCGATCACAGTGGCTTCTCCCCGCTCGTGGGCGGCGGCGATCTCGCCGGCGAGCGCGTCGAGCCATGGTGCGCGCGTCCGGTCGTCGAGGGCGACGCCGCTGGCCATCCGCTCGACGTTCTCGGGCGGGTGCAACCGATCGCCCTCGACGAACCGGGCGCCGGTCCGGCTCGCCAGCTCGCGTCCGATGGTCGTCTTCCCGGCTCCGCTCACCCCCATCACGACCACGACCTCGTCAGGGTTCACGGGGATCGGACCTCGACGTCGGCCCACGCCACCCACGATGGGCTCGATTCGGTCGTGATCCGCACGCCGTCCACGTCGGTCAGCGGCGGGGTGAAGGTGGCCTCGAGCACGTCGAAGAACTCGGTATCCCCCTCGAAGCGGTGCACCTCGCTCCACGTTCCGGACCGATCTCGGGTCTCGATGAGGTGGACGGTGTCTCCCGGTGGGTGTTGATCGACCCGGAGGCGGATCGTGGCGATGGTCGACGGTTCGTCCAGGTCGATCTCGATCCGTTGGGGTGCGTGTGCTCCGGACACCCACGAGGTGCTGATGTCGCCGTCGACGGCCAGCGCCGGCGGGTTCTCGGGGAGGGCGGCGGAGGCACTCGCGGGGCGACCGAGGACCAGGTTGGGGTCGGCGAGGGTCGCGGTGCAGGGGTCTGGTTGGTTGACCGGCGCCAGCGCGTCGAGCACGCGTCCCCCGTCGTCGGTGAACCCCCAGGTGGCGTCGGACATGGGGAGACGCTCGTAGGCCCAGTAGAGCCATCCGTCGAACCCGACGGCGCACGAGTCGGCGATGTGGCGCTGCACGGCGAGGGCCGCCCGCTCGATGTCAGGGTACTGATCGATGAAGGGCCCGACCTCGCCCATCAGCACCGGGGTCGACTCATCCATTCCGAAGTTCTCGGCCTTGGCCTCGATGGTGATGTCGGTTCCCGGGTAGGAGTGGAAGTCGAAGAAGTCGAGAGCCGAGTCCTCGACCAGCGGGGCGGTGTCGACGTACCAGTCGCCGCCGATCATGGTCTCGTTGGGGAACTTCGGGGCGAAGAAGCCCATGGTCACCAACCCGTCAGGATCGTGGCGTCGGATCTCGTCGCTGACGTCGCGGATCATTGCCCTGGTGGCATCGGTGACCATCGCCCGCTTCTGGTCTGGGTCGGAGACGTCGTAGGTGCCGGTCGCGGTGGTGACCTCACCCGAGTCGAGCGACAGTGGCGGCTGTTCGGCGAAGAGCCAGTGCTCGTTCAGGATCGACCAGGCGAACACGGCGTCGAGCGGCGCCTGGCGCTCGACCAGGCCCTGCAGGAGGTCGCCCCAGTAGGTCACCATCTCGCGGTGGCCGGCTTCGGTGAGGAACGCGGTGTTTCGGTATCCGGGGAAGTGCTCGCTGTTCCCACGGTCGGAGCGCTCGGCATAGCCGCCACCATCGGGGAGGTCGTTGGCGGTGAGCAGCAGCACCAGGCCGTGCTCGTCGGCCAGCTCGAGCACCTCGGCCACCACGTCGAGGTACTCGGGGTTGAGCCCGGGGACTTCCCGGGAGATCGTGAGGCATCCTTCGCCGGTGTCACAACCGTCGAGGAACAGCCGGACCGTGTTGTAGCCCCGCTCGGCCAGGGCGGCGAAGTCCTCCGACATCTGCTCGCGGTCGAACACGTGGGTGACGAAGGTCGAGTCGCGGCCGTCGTGGAACCGGACCATGTTCACCCCGCGGGGGACGAAGACCTCGTCGGTGGTGCGGTCGACCCACTGGCCGTCGACGATCGTGATTCGATGCTCTGGTGGGTCCCAGGGCTCGGTGGGGCCGGTGGTGTCGGGCGCACCGGTCCCACGTGCCGCATCGGTCGAGGCAGTCTCGGTCCGCTCAAGGTCGTTCTCGCCGTCGGTGCACGCCAGGGCGACGAGCCCCACGCACGCGATCGCCAGCCATCGTCGCACGGGTCGAACCTAGCGGGTGGCGGTCAGGGCAGCCGCAGCGGCCTCAGCCGGCGACGGTGACCTCGTCGAGGTGCCAGACGGCGTCGTCGGGGCCGGCGACACCTGGCCAGCCGACCTCGACGTCGTAGGTGCCGGGGTCGAGGCCCGGGCAGCGCACCTCGTACTCGGAGTAGATGTACATCGGTCCGTCGGTCATGGTCGACTCGCCGCACACCTCGGTCGCGTCGCGCTGGTCGTAGAGGTGGACCTCGATGTGGCCCTCGAAGGGCTTGGCGTAGCCCTGGACGACCACGGTGCCGGATCCTTCGGCATCGACGGCCAGATCCAGCAGCAGGCCCTCCCAGAACGGGCCGCGCGGGGTCCGCTGGTAGGGCTCACCGCCGTAGCGCCCGACCGGATCGGGGTCCTCGGAGGTGCGCTCGCGGACGGTGATGTCCATGCGGTCGCCGTCGATGTCGACGTGGGCGCCGAGGTCCGAGCCGAGCTCGGGCGGGTGGTACATCACCACTGCCAGTCCGGTGTCGCGGTGGGCGAGGATCGCCCGCCAGATCCGGTCCTCGTCGAAGTGGTCGAAGTCGTAGAAGTCGGGGTCGACGGGGCCGGTCGGGATGCCAGTCGTGGTCGAACTCGACGACGGTGGTGTTGATCGCGGGGAACCGCTCGACGGTGACGTCGGGTGCGGCGCCCTCGAAGCCGACGGTCACGCCGGAGCAGGGGCCGACGACAGCGTCGAAGCTGGTCACCGCACCGGAGTCGCCCGGTCCGTCGACCTCCCAGGTGCCCTGGCGGTGCGGGTCGGCGCACGTCCCCGTGTCGCCACCTGCTGGTGCGACCCCGCCGTCGCCCGGGTCATCCCCCGAGTCGTCGCTCGAGTCATCCGTCGAGTCGTCGGACCCGGTCTCGTCTGCCTCGGTGGTGGTCGTCGTTCGGTCGGTCGTCGAGGTCGTCGAGGTGGTGGAGGAGGAGGTGGCGGCGGTGGTCGAGGTGGTGGAGGTAGTGGACCCAGCCGGCGTGGCGACCTCGTCGTCGCCGTCGTCGCTGAGGGCGCCACCCACGGCGATGCCGCCGAGGAGTGCGAACACTCCCACCACGGCGATGATCCCCCACAGTGCTGCTCGTCGCTGTCGGTCGTTCACGGTTCCCTCTCCCGGTCTCGGGTGCTGGTTCGTGAGGAACGAGCGCGCAACACGCGAATTGTGACAGAAACGTGGGCGAGTTCCCACAGGAACACCGACCGAGCAGGTTCAGTGGCGCGAGGCTGTCGGCACCGGTTCCGGCTGATGGCGAGGGAGGGAGACCAGGCGATGAAGTGGGCGAGGGCGACGCCATCGAGGGTGGCGACGGTGCTGGTCGCGGCGACGGTGCTGATGGCGGCGTGCACCGGCGACGACACGAGTGGGGGCCCGGACCCGGCCGCGGGGCGCGACGACCCGACGAGCACCACCGTTGATCGGGGTGTATCCGAGGTCGAACCCGACGAGGTGCGCTGGGGGGTGTGTCCCTTCCACGTGCCGGCGGGTGCCGAGATCGACTGCGGGATGTTCGACGTCCCGGCCGACTACGACGAGCCCGACGGCGAGACCGTGACCCTGCCGGTGGCGGTGGTGCGCTCCGCGCACGAGTCCCCGGCGGAGGACCCGATCGTCTACCTCTCCGGGGGGCCCGGGCAGTCGACCCTCGAGCCGGTGCCGATGACCTTCGGGTTCCTCTACGAACCCCTTGCAGAGTCCCGCGACGTGATCCTGGTCGACCAGCGTGGCACCGGGTTCGCCCGCCCGTCTCTCGCCTGCGACGAGTACGACGGCTGGGTCGAGGAGTCCCTCGGCTCTGGGCTCGACGCCGACGAACTGGCCGAGCAGGGCGTGGCGAGGCTCGAGGAGTGCCACGAGCGACTCGTCGGTCAGGGCGTCGACCTCTCTGACTACGACAGCGCCGCCTCGGCGGCCGATCTCGAGCTGCTCCGTCGGTCGCTCGGCCACGACGAGTGGAACCTCTACGGGATCTCCTACGGCACCCGGCTCGCGCAGACGATCCTGCGCGACCACCCCGAGGGGGTGCGGTCGGTGGTGCTCGACTCGGCCTACCCGCTGACCGCCGATCTCTACGAGGAGGCCCCGGCCAACGCGGCTCGGGCCGTCGACGAGCTGTTCGAGCTCTGCGAGGCCGACCTGGAATGCGCCGAGCGCCATCCGGACCTCGAGACGAGGTTCGCGGCGCTGGTGGACGACCTGGACGAGCGCCCGCTACCGGTCGAGATCGTCGACGCGTCGACCGGTGAGCGTGTCGAGGAGGTGCTCGACGGTGCGGGCCTGGTCGGGTTCGTCTTCCAGGCGCTGTACTCGACCGAGCTGGCCGCTCATCTGCCTGAGCTGATCGACGGGGTCGCCGCGGGCGAGACCGGGACGGTGGGAGTGCTGCTCGGCGCGCTGAGCCAGCAGTCCGACCAGGTCAGCATCGGGATGCAGCTCGCGGTGCAGTGTCGTGAGGAGATCGCCTTCGGAGATCCCGGTTCGGTCGAGTCAGCGGCTGCGGACCAGCCGCTCGTCGGGAGGTTCTTCGAGGCGGCGGCAACCCTCGGCCCCGGCGTGTTCGACGTCTGCGAGACCTGGGACGTGGGGGCGGCCCCCGAGGTCGAGAACGAGGCGGTGAGCAGCGATGTGCCCACGCTCGTCCTCGCCGGGTCGCTCGACCCGATCACCCCACCGGCGTGGGGGCGCACGGTGGCCGACCATCTCGAATCAGCGACCGTCGTCGAGCTCCCCGCCACCGGCCACGGTGTGCTCGCCTCCCGGGAGTGCGCCCTGGCGGTGGGCCTGGAGTTCTTCGATGATCCGGCAAGTGCCCCGGACACCGCCTGTGTCGATGCGGTGGAGGCGCCGCCGTTCACCGCAGGGGCGGTCGAGGTCGAGATGGTCCCGTTCAGGTCCGAGGAGCTCGGCGTCTCGGGTCTGCGTCCCGAGGGGTGGAGCGAGGTCGCGCCCGGGGCCTTCCAGGCATCGCCGCTGGTGTCGTTGCTGATCCAGCCGGTGCCGGGAGCGAGCACCGAGCAGCTGATGCAGCAGCTCGCGATCCGGCTCGGCCTGGACACACCGTCGGAGCCGGTGGGCCAGCAGCAGTCGGGTGGCCTGTCGTGGGACCTCTTCGAGCTCGAGGACCTCGGCCAGCGGTTCGACCTCGCGGTGGCCGAGCACGAGGGCGGGCTGTGGCTGGTCCAGCTGGTGTCGACTCCCGAGCGCCACGACGTCCACGCCGCTCAGGTGTTCGCGCCCGCCCTGGAGGCCGTCGAACCGGTGTCGTGACCCGAGTCGCCTCTGGGGCGTGCCCGTAGCCTCCGGTGCCGGGCTGACGATGACTGAAGTGATGGAACAGGGCTCTGGTACCGCTGCCCGGCTTCGCCCCTTCGTCGTGGGTGTCGCTGCGGTCGTCGCCGTAGCGCTGGGCGGGTCCGTCGCGCTTGCCGCGACAGGCGGTGACTCCGTGGACGTGTCCGTCGGCCCCCTGGGATCAGAACCCGGCCAGCAGGACCGGGAGGGACCGGAGATCGACGTTGCCTCCGATGCGGTGACGGTTCAGGAAGACGAGGTCGGTCCACCGGACCCACTTCCGGCTGAGAACGTCCGCCCGCAGACGGGTGGAGTTCCGGTCGATCCGTTCCCGGATGATCCGTGCCGTGGTCCGCCTCCGTTTGCCGGACAGGAGCCAGAGTCGGAGGAGGCCCGGGAGGCTGAGGCCGAGGCGTTCTCCGAGTGGCGCAACACGAACTGCCCGGACGATGACGATGACGGTGAGGGGCGAGGATCTGGCGAAGGTCCTGCCCGACGCGGTTCGGTCGATCCGTTCCCGGATGATCCGTGCCGTGGTCCGCCTCCGTTTGCCGGACAGGAGCCAGAGTCGGAGGAGGCCCGGGAGGCTGAGGCCGAGGCGTTCAGGGTTCAGCGCGAGGCATGCGAGGCGGGCGACACAGGCTCGAACTGAGCCAACGGCGGCTCATCCGGTCACGAGCTCGCTCCCGGCGCGTTCCAGAAGTCGCCGCTGGTGCATCTGTCTTTGATGTCGATGCCGAGGACGCCAAGGAGCGCTATCGGTGTCGTCGGTTCTTGCGCGACGATCCGTGCTTGCGCATGGCGGAAGGTCCGGCATCGAACAACTCGCGCAACCCACGCTCGATCTCGTGGGCAAGGATGATCCCGGCGGCTTCGCGGGCGATCGGCCTCAGCGAGCCGAGCGCGGTCTCGAGTTCGGGTCCTGCCGCCTGTCCGGGAAACCCAGACCCCGCCCGCTCGACGAACAGGTCGATCAGGTCGTCGACGGCGCGGGACATGCGTCGACGCAGCAGATCGGTGGCGCGACCCGTCACGTCGATGTCGATCCCTGCGTCGGAGAGCTGCAGCGCGAGGTCGAGAAGGGCAGGACTTCGGATCAGCCACCAACCCTCGGGCTGGCGTTCGATGAAGCCGGCCCGTTCGAGCCGACTCCGCAGTCCCGTCGGCCGCTCTCCGAGTTCGTCGCCCAACTCGTCGTCGCTGAGCACCCGCGGTCGATCCTCGGACCAAGGCCCTCTGAGGCTCTCGTCGAGTCCGAGCCAGTCGCCGACCGAGATGCCCGGACTCGCCCGCTGGCCGAGAAATTGACTGATCGCGCCCAGCGTGAGACCACGGTCCTGGAGTTCGGCGATCAGGCGCAGGCGGTCCAGGTGATCGTCGCCGTAGACCGCCTGGCGCCCTCGACGGTCGGGCCGGGGGAGGACATCGATGGATTGGTAGTAGCGGATCGTGCGGGCCGAGACGCCAGAGAGGGTAGATAGCTCGGTGAGTCCGTACTCGGGTGAGTCCTCGTCGGGATCCTCCACCGCATCAGTGAACCACAGGATGAGCGGAACGTGACAGCGATCACTGTCTGAATGAATTGACAGTAACTGCTGTCAAGATCATGATGGGTGGATGACAGACGCGGATCTTGACGCTGTCCCCGACGGGGAGATCCGCAAGCAGAGCGTTCGGATCCACGGGCACGACGTCACCTATCGGGTGGCAGGCGAGGGTCCCCTTGTCGTACTCATCCACGGGATCGCCGGGAGCTCCACGACATGGCGCGCCGTGATGCCGGCCCTGGCCGAGCACTACACGGTCATCGCGCCAGACCTTCTGGGCCACGGTGAGTCGGCGAAGCCCCGTGGTGACTACTCGCTCGGCGCCTACGCCAGCGGTATTCGCGATCTGCTCGCGGTGCTCGATCTGGGGGCTGCCACCGTGATCGGCCACTCACTCGGCGGTGGCATTGCCATGCAGTTCGCCTACCAGTTCCCCGAACGGGTCCAGCGTCTGGTGCTGGTCGCCTCGGGCGGATTGGGCAAGGAGGTCAGCCCGCTCATCAAGGCGGTGACACTCCCCGGCGCCGAATACGTCGTGCCCCTCCTGCTGCACCGCAAGATCCGCGAGCTCGGCGAGCGCCCGGGAGCATGGGCGCACCGCGTCGGCCTGCGCCCTACCGACACCATGTCCGAGATCTGGCGCGGCTACACGACCCTGACCGAACGACGTGGTCAGCAGGCGTTCATCCACACCGTGCGGTCGGTGATCGACATCGCGGGACAACGGGTGAGTGCCCACGACCGCCTCTATCTCGCCGAGGCGCTGCCGACCATGATCGTCTGGGGTGATCGGGACCGGATCATTCCCGTCGACCACGCCTACCTGACCGCTGAGGCCATCCCCAACGCCCGACTCGAGATACTCGAGGGCGCCGGACACTTCCTGCCGTGGCGCAACGCCGACCGGTTCCTTCCCCTGCTCGAGGACTTCCTCGACACGACGACACCAGTCCATGTGCCCGAGTCGGAGTGGCGGGATCGGCTCGTGTCCTCCCACGCATCTGACTCCGTGGTAGCAGCGGGCGCGTAGCATCACGGTTGCCCGCCCGGTGCTGGGGTCATGATCGCCGCCTCAGCGGTGGTCGGGTCGAGGAGTTGAAGGCCACGGTAACCGTGTTGCCGGCCTGGTTCGGGTAGAGCTTGAACTCGCCGGGCCGCTTGTCGGGGCGACCGCCGAGGATGAGGCGGTGCCAGTCGCGGAGCAGCTCGATGAACTCGTCGGATGAGCCCGACCGGCGCCGCAGAACGGCCTCGTCCGAAACGAGCTGGTACGTGCTCAGCACATCGTGGGCGTCTTCGGGACGGGCCGCAGGGATCTCGCCTTCGAACACGATGCGCTCGGCCTCATCGGGGGTGAACTCGGTGCCCTCGATGAAGTTGGAGAAGTACGCCTCCCAGAAGGGGAGGGTTGCCCGTCGCGTTGCGTCGGCGGGCAACGCGGGGTGGGTCGTGACCACATCGCGCAGATGGCTGGCGAGCAGCTCGAAGCGAAGGATTCGCCCTTGGTCGAACGGGACACCAGCGGAGCGAGCCTTCATCGCCGTCGACCCAGACGCGGAGTCCCGGGTGCCGAGCGCGGCGCCAACGAGCTCGTTGAGCGTCTCGACGCGAGCAGGTGACACATCGAGTGTGTCGGCGAGTGCTTCGGCGTCGTCGCGGTACTTGCTCGCCCGCTCTGCGCCTTCGACGGCGCAAATGTGGTCGATCCAGTCGGCAAGCTCGGCGCGTGACAAGGTTGCCGGGGGAAGGTCGGTTCGCTTCCGGGTGGCTCGAGTGTTGTCGAGGAGGGCGCGAGGACGCGACGCGAGATGCATGCTGGCTCCAATCGCGATGTCGCCTTCCATCGCTCCAGGTCCCTTGCGCGAGACGACGACGAGGCCGGGGAGTTCGAGGCGGCCCGCACGGCTGGACGCTATGAAGAGGTAGCCGTCGTGCGGTTGGGCCCACACAGCGGAGCGATCGGTGACAACCGCGTCCGGAAACCGTCGTCCCACGATCTCGCGCCACGACCGTCGGACCACGTCGCTAGGGTCGGCGCCGCCCTCGCAGGGTCCCGGACGCAATCCGGCCCATGTACCCGAGAAACCGGGGCTGGCCTGGGCCGATGATCTGAGACTCAGAGCGGATGACGGGAATCGAACCCGCATTCTCAGCTTGGGAAGCTGATGTTCTGCCATTGAACTACATCCGCGCGGTCAGCCGAGCGTAGTCCCTCGGTCCTCCGCTCGGCGATCCCGGAGGGTGAGCATGGCTCAGTGCCGGGTCTCGTCTCCGGACCGGTCCTCGTAGCGGTCGATGGGGAGGCTCGCCTCGTCGTCCTCCTCGCTGTCGTCGAACCACACCTGCTACCCACGTCCCGCGGGATCCATCCCCTCACCGCAGCCCTGCGTCGGCGTCACGGTGTTTGACCCGCCTTCGGGTGGGTAGCAGCCAAGGGTCACACCGTGCCGGGCGGAACCCGGATGCCAGGATCTGGAGGCCCTTCATGCGTGCAGGATCCATAGGAGCCAGCATCGTCCTCATCGCCGTCGGTGCCGTGATGACCTACGCCGTCACCGCCGAGGTCGAAGGCTTCGACGTCAACACCGCCGGTGTCATCTTGATGGTCGTCGGCTCCATCGGACTGGTGATCTCGCTGCTCTTGATCCTCGTCGGCGCCGACCGAGGGGGAGACACCCACACCGAGACCCGCGTGGTCGATCGGGACTGAGCCGTCTGACCCCTGGGTCTGCGGCTCCACCAACCGGGACGGGCCGGCCTCTCCCCACCGGCTCGTCCCGGTTCGCGTCCCGACTAGGGTCAGGCGCCGATGATCCTCTCCGACCGCACCATCCGCGAAGAGATCGACGCCGGGCGCATCGCCATCGACCCCTTCGACCCTGCATGCGTGCAGCCGTCCTCGGTCGATCTGCACCTCGACCGCTACTTCCGCGTGTTCCGCAACCACACCATGGGCCACATCGACGTCAAGGCCAACCTCGAGGAGCTCACCGAGCTGGTCGAGCTACCCGAGGGCGCCGAGCCGTTCATCCTCCACCCGGGCGAGTTCGTGCTCGGCTCCACGGCAGAGCGGGTGGCGGTCCCCGACGATCTCGTCGCTCGTCTCGAGGGCAAGTCCAGCCTCGGTCGGCTCGGGTTGCTGATCCACTCGACTGCCGGGTTCGTCGACGCCGGCTGGAACGGCCAGCTCACCCTCGAGTTGTCCAACGTCGCCAGCCTGCCCATCACCTTGTACCCGGGCATGAAGATCGGCCAGATCTCGTTCATCCGGATGACCACGCCCGCCGACCAGCCCTACGGCAGCGGCACGCTCGGCTCGAAGTACCAGGGCCAGATCGGCCCCCGGCCCAGCCGCTACTGGGAGAACTTCAACGAGGGCTGAGCGGGTCCAGCCGTCACGGGCCGCTGGAACCTGTCAACCTTTTTGGCCTCTCAGGCGTTTCCCTCATGCGCCAACCGAGGAGGCCCCATGTTCCGCCACCATCGCCACCTGTCCACCGCCGCACTGATCGTGCTCGCGCTCGGGTCGTTCGCAGCCTGCGGCGGCGACGATGATGATGAGGGTGTGTCTCCCGTCGACACCCCCTCTGAGACCACGGCTGATCCGGCCGACGTCGCTCCGCCCGAGGACGGCGACGACGAAGGCGCTGGCGGCGACGAGCAAGACGAAGGGAGCGAGTCCGATAGTGGTCTCGACCTCCCCGCGGCCTGTGACCTCCTCACCGACGAGGAGGTCGAAGCGGCCATCGGGACGGCCACGTCCGAGGGCGAGGACGATGTGGCGATCGATGGACTGTCCTACTCCCAGTGCTTCTGGGAGGATGCCGAGGGAAACCAGATGATCGGCGTGGGCGTGGTGGAGACAACCGATCGCTTCGACATGCATGTCGGCAACATGCCGAGCTACGAGGAGCTGCCCGGCCTCGGCGACGAGGCGATCGCATTCCCCGGAGTCTCGTCGGAGACCCGGGGAGCCACCGGCGGTCGGACGATCTCGATCAGCGTCGACGATCGCACCGTGACCGTCTCGCTCCGACTCGACGGCGAGACCCCGGTCGACGCGGTCACACCATTGGCCGAAGCTGTGCTCGCTCGCTTCTGAGCAAGGCGTCGTGGTGGAGAGGTCGAGGCCCTAGTCCTCGCGGGCTGCGTCGAGCATCGCCTGGCGGTAGTTGTAGCGCTCGAGGCGTGGCCGGGCCAGTACCTGGTCGATGCAGGACGCGATGTTGGCGGCTTCGGCGGGCATCACCACGAACCCGTCGATGCCCGCTTCCCACGCGAACATCTTGCGGTTCTTGTTCGACGCCAATAGCACCACCGCTGTGCGGCGCACGTGGGTGTGGTCGCTGTGGCGGATGGAGTCGAGCTGTTTGAGCGCTGTGCTCTCGGCGCCTTCGGTGCCGACGAGGACTGCGCAGCCATAGAGGGTGTCGCGCAGATGGGGGACGACGTCGGGCAGCGGCGCGGTGTCGGTCTCGAAGTCGAAGGTGGCCAGCACCCCGGCATAGACCTCACAGGCCGGCTCGTCGGTACCCGCGATCAGGAGCCGACGAGGGGTGGGACCCTCGTCGCTTCCCACCGATTCAGTTCTCCGCCTCTTCAGCAACGAGGCCTCCGAGTTTCTCGCCCGTCTCGATCGCTTCCAACAGGTGCATGGCGATGTCGCCGACCTGCACCTCGTCCTCGTCCTTTCCGGCGCCCTTCACGCCGTCGTCGATCATGATGTAGCAGAACGGGCAGGCGGTGGCGATGCGGCTGGCGCCGGTGGCGATGAGCTCCTCGGACCGGTCGTCGTTGACCTTGGTGCCGATCGTCTCCTCCATCCACATGCGGGCGCCGCCGGCGCCGCAGCACATGCCCGTGGTGCCGTTGCGCTCGGCTTCGACGATGCGGATGCCGCCCAACGAACCGATGACGTTGCGGGGCGACATGTAGACATCGTTGTGGCGGCCGAGGTAGCAGGAGTCGTGGTAGACGACCCGCTCGTCGAGGCGGGCGGTGGACATGTCGAGCTTGCCGGTGTCGATGAGCCACTCGAGGAACTGGCTGTGGTGCACGACCTCGTAGTGGCCACCGAGCTGGGGGTACTCGTTCATGAGGGTGTTGAAGCAGTGCGGGCACTGGGTGATGATCTTCTTCACGCCCATGCCGTCGAGGGTCTCGACGTTCTGCATGGCCAGCATCTGGAAGATGTACTCGTTGCCCGATCGGCGGGCGGGATCGCCGGTGCACATCTCGGAAGGGCCGAGGATGGCGAAGTCGACGCCGGCCCGCTGCATGAGCTTGGCCATCGCCTGGGACACCTTGCGGTTCTTGTCGTCGAACGATCCGGCGCAGCCGACCCAGTAGAGGTACTCGTGCTCGAAGGCGTCGGTCGGCTCGAGGACCTCGACCCCGTCGAGGCCCTTGGCCCAGTCGGCCCGTTCGGTCTGGCTCATGCCCCACGGGTTGCCCGAGTTCTCCATGCCCCGGTAGGCCGAGCCCAGCTCGGTGGGGAAGTTGGACTCCATGAGCGAGAGGTAGCGGCGCATGTCGAGGATCTTGTCGAGGATCTCGATGTTGACCGGGCAGATCTCGTCGCAGGCCTTGCAGCTGGTGCACGCCCACACCTCTTCGGGGGTGATGCGCTCGAACAGCGAGTCGGCTCCGATCGTGATCTCGCTGTCGACACCGATCGGGGGCGACACCTCGGGCGAGCCGGTGGCGGCCATGACCTCACCGGTCTTGAGGACGATCTCGCGGGGGTCGAGCGGCTTGCCGGTGGCCTGGGCGGGGCACACCGAGGTGCAGCGCCCGCACATGGTGCAGGCGTCGGTGTCGAGGAGCTGCTTCCAGGTGAAGTCCTCGACGGTGGCGGCACCGAAGCTCTCGAGCTCGGTCTCCATGAGGTTGGGCATGGCCTTCATGGCGCCCTTGGGCCGCTCGCGGTCCTTGAGGTACATGTTCAGCGGCGAGGTGAACATGTGGCGCAGCATCGTGACCGGGAGGATCACGAGGAAGGCGAAGAACGACGCCACGTGGATGATCCACTGCGACTGGTGCCAGCCGGCCAGGTTGGCGTTGTTCTCGACCAGGGCCGCGAGCGGGTAGCCGACGAACGACCAGCGCTCGTAGGTGGGGGAGCCCTCGAGGGCGATGCGGAACATCTCGGTGGTGAAGCCGGTGACCGCCAGCACGAAGAACACGCCGAGGATCACCGCGTGCTCGGGCTTGGTCTTGATGCGGATGCGGTAGGGGCGCTGCACGTACCGGCGGACGATCGCCCAGACGACACCGATGAGCAGCGTGAGCCCGGCGGCGTCGCCGACGAAGGAGTACGCCTGGTAGACGGTGCCGTGCAGGAACTTGAGGCTGTCGGGGGCCTGATAGTTGATCTCGAGGGTGGCGGTGACCGCCAGCAGCACCAGGAAGCTGAAGTAGATGAGCGAGTGCATGATCCCCGCTGCCGGGTCGCGCAGCAGGGTCTGCATGTAGACACCGGCGCGGAAGTCCTTGAGGCGCTGCCCGATGTTGGCCTTGGTGGTCGCCCGCTTGTCGGGGGCGCCCCGCTCCCAGTTCTTCGTCCGCTGCGAGAACAGGACCGCTCCGTAGACCAACAGGACCGGCACCAGCGTGTAGAACGCGAGCTTCACCCCGTCGGGGACGTTGATGAAGACCTGGCGCTGGATCTCGGAGTCGTCGCTGAAGTCGAAGACGACCGACGCGATGCCCGACAGCACGGTGACCGCCGCGATCGCGACTCCGATTCCGATGACGATCTGGTGGGGACGGATCCGGCGCTTCGCCGTCTCCTCCGGTGAGGTGTCGGTGGCGGTGCTCATCGGTGTCGACGGTAGTCGTTCGGGTGGGCACGATCGAAGTGTTCGCGTGACCTGACTGGTTGCTGTCGTTGTTCACGGTGACGAAACAACCGAGAAACCTTCGCTCCGTACCGTCGCCCCATGGACGTCGTACTCGTGCGGTGGCCCGACGAACGTGATCGTCGGGAACAGCTCCGTCGATCTGGGCAGCCTCGGCTGCTGGTGCTCGACGACAGCGCACCGCCACCAACCGAGCTCGATCTGCTCGAGGACTGGATCCGCCTTCCGGCCGACGACAGCGATGTCGCCGCCCGGGTGGCGTCGCTCGAGCAGCGGGCGGGAGAGCACCACGGCGAGGTGCCGTCGCTCGACGAGGACGGCGTCCTGCGGGCCAACCACCGGTGGGTGGCACTGCCACCGGTCGAGGCCCGGCTCACCAGCGCGCTGCTGGAGCGCTACGGAGCCGTCGTCAGCCGCGAGGCGCTCGCCCGAGCCGGATGGCCGGACGGGGCACCGGGGCGCAACGCCCTCGACGTGCACGTCCTTCGCCTCCGCCGTCGGGTGGACCCCCTGGGACTGGTGATCCGGACCGTGCGGTCGCGGGGATATGTGCTCGAGACCCCACCCCCGAGCCATCAGATTCCGTTCAGGAAGGGGTGAGCAAGGCGTAACACAGCGCACACAACGGCGAAACGGCGGCTCTCTACGGTCATCAACACGTCAGGCAAGACACCAACCGAGGTGTCGAGGAGGAGCAATGAGACCGAAACTGTTGGCGGGGATGGGAGTGGTGGGCGCTGCCCTGCTGCTCACTGCATCCCCGGCATTTGCCCAAGAGGCAGGTGACATTCCGCTCGACGACACCCAGATGATTCTCGACAACATCTTCGTGTTCATCTGCGCGGTGCTCGTCATCTTCATGCAGGCCGGCTTCGCGCTGGTCGAGGCTGGCCTCACATCGGCCAAGAACGTTGGCTCGATCCTCATGAAGAACATGATGGACTTCTGCCTGGGAGTCCTGCTGTTCGGACTGGTCGGCTATCACATCGCCTACAGCGGAGCGAGCTTCCTCGGCTTCGAATGGTTGTGGGGCAGCTACTCGGCACCGGGCACCACCGAGTACTCGCTGATGCTGCCGGTCGACTTCCTGTTCCAGGCCGCGTTCGCGGCGGTGGCTGCCACGATCGTCTCCGGTGCACTCGCCGGGCGCGTGAAGTTCAGCGGCTATCTCATCTACACCGCGGTGATCACCGCGGTGATCTACCCCGTCGTCGTCAACTGGCAGTGGGGCGGCGGCTGGCTCGCCGAGCAGGGCTTCGAGGACTTCGCCGGTTCGACCATCGTCCACTCGGTCGGTGGCTGGGCGGCGCTGGCCGCGGTGATCTTCTGTGGTCCACGGCTCGGCAAGTACGGGCCCGACGGCAAGCCGCGGGCCATCCCCGGCCACAACCTCGTGCTGGCCATCACCGGTGTGTTCATCCTCTTCGTCGGCTGGTTCGGCTTCAACCCCGGTTCCGAGCTTGCGGCCGATGTCGAGGTGCCCCGCATCGCCGTCAACACGATGATGGCTGCCGCCGGCGGTGGGTTCACCGCCTTGCTCACCAGCTGGTTCGTGTTCAAGAAGCCCGATGTCTCGATGGTCGGCAACGGCATTCTCGCCGGTCTGGTGGCCATCACCGCTGGTGCCGGTGCGCTCGACGGTTGGATGTCGACCGTCGCCGGTCTCATCGGTGGCGTGATCGTGGTCTTCTCGGTGCTCGGCTTCGAGAAGATCAAGATCGACGACCCGGTCGGTGCGATCTCGGTCCACGGCGTCGTCGGCGCCTGGGGCACGATCGCTGTCGGCCTGTTCGCCAACCCCAACGCCTCGTTCCTCGGTGGGGGCGAGGGGCCCGAGGGCCTGTTCTTCGGCGGTGGTGTCGACCTGCTCGTCACCCAGATCGTCGGCGTGGTCGCAGTCTTCGCCTTCGTCATGATCACCGCCGGTGTCCTCTTCGCCGCTCTCAAGGCTGCGGGTGTGCTCCGGGTGGCGCCCGAGCACGAGATCGAGGGCATCGACGTCACCGAGTTTGGTGCGCCGGGCTACGGTCCCGACGTGCTCGCCTCCCTCACCAGCCCGTCGGCACCGTAGGAGGGTCCTGACATGCAACTCATCACCGCAATCATCAAACCCCACATGCTCGACGAGGTGAAGACCGCTCTCCGTACCGCCGGAGTGCAAGGGATCACCGTGAGCGAGGTGAAGGGGTTCGGCCGCCAGGGCGGCCACACCGAGACCTATCGAGGTGCGGAGTACAAGGTCGACTTCGTGCCCAAGGTCAAGCTCGAGATCGTCGTCGACGATCCGGTCGTCGACTCGGTGGTCACCGCCATCACCGACGCCGCCCGGACCGACAAGATCGGCGACGGCAAGATCTGGGTCACCCCCGTCGGATCGCTCGTGCGGATCCGCACGGGAGAGATGGGGGTCGACGCGGTCTAGTCCACCCCAGCGATGACTAGAGGGGCACCGGTATCGACGCCGGTGTCCCTCTGCTGTGTCCCGGCGCGTGCTCGGAGGGGTCCGAGCACGCGCCGGCTCGGTTGTGCAGACTCGTGTCAACCCTTTCGGGTGTTCGGTCGTATTCAGGATGTGAGAACGACCATGCGGGCCCAGGCACAGTTCGAAGAGGTGTTCGACGAGTTCCTCTCCCGCGTCTTCCGGCTCGGTCAAGACGCACATGCACCGGGGCTCTACGGCGTCGCGCTCCGGCCTCGGAGCGGACTTCGACGGCCAGGTCGAGAATGTGGCCTCCGATGTCGGACCAGGCCTGGCCGTCCCCGACCCCCCGAGACGAGATGCTCTCCCCGGTGGTCGACAGGGAAGGAAGATCCGAATGATCAACCGATTGCTCCTCGGCCTCGCGGTCGGCGGCGTCGCCACTGTCGGAGCGGTCGGCGTCGGGCTCGGCTACTCGGACACCGTGTCGCTCGTTGCCGACGACGTGCCGGTTCCGGGTTCCGCAGGCTCGCTCACCTACTTCGGGTGCCCGAACGTCGGGCCGATGGGCGAGCTTCGTGATGGTGATCGCGTCTACCTGACCGGCCGCGACGGCTCGGGTGGATGGGTGCAGGTGCGCTCGCCGGAGCACAGGAACGAGCGGGTGTGGGTTCGGGGAGAGCACGTCGACCCCGACTCAGTGGTCGACCTCCCCGCCGAGGACTGCTCCTCGGAGCCCGGCGAGATGGCGTTGGTCGACCCCGATGCACCGACCACGACAACCTCGTCGGTCCCCGAGACCATCGCACCCGAGACCACCGAGCCGAGCGACGACACGCCGACCACGGCGCCCACGACGACGCAGCCTGGCCAGACCACCACGACGACGGCGCCCCGGCAACGACGACCTCGACCACCACCACGACGACCACGACGACGGCGCCCCCGGTCGCGCCGACGTTCGGATCGGTCCAGAGGTCACAGCCGGCGATCAAGGAGGACTTCAGCGACAACTGCGCCAATCTCACGGCGGTCACCAGCACGATCTCGACGTCGGTCTCCCACCCGTCGGGGGCGGTCACCGCCTGCACCGCTGTCCGTCGCCCGCGCATCGTGGGGCTTGCCACTGGTCCCGCCATCTGCCCGGCCCGCTACGTTCTGCCGCGGCCGGCGGGGTCCGGTCACCCTCGCCGAGCGCGAGCGGGACGACATCATCGAGCGGGCCTTCGATCCCGACACTGGTATCGACTCCGATGCCGAGGGCGACATCTACCTTCCGCCCACCGTCCCCTCGGGCGACGACACCAGCGGTCCGACGGGTAGCACCTTGGTCGAGGCCCCCGAGGACACCACCGGTCCGACGGGTAGCACGTTGGTCGACGGGGTGCTCCCCGAGGTCGATGTCGACGCCGTGCTGTTCGGTTCGCTCGGGATCGACTTCCCTCGCGACCGGTTCCGGTTCCTCGATCCGTGCGCCGACGAGCCCGACGACTCGTGCCCCGAGGGGGTCGGCGGCACCATCACTCTGCTCGGTGGCGGCGATCCGCCCGACCCGCTCGACATCTCGGCGCAGTTCTACACATCGGTCACGTCATCGCTCGAGCTGCGGTGCCCGAACCTCGGCGTGGACGACGACGGTGTCTACCGTCCGCTCTTCGCCAGCAACAACCCGGCCGACTTCACCATCCGCTACTGGGAGACCGGCGACCCGAGCACCGAGCGGACGATCAACATGAGCACGCCCGACGCCGAGGTCGACTGGTGGACCGATCGTCGTTCGGCGGGCGACGAGGTGTGGGCCAACCCCCATGGCGGCGTGCACAACTGCCCCGAGTTCGCCGACCTGGTGCCTGGCCGTCACATGGCGTTCGAGATCCACGGCATCGATCCGCTCGGCACCGAGGACACGGTGCGGGTCTTCATGGAGACGCCCGACGGCGTCGGCGGCGAGACCAACAGGCCCATCAAGTTCACCCCGCAGACCAGGCGAGACCGTCCCGACTACGGGCTGCTGTCGGTGCCCTACGACGACCGGACCGAGATGGTCTACATGGCGTCGATCCCGAAGAACGGTCCACGCGGCACCGATCTGAACTGCACCGACATCGAAGGCGACATCCTCGATGGCCGGCACCGAAGCGATGTGAGCTTGGTCGACATCCGCCACGGTGTGCTGGTCCGGGCTCGCGACAGCGAGCTCGACCCGTCGCTGAACCGGGTGTTGCTCGGCTCGCTGTATCCCGAGGAGGGCACCACCTATGAGCTGTGTGCATGGGTGGCAGAGGAGGCGGAGCGATCGTTCGACCGGCCGACAGTGGTCGAACGCGAGTCGTTCATCGTGCGGTCGCCGCGCCGGTTGCGCATCCGCATCTTCATCGGCGGCGGCCACCTCCACCAGGCTCTCGAGCCGTTGGACCTCCGCGTCGAAGCCGCCAACTGGGATTCCGGTCGTGGGTCGAGCTTCCCCCGCGAGGCGATGGGGGCCGGCCCGCTGGAGCTCGATCTCCCGGTCCTCATGACGGGAAGCGGGTCGATGAAGGTGCCGTCGACCACGCTGCTCGAGGTGACCGGGCCGACGGGAGCGACCGTGTTGACCGAGATCCCCACCCGTACCCAGTGCCCGTTGTTCTTCCCCATCGGCTGCCCCCGCGAGGGGACGTCCGAGTACGACATCCAGATCCCCGGGCGGGTGAGGAACACCGGTCTGTGCGGATCGAGCTTCGGTTCGTGCGACCCACCGTCGGAGCAGACCTACATCGGCAACCTCCGCATCCTCGTCGAACGGCACTCCGGCCCGGCCGGCCCACCGACGGGCGATCCCCTCGATGACGGGTGGCAGGTGCGACCCACCGGATCCTTCGCCGGGGCCGAGCCCGCCGAGCCGCCTGCCGACCCCCAGTTCGACTCCGCGGGGTCGTCGTTGGAGGCCATCCCCGGTGATCCTCCGGGGATGAGGGCCCAGCTCGAGTTCGATCGACCGGTGCGCATCGTCGAGGCCACGCCGTTCATGAACCTCATCGCCGATTGCGGTGCCGGTGACACCCAGTCGACGACCGACCACCGGTCGACGGTCACGCTCACCTGGGACGAGCTCTGCTACGAGGGCGCCTACTCCATCGGCTTCCTGGCGGTCGACGAGGAGGGCAACGAGATCGACCGCCGGACTCACATCGAGGGAGCGCCGACAGGCGACCCCGGTTGGGGATATCTCGTGCTCCCAGGGTTCGACATCGAGGAGTTCTCCGTCCAGGTCACCGTGCACCAGCTCGGCGACGGGATTCGGCCCCAGTCGTTGAGCCTCAGCGTCGGCGGAGTGCCGACCGGCCGGTTCATCGCCGCAGGGTTGCCGCCTCGGTGCACGACTGATGCGGTTCCGATCAGCAGCTACGGGCGGACGGTCAGGAACGACGGCGGGCGTCCCATCTCATGGGGTGACCCGGTGAACGTCTACCTGTCGATCAGCGGGCGCGGCGATCCACCTGAATGCGGGGCCGACCGGCTCCACGTGGCCGGGGAGATGCGGGCCAGCATCGAGCTGGCCGAGCTGCTCGCCGGTCCCGTGACCCTCGACTTCGGCGACACCGACATCGGCATCGAGCTTCACGTCACCGACGTGGTCCCAGGCTGACGAGGCAGCAGTGGCTGCCGGTCGGCTTGATCGGCTGCGGTCCTTCGGGGTGGACTAGGCCTCGAGCGAGTGCTTGTAGGCCCGCACCGCGATGGGGAAGCACACGACGATGATGCCGATCACCCACAGCGCGGTGTAGGTGCCCGGGTTCGAGATCGACCACGGGTCGTCGGGTTGGATCGGGGTGTTGGGGTTGCCGAACAGTTGGCGTGATGCATCGGCGAGGGTGGTGATCGGGTTCCACTCGGCCACCGTGCGCAGCACGCCGGGCATCGAGGCCACGGGGACGAAGGTGCTGGCGATGAAGGTGATGGGGAACAGGGCGACGAAGCCGACGCCCATGACACCTTCGGGGGTGGGAACGAAGCTGCCGAGCAGCACACCGATCCACACCATGGCGAAGGCGAAGGCGACCATCAGCGCGTAGGCGAGCACGGCGTCGAGCAGGCTGCCCCGGATGCGCCAGCCGACGAGGAACCCGACGATCGACATCAACAGGATCGGCAGGAGCCCCTTGATGAGGTTGGCGATGGCGTGGCCGCCGAGGACCGAACCGATGTTGATCGGCAGCGACCGGAACCGGTCGACCACCTGGTTCTTGCGGTCGTTGGCCAGGCTCATGGCCACACCGAAGGCGGTGAACACGAGCGTCTGGGCGAAGATGCCGCCCATCAGGAACTCGCGGTAGTCGCCGCCGCCGGGTACGTCGATCGCTCCACCGAACACGTAGGCGAAGAGCAGCACGAACATGATCGGTTGGATGGTGGCGTCGCTGAGCTGCTCGGGCTGGCGACGCATGTGCACCAGACCGCGCCGAGCGACGACCCACATGTCGTGGAGGGCCCCGCGGGGCGGGTGGAGCGCGCCCTCGCGGTCGTCGGCGAGGATGGCGTCGAGGTCGGGGGCGATCCGCTCGCCGGTGGTCGGGACGGTCACGACAGCACCTCCTGGGTGTCGGCGACCTCGGTGTCGGGGTCGATGGGCATGCCGGTGAGGGTGAGGAACACCTCGTCGAGGGTGGGCTGGTGCACGCCGAGGTCGTCGATGCCGATCCCGGCGTCGGCGAGCTCGGTGGCGGCGTGGGCCAGCGAGCGGGTGCCGTCGGTGGTGGGGGCGGTGGCCGCCCGGGTGGCGTGGTCGAGGACCGGGGTCGATCCGGTGGCTCGGGCGAGGATCGCCGCGGCGGGTTCGAGCTGGGCGGGGTCGGACACGACGAGGCCGATCTGGTCGCCGCCGACCTGGCGCTTGAGGCTGCGGGCGTCACCGCGGGCGATGACCGCGCCGTGGTCGACGACGAAGATGTCGTCGGCGAGGCGGTCGGCCTCCTCGAGGTACTGGGTGGTGAGCAGGATGGTGGCGCCTTGGGCCACCAGCTCGTCGAGCACCGCCCACAGGTCGGTGCGGGCTCGTGGGTCGAGCCCGGTGGTGGGCTCGTCGAGGAACAGGATCTGGGGATGGGCCACGAGGGTGGCGGCGATGTCGAGACGCCGGCGCATGCCGCCCGAGTAGCCGTCGACGGCACGGTCGGCCGCGTCCTCGAGGGTGAACTGTCGGAGCAGCTCGGCGGCGCGAGCCTTGGCTTCGCCCCGGCGGAGCTGGTGCAGCTCGCCGATCATGACGAGGTTCTCGCGACCGGTGAGGATGGGGTCGACGGTGGCGTCCTGGGCGGTGAGCCCGATGCGACGCCGCACCTCCTTGGGGTGGGTGGTCACGTCGAAGCCGGCGACGGTGGCGGTGCCCTCGTCGGGCTCGGTGAGGGTGGTGAGGATGCGCACGGCGGTGGTCTTGCCGGCGCCGTTGGGGCCGAGGATGGCGGTGATGGTGCCGGTGGGCACCTCGATGTCGACCCCACCGAGTGCGGTGGTGGGGCCGTAGCGCTTGACGAGGCCTCGTGCCTCGACGGCGTGTTGGGTCATGTGGGGTTCCTCTGGCGTGGCGTGGGGGATGTTCACTGTAGGGGGCGCCGCGTCGCACGTCGCCGAAGTTTCGACCGATCAGCGCGGCGCCGACCGAGAAATTCGAGCAGACTCGTGTCAACCCGGGGACGGGCCCCGGCGTGTACAGGACGTGACATCCACGGTGCGGGCGCAGACGGGGTTCGAGGAGGCCTTCGACGACCTGTTCCTCCGCGCCTTTCGCGTGGCCCGCCGCATCCTCGCCGATCCGGCGACCGCCGAGGACGTCGCCGCCGAGGCCATGGCCCGGGCGTTCGCCCACTGGCGCAAGATCGGCGACCAGCCCTGGCGCGAGGGATGGGTGGTGCGGGTCGCCACCAACCTGGCCCTCGACATCGCCCGCAGGCGCAGCCGTCTCGCCGACGTCGCGGTGCAGGAGGCGTCGGTCGAGGACGACGACGTGGCGGTGCGGGTGGCCCTGGTGGAGGCGATGGCCCGGCTCCCCAGGCGTCAGCGGGAGGTGGTGGCGTTGCGCCATCTGGCGGGGATGTCAGAGGCCGAGACGGCAGCGGCGCTGCGGGTGTCGGCCGGCTCGGTGAAGACCCACCTGTCGAGGGGTCTGGCCGCGTTGCGCAAGGGGCTGGGGCCCGATGCCCCGGTCCCGGTCGGGGAGGTGGCCGATGTCTGAGAACTGGCCGGCTCCCACTCCCCGGGACGAGATGCTGTCCCGGGTCGTGGTGCGAGGACGGAGGATCCGCATGGTCAATCGACTCTTGATCGGAGTCGCCGCGGCTGCTGCCACAGCCGCCGGGGTGGCCGGCCTGGCGCTCGGGGCGTCGGGGACGGTGTCGTTCGGCGGTGGTCCCGTCGGTGCCGCGGTAGCGGGTGACGGGGTCACCTACTTCGCCTGTCCCAACACCGGGGCGGTGGGCGAGCTGCACGACGGCGATCGCGTGTACCTCACCGGCCAGGACGACAGCGGCGACTGGGTGCAGGTGCGCTCCCCGCTGACCTCCACCAGCCGGGTGTGGATCCGTGGCGAGCTCGTCGATCCCGACGAGCAGATCGACCTGCCGGTCGCCACCTGCTCGGACGAGGTGGGCGAGCTGGCGCTGGTCGATCCCACGGTCACCACGACCACGACCGCCGAGCCGGTTGACGAGGAGCCCGACGAGGCAGACGGGTCGACGACGACCTCCACGGTCGCGCCGACCACCACCGCGACCACCGCACCGGCCACGACGACCACGGTCGCGCCGCCGCCGCCGACGACCACGACCGCACCGACCACCACCACGACGTCGACCACGACGACCACGACGGCGCCGACCACCACGACGACCACCGCCCCGGCCCCGGTGATCGGCCAGATCAGTGAGAGTCCGGGCACCATCCGTGAGGTCGACGCGATCGCTCCTTCGACGAACTGCTCGAGCAATCCGACCGACCCGACCACCTCGACCATCTCCCTGGGTGCGACCAATGCGTCGACGGCAACCATGAGCTGGTCGGTCGGTGGATCGTCCGGCTCGAAGTCGATGACCCAGCAGGGACAGGGCTTCTCCGCCGTGCTGGGACCCTTCGGGGAGTCGACGATCCCGTCGGGCAGCGCCACCATTCAGGTCACGATCGAGATCTCGGGGCCGGGTGGAACCGACACGGCCCAAACCAGCGTCCAGCTTCTCCACTCGACGACTGCCCTTCGGGTGATGACGATGAACCAACGCACGCTCATTCTTCTCTCGGTCGTTGCCGGGCTTGCGCTCTTCTCGGGCGGGCTGGTGCTCGGCAACGTGGTGCGCAGCGACGCCGGTGAGGACCCGGCGTCGCCGAACACCGTGCCGATCGCGACCGCCGCTCCCGTGCTGGCCGGCACCTCCCCGGGCGCCACCGAAGCCGCCCCCGACCCAGTGAGCCCGTACCAGCGCTCGGGCCACCAGATCCCGCTCGATCTCCCTTCGACAGGCGGCGATCCCGACGGGCCGGCGGACGCCTCCACCGCCGGCCCGTCCACCGGGTCCCCCGACGCGGCAGGCACCGAGGAGGGCGAGCCGTCGGCCCTGGCCGAGCGGATCTACGGCCCCGAGCGCGGCATCGACAGCGACGGGGAAGGTGAGATCTACGAGCCCCCGACCACGCCATCGGAGATGGCGGACGCCGACGACGCCGACCCCGACGGCGACGGTGCCGATCCCGGCGACGCCGAGGGCGCTGGGGACGGCTCCGACGGCGATCTCGTCGGGGTCGACCTCGAGGAGTTGCTCGCCGAGGAGTGGCCGGTGGACCTGCCCCGCCCGCGGCTCGAAGAGCCCCGGTTCAGCGATCCGTGTGCCGCGGCCGACGCCGACGAGGACGCCTGCCCGGCCGGGATGGGCGGCACGATCACCCTGCTCGACCACGGCGAGGGAACGCCTGATCCGCTGTCGATCAGCGCTCAGTTGTACGAGACCCTGAGCGTGAGCGGGGTCCTGCGCTGCGACGACCTCGGCATGGGCGACGACGGCATCTACCGGGCGGTGTTCGCCAGCAACAACCCCGCCGACTTCACGATTCGTCACTGGCCGAGCGGCTCGCCTGACGAGGCGCAGGAGCTCAGCTACCGCACCCCGGACTCCGAGCGCGACTGGTGGGCCGAGCGCCACCTCGCGGGGGAGCCCACGTGGGCGAACCCCCACGGTGGCGTGCAGAACTGCCCGGAGATACCGGGTCTGGCTCACCGTCACACCACCGTCGAGATCCACGGCGTCGATGACTTCGGCACCGAGGACACGGCGCGGATCTTCTTCACCCCACCGCGTGGCGGCTCGGGCGAGACGCCCCGCACGGTCACCTTCACCCCGCGTCGCGACCCGGTCCACGGCATCCTCGCCGCCCCGTACAAGAGCGACAGCGAGTCGGTGTACATGGCATCGATCCCCAAGAACGGGCCGCGGGGCTCCGAACGGTCCTGCACCGACATCGAGGCCGACATGCTCGACGGGCGGCACCGCAGCGACCTCAGCCTCGTCGACGTCCGCGACGGCACGCTCGCCCGTCGGCCAGGCGACGACTCCGACCCCGACTTCGACCGGGTGGCGGTCGGACGGGTCTTCCCCGAGGAGGGCACCACCTATGACCTGTGCGTGTGGATCACGGTGCCCGGCCCGCGGTCGTTCGACCGTCCGACCGTGATCGAGCGGGAGTCGTTCACCGTGCGGGCGCCGCGGGCCCTGCGGGTGCGGATCTGGGCGACGGGCGGGTTCGCCATCGGACCGCTCGACGCCTACAGCGTCCGTGTGGCCGCGACCAACTGGCGCGACGGCTACGGGCCCGGAAGAACGTTCCCCGACGATGATCTCCCCTCCGGCCCCTTCACCTTCGACGAACGGGTGCTGATGACCGGCAGCGGATCGAGCAAGGTCCCGGCGACCACCCTGTTGGAGATCACCGGCCCGTCGGGGTGGACCAGCACGATCGACGTGCCGACGCCGACCCGCTGTCCGATGCTCGGCTTCTTCGAGTGCCCCACCCCCGGATCCGACGAGTACCGGGTCCCGATCCCGCTCATGGACGGTCGTCTGAGCCTGGTGGTGGAACGCTACGCGGGGCCCGGTGGTCCACCCGACGGGAACCCGCTCGAGGACGGATGGCAGGTGAGGTCGCAAGGCGACTTCGATCCCGCCGAGCCGGAGGGATCAGCGGAGCTCCCCCGCATCGACGGGCACCGGTCCTTCCTCCGGACCCGTCCCGGCGAACCGGGCGAGGCGCCGGGAATGACCATGCGCCTGGAGTTCGACCGGCCCGTCCGGGTGGAGGCCACGCCCCACATGAACTTCGTGGGCGATTGTGGTGCCGGGGAGACCCAGACGACCGACGACTTCCGCTCCTCGGTGCAGATGTTCTGGGAGGAGCTGTGCTGGGGCGGCGCGTACTCGGTCGGCCTGCTCGCCGTCGACGAGGAGGGCAACGAGCTCGACCTGCGCGCCGAGGTCGACGGGACCCCCACCGGTGACGTCGGATGGGGGTACGTGGTGCTGCCGGGCTTCACGATCGAGGAGTTCACCGTCGGTGTGACCATCGACCGCCTGGGCGACGGGATCAGACCCCAGAGCATCGGCGGGACCGTCGGCGGGGTGTCGATCGGTGCCTTCGCCGCACCCGGTCGTGAGCCGAGGTGCCAGACCGACGTCGATCGCGGCCGCCAGACCAACACCGTTCCCAGCGACGGTGGTGTGCCCATCACCTGGAGGGACCCGGTCACGGTGTACCTGCAGGTGGCCGGTGCTGGCGACGGCCGCGACTGCGGGCTCGACGACGGCTACGTGGCGGTCACGCTCCGCCAGGAGGTGCCCCTTGACGAGCTCCTCGCGGGGCCGGTCACCTTGACCTACGACGAGGCCGACGCGCAGATCACCGTCGAGATCATCGACGTGGTCGCCGGCTGAGCGGTCCGGGCGGCGACGGGTGCCGCCCGGAACGGAACGGGTCAGCCCTGCTTGGCGCGCTTGGCGGCCCGGGCCCTGGCCGACTGTCCGGGCCGCTTGCCGCCGCGACCTTGCCCGTTGCCGCGCTGACCGCCGCCGTTGCCACCGCGCCCGCCACCGTTTCCGCCCTGGCCCTTGTTGGCCGAGCCTCTGCCGCCTTGGCGGTTGCGCTGGGGACGGTCGTCGGTGCGTTCGGGTGCGGGCTTGGGCGCGGCCCGGACCGGGCCGAGCACGTCGAGGTCGGGGGCACCGACGCCTTGGCGCAGGCCGAGGCTGCGCTGGATCTTGCGCACGTCGTTCACCTGCTCTGCGGGGACCAGTGACACGACCAGCCCGGTCCGCCCGGCGCGGCCGGTGCGGCCCGAGCGGTGGACGTAGTCCTTCTGGTCGGCAGGGACGTCGAAGTGCACCACACAGGCCACTTCGTCGACGTGGATGCCGCGGGCGGCGACGTCGGTGGCGACCAGCGCCTGCACCTTGCCGGAGGTGAACTGGGCCAGGGCCCGCTCGCGCTGGCCCTGTGACCGATCGCCGTGGATGGCGGCCGCGGAGACGCCTTCGCGGGCGAGCTGCTTGGCCAGGCGGTCGGCGCCGCGCCGGGTGCGGCAGAACACGATCGTCGGCCACTCGGCGGTGACGACCCGGGCGGTGACCCCGAGGCGTTCGGGGCGTTCGACCTTCCAGAACTCGTGGCGGTTCGACGGGGCGTCGTCGGCGACGACGTGCTCGTGGCGGGCGGGGTTGTGCTGGTAGCGCTTGATCAACACGTTGACGTCGCCGTCGAGAGTGGCCGAGAACAAGAGGGTCTGGCGGTCGTCGGGGGTGCGGTCGAGGAGGCGCTTGACCTCGGGGAGGAACCCCATGTCGGCCATGCGGTCGGCCTCGTCGAGCACCACCATGGTGGCGGCATCGAGATGGATCTCGCCCTGTTGCACCAGGTCGGCGAGGCGACCGGGGCAGGCGACGGCGATGTCGACGCCGTGGGCGAGGGCCTTGAGCTGCTTGCCGAAGCCGACACCGCCGAAGAAGGTGGCCACCGACGGGCCCTTCGGGCCGGCCAGGGCCGTGAGCTCCTCGGCCACCTGGGTGGCCAGCTCGCGGGTGGGGACCAGCACGAGGCCGCGGGGGTGGCGGGGCTTGGCCTGGGACACGCCGGCCACCAGCGGGATGCCGAAGGCGATGGTCTTGCCCGACCCGGTGGGGGCCCGGCCACAGATGTCGCGCCCGGCGAGGGCGTCGGCGAGGGTCGCGACCTGGATGGGGAAGGCGTCGGTGATGCCTCGCTGGGTGAGGCGGCCGGCGATGGCGTCGGGGACGCCGAGCTCGGCAAAGGTGGTGGCCGCGCCTGTGGGCGCGACGGCGGGGGAGGACAACAGATGACTCCAGAGATCGGGGGGCCGCCGGGCGGCGGCAGGGGTCTGGTTGGGGTGCGACATCCCAGGGGCACCTTCCCGATGGTGGCCAGGTGGCGACCGGTCCGCTTCGCCTGCGGGGGAAGGGTGGCCTCGGCCGGGGACTCCCGAACGTGACCCACCGGCAGGAGCCGGCGTCGCCCCGCCGATGTGGCGGGACCGCAGCACCCTACACGGTGGCTCCCCAGAACCCTCCCCGCCAGGATCGCCCGGAACCGACCCGGCGCCGCGTAGCCTTCGGTGAACCCCCCGGTTCGAGCCCCCCGATGGAGACGATGGACGATCCCACGGCCGCCATCGCGACCGTTGTGCTACTCGGTGTCGGCGCCCAGCTGATCGCCACGCGCCTGCGGATCCCGGCGATCCTGCTCCTGGTCGCCGCCGGGTTGGCGGCGGGTCCGTGGTTCGGGCTCATCGATCCCGACGAGCTGCTGGGCGACCTGCTGTTCCCGATCGTGTCGATGGGGGTCGGCCTGCTCCTGTTCGAGGGCGGTCTCGGGTTGCACCGCTCCGAGCTGGGGTCCTGGGGCGGTGTCCTGGTCCGTCTCCTGACCGTGGGGGTGGCGGTCACCGGCGTCATCGCGGCCGTGGCCGCGGTGACAGTGGGGGGTCTGCCGCTCGAGGTGGCGGTGGTGTTCGGGGCGATCATGACCGTCACCGGACCCACGGTGATCATCCCGCTGCTGCGCCAGTCGCGCTTGCGACCCCGTGTGGCCCGGGTGCTGCGCTGGGAGGCGATCTGGATCGATGCCATCGGCGCAACGCTCGCCATCGTCATGCTGGAGGTGGTGGTCGTCGCCGGGGACGGGCCGGTGCAGATCGCCGGCGAGGTGCTCCTCACCGCTGGGGTCGGCACCCTTCTCGGCCTCCTGGGTGCGTTGGCGCTCGCGTGGGTGCTCGGCCACCGCCTGGTTCCCGACCACATCCAGAACCCGGCGATCATCGCGACGGTGCTCGTCGCCTTCGCCGTCGCCAACCACCTGCGCGAGGAGGCGGGGCTGTTCGCGGCCACGGTGCTCGGGATCGCGCTGGCCAACCAGCGACGGGCACCGGTCCGTCACGTGCTGGCCTTCCAGGAGAGCCTCGGGGTGCTGCTCATCGGGGGGATCTTCATCGTGCTCGGTGCCCGGGTCGAGGCCGCCGACCTGCGTGACAACCTCGTTCCCGGCCTGTTGGTGCTGGTCGTGCTGGTGGCCGTCGCCCGCCCGGTTGCAGTGTGGGTGTCGACGTGGCGGTCGAGCCTGAGTCGAAGCGAGCGGCTGTATCTGGCCGGGGTGGCGCCCCGGGGGATCGTCGCGGCCGCGGTGTCGGCGTTGTTCGCGCTGAGGCTGCAGGACGCGGGGGTCGACGGCGCGAGCGACCTCACGGCCCTGACCTTCGTGGTGGTGGCGGGCTCGGTCGTCGTCTACGGGCTGGGGGCTGTTCCCCTGTCGCACCGGTTGCGGCTGAGCGTCCCCGAACCGACCGGTGTGGCGCTGGTGGGGGCGCCGTCCTGGGCGGTGCAGCTCGGCCGGTGCCTGCTCAGCGTCGAGGTTCCCGTGCTGGTGGTGACCACCGACGAGTCCGAGATCCGCGAGGCCCAGCAAGCCGACCTCCTCGTCTACAACGGGCGACTTGCCCACCGCGACCTGGCCGACACCGTCGAGGCGCTGGGTGTCGGTCTGGCGCTCGCGGTGTCGGACAAGGAGGAGCTCAACGCCTTCGGGGCTGAACGGTTCGTGGAGCTGATCGGCGGGGCCAACGTCTACGGTCTGCCGCGCAGCGCCGAGGAGCGGACCGAGAGCCACGGCGGTGTCGGTGGCGGCGAGGTCCGCGAGCTGGGCGACGGGCTGGTGGGGACCGATCTGGCGGCGTTGCTGGAGTCGGGTGCCACCGTTGAGGTCATCGACCGGTCGACGCTCGACGACCAGCGCGAGACGTTCTTCCCCCTCCTCACCGCCACCGACGGGGATGCCGCGGTCGTGAGGGGCAGTGTCCCGTCGAGCGCGAGGTGGGTGATCGGCTTCCGGTCGCCGGTCGAGGCGCCGTCGGGCCCGGGGTCGTCGTCGGACTGACCCCGCCCCCGTCCCCTGCCACCACCCGTCCCCTGCGGGAGCGGGAGGGGGAGGGAGAGTGGTGCGGGTCAGCCGGTCTGTTTGGCGACCGCCTCCGCCGCGGCGCGTGCGGCCTCGACGTCGCCCAGGTAGCGCTGGTGGAAGTGCTCGACGGGGTCGGGTGCCATGTCGGCGTCGAGCTGGTAGCGCACCGGGATCCCGGTGGGGATGTTGAGCTCGGAGATGTCGTCGTCGGAGATGTGGTCGAGGTGCTTCACCAGGGCTCGCAGGCTGTTGCCGTGGGCCACGACCAGCACGACGTTGCCGGCCCGCAGGTCGGCGACGATGGCGTCGTACCACCAGGGCAGCATCCGTTCGACCACGTCGGCGAGGCACTCGGTGGCCGGCAGCACGTCGGGAGCGAGCTTGCGGTAGCGGGGGTCGTCGGTGGGCTGGTACGGGTTGGAGGGGTCGAGCGGCGGGGGTGGCGTGTCGTAGCTGCGCCGCCAGATGTGCACCTGCTCGTCGCCGAACTGCTCGGCGGTCTCCTTCTTGTTCTTGCCGGTGAGGTCGCCGTAGTGGCGCTCGTTGAGCCGCCAGCTTCGCCGCACCGGGATCCAGGCCCGATCCATGGCGTCGAGGGTGAGGTTGGCGGTGCGGATGGCCCGCTTCTGCACCGAGGTGTGCACGATGTCGGGCAGGACTCCGGCCTCGACCATGGCCGGGCCCGCGGCCACCGCCTCGGCTTCGCCGGCCACGGTGAGGTCGACGTCGTGCCAGCCGGTGAACAGGTTCTCTTCGTTCCAGGTGCTCTGGCCGTGGCGGAGCAGGACCAAGGTGTGTGCCATGGGCCCCGATGGTAGGGGACCCGAGGGCTCCCCGGTAGCTGACAACGAGGCACTCAACTTTTCTCAACAATCTGCGTTGCCGGTGTGGTGACCGCCGTGATGGGTTGCTAGCATCGTTGTCAACGTTCCCCCCGAACACGAACGCAGCACTGTCCGCAACCCTCAGGGAGAGAGTCCCATGCCCAAGGCCGTCGGTATCGACCTCGGTACCACCAACTCTGTCGTCAGCGTCCTCGAAGCGGGCGATCCGGTCGTCATCCCCAACTCCGAGGGCAGCCGCACCACGCCGTCGGTCGTCGCCTTCTCCAAGGGCGGCGAGGTCCTCGTCGGTGAGGTCGCCAAGCGCCAGGCCATCACCAACCCCGATCGCACCATCCGCTCGGTCAAGCGCCACATGGGCACCGACTGGAAGACCGAGGTCGACGGCAAGGCCTACACGGCCCAGGAGATCTCGGCCCGCACCCTCCAGAAGCTCAAGCGCGACGCCGAGGCCTACCTCGGAGACTCGGTCGACCAGGCCGTCATCACCGTGCCCGCCTACTTCGACGACGCCCAGCGCACCGCCACCAAGGAGGCCGGCCAGATCGCCGGGCTCGAGGTGCTGCGCATCATCAACGAGCCCACCGCGGCCGCACTGGCCTACGGCCTCGACAAGGAGGGCGCCGACCAGACCATCCTGGTGTTCGACCTCGGTGGTGGCACCTTCGACGTCTCGGTCCTCGAGATCGGCGACGGCGTGTTCGAGGTCAAGTCGACCCACGGCGACACCAACCTCGGTGGCGACGACTGGGACGAGCGGGTCATCGACTGGCTGACCACCTCGTTCAAGAACGATCACGGTGTCGACCTCAGCAACGATCCGATGGCGCTTCAGCGTCTGAAGGAAGCGGCCGAGAAGGCCAAGATCGAGCTGTCGCAGGTGCAGCAGTCCCAGATCAACCTGCCCTTCATCACCGCCACCGATGCCGGCCCGCTCCACCTCGACTACCAGCTCAGCCGGGCCAAGTTCCAGGAGCTCACCGCCGATCTGCTCGAGCGCTGCAAGAGCCCGTTCGAGCAGGCCATCAAGGACGCGGGCCTCGAGAAGGGCCAGCTCGACCACGTCATCCTCGTCGGTGGCTCCACCCGCATGCCCGCGGTGACCGACCTCGTGGTCGAGATCGCCGGCAAGGAGGCCAACAAGTCGGTCAACCCCGACGAGGTGGTCGCCATCGGCGCCGCTGTCCAGGCCGGTGTGCTCAAGGGCGACGTCAAGGACGTGCTCCTGCTCGACGTCACACCGCTGAGCCTCGGCATCGAGACCAAGGGCGGGGTCATGCACAAGCTCATCGAGCGCAACACCACCATCCCCACCCGCCGCACCGAGGTGTACACCACCGCCGAAGACATGCAGCCTTCGGTCGAGATCCACGTGCTGCAGGGCGAGCGCGAGATGGCCCAGTTCAACAAGACCCTCGGCAAGTTCCAGCTCGTCGACCTGCCTCCTGCCCCGCGTGGCGTGCCCCAGATCGAGGTCACCTTCGACATCGACGCCAACGGCATCGTCCACGTGTCGGCCAAGGACCGGGCCACCAACAAGGAGCAGTCGATGACCATCACCGGGCAGTCCTCGCTCGACAAGGACTCCATCGACCAGATGGTCAAGGACGCCGAGGCTCATGCCGAGGAGGACCGCCGCCGTCGCGAGGAGGCCGAGGTTCGCAACAACGCCGACAGCCTCGTCTACCAGACCGAGAAGGTGCTGCGCGAGCAGGGCGAGAAGTTCTCCGGTGACGAGAAGTCCTCGGTCGAGTCCGCGCTCGAAGAGCTGAAGAAGGCGCTCGCCGGCGACGACGTCGAGGCGATCAAGACCTCGACCGAGACCCTCATGTCGGCGAGCCAGAGCTTCACCCAGCGGCTCTACGAGCAGGCTGCGGCCGAGCAGTCCGGCGAGGCCACCCCTCCGCCCGGCGGTGAGACCGCGAGCGACGACGACGTCGTCGACGCCGAGATCGTCGACGCCGAGGTCGTCGACGAGGACGAGCAGTCGTGACCGGGGCCCACCCGCCCGACGAGCACCGACCCGACCCGTCCGGGGACGAGGCGCCGGCGGCATCCGAACCCGATGCCGCCGGCGCCGATCCCGACCCGCCCACCGAGGCGTCCACCCGACCCGATCTCGGGGGGCTCGCCCCCGACGACCTCGAGTCGCTGGCCACCGAGACCTTCGACCGGCTCGACGGCGTCGTCGCCGAGCGCGACGACTACCTCGACCGTCTCCGCCGTCTCCAGGCCGACTTCGAGAACTACAAGAAGCGCAGCACCAAGGAGCACAAGGAGGCCGGCGAGCGCGCCACCGCCCGGCTGGCCGAGTCGCTGCTCCCGGTGCTCGACTCCTGCGACGCGGCGCTGGTGCACGGCGCCACCGCGGTCGAGCCGATCTTCGCCTCGCTGCTCGGCGTGCTCGAGAAGGAAGGTCTCCAGCGGCTCGATCCGCTCGACCTTCCCTTCGATCCCGAACACCACGAGGCCGTGCTCCACGAGCACGACGACGAGGCCGAGGCCCCCACCGTGGTCGAGGTGCTGCGTCCCGGTTACGTGTGGAAGCACAAGGTGCTGCGACCGGCGATGGTGAAGGTCAAGGGGTGAGCCCCCGGCCGGTGCCGGTGGCACCGCCGACCCAGAGAGGAGGTGAGAGGTGACCGCGCAGAGCGAATGGCTCGACAAGGACTACTACAAGGTGCTCGGCGTGTCCGAGACCGCGAGCCAGAAGGAGATCACCTCCGCCTACCGCAAGCTGGCCCGAGACCTGCACCCCGACGCCAACCCCGACGACCCCAAGGCCGAGGACCGCTTCAAGGAGGTCTCGGCGGCCTACCAGATCGTCGGCGACCCCGAGAAGCGCAAGGAGTACGACGAGTTCCGGCGCCTGGGCCCCATGGCCGGCGGTATGGGCGGCGCCGGCGGGCCAGGTGGGTCGTTCACCTTCACCGCCGACGATCTCGGCGACCTGTTCGGCGGGTTGTTCACCCGCGGCGGGCGCGGTGGTGGCGGTCGGGGCGCACGTGGCGCCGGTCCCCAGCGAGGCACCGACCTCGAGGCCGCGCTGCACCTCAGCTTCACCGACGCGGTCAAGGGTGTCACCACCGAGGTCCATCTCACCTCCGACGCCCCCTGTTCCACCTGTGCCGGCAGCGGCGCCAAGCCGGGTACGGCCCCGGTCACCTGTCCACGGTGTGGCGGGCGGGGCCTGCTCGACGACAATCAGGGCTTCTTCTCGTTCAGCCAGCCGTGCCCGAGCTGCGCCGGCCGGGGCCAGGTCGTCGAGGAGCCGTGCGGCACCTGCCGCGGCACCGGGGTCGAGCGCCGTCCCCGCCAGGTCAAGGTCCGCATCCCCGCCGGCGTCGACGACGGTCAGCGCATCCGGCTCAAGGGCCGCGGCGGTGCCGGCCGCAACGGCGGGCCGCCGGGCGATCTCTACGTGGTGGTGTCGGTGGCCGAGCACCCGATCTTCGGGCGGTCCGCCAAGCACCTCACCATCACCGTCCCCATCACCTATCCCGAAGCGGTGCTCGGTGCCGATATCCGGGTCCCCACCCTCGACGGCGACCCGGTCACGGTCCGGATCCCGCCCGGCACCCGATCGGGTCGCACGTTCCGGGTGCGTGGCCGTGGTGTCATCCCGGCGTCGGGCGCTCCTGGCGACCTGCTGGTCACCGTCGAGGTGGCGGTGCCGTCCAAGCTGTCGGCCGCCGAGCGCAAGCTCGTCGAGCAGCTGGCCGAGGTCGAACCCGAGGTCTCCCCCCGCGCCCACCTGGGAGTGTGACGACCAATGGCGTCGCGTGCTGACGATCCGGCTCGCCGCTCTCGTGTGGCCCGCGATCACGCCGTGTATGTCATCTCGGTCGCGGCCGAGCTCGCCGGGGTCCACCCCCAGACCCTGCGCATCTACGAGCGCAAGGGTCTGGTCGAGCCGGCCCGCACCGGTGGCGGGAGTCGCCGCTACAGCGACGACGACGTCGCCATGTTGCGCCGCATCCAGGACCTCACCAACGAGGGCCTCAACCTGGCGGGGGTCAAGCGGGTGCTGGAGATGGAGGCCGAGGTCGCCGGGTTGCGAGACGAGCTCGACCGGGTCCGCCGTGAGGCCGAGGACGCCATCGCCGCCGCCCACCGCCAGTACCGGCGCGACCTGGTTCCGGTGAACCAGGCGGTCGTGCTCTACGACAAGGGGCGGGCGGCTCGTCGACGCCGCGGGCCAGGCCGCTGACCAGGGGAGATGGTCCAAAGTTGACAACATCATTGATAGGTTTTTGTTCGCCTCGCAGATAGGCTGAGGACATGTCACTCGATCCCAACCGTTGGACGCTCAAGACCCAGGAGGCGGTCAACGCCGCCATCAATGCCGCCCGCTCCAACTCCAACCCCGAGGTCACCCCCGAGCATCTGCTGGTCGCGCTGCTGCAGCAGGAGGAAGGGGTGGTCATGCCCATCCTGTCCAAGGTGGGCAAGGCCCCGCTGTCGGTGCGCAACCAGGCCAACGATGCGGTGGCCAAGCTCCCCAAGGCCTACGGCAGCGAGGCCCGCATCTCGCGCACGTTCAACGAGGTGCTCACCGTCGCCGACCAGGCTCGCAGCGAGCTCGGCGACGAGTACATCTCCACCGAGCACCTCCTGTTGGCGCTGGCCGACCGCATCGAGGTGTCCCGCGAGGAGCTGCTCGGCGCGCTGCGCGACGTCCGCGGCAGCCACCAGGTCACCTCCCAGAACCCCGAGGACCAGTACCAGGCGCTCGAGAAGTACGGGCGCGACCTCACCGAGCTGGCCCGCCAGGGCAAGCTCGACCCCGTCATCGGCCGCGACGAGGAGATCCGCCGCACCATCCAGGTGCTGTCGCGGCGCACCAAGAACAACCCCGTGCTCATCGGCGAGCCCGGTGTCGGCAAGACCGCCATCGTCGAGGGTCTGGCCGGCCGCATCGTCGAGGGCGACGTCCCCGAGAGCCTGAAGAACAAGCAGCTGGTGTCGCTCGACCTGTCGTCGATGGTCGCCGGCGCCAAGTACCGCGGCGAGTTCGAGGAGCGGCTCAAGGCGGTGCTCAAGGAGATCGCCGACGCCGACGGCCAGGTCATCACCTTCATCGACGAGCTGCACACCATCGTCGGTGCCGGCGCGGCCGAAGGTGCCATGGACGCCGGCAACATGATCAAGCCCATGCTGGCCCGCGGCGAGCTGCGCATGATCGGTGCCACCACCCTCGACGAGTTCCGCAAGCACATCGAGAAGGACGCCGCGCTCGAGCGCCGCTTCCAGCAGGTGTTCGTCGGCGAGCCGTCGGTCGAGGCCACCATCGCCATCCTCCGTGGCCTCAAGGAGCGCTACGAGGTCCACCACGGCGTTCGCATCCAGGACGCGGCGCTCGTGGCCGCCGGTGTGCTCTCCGACCGCTACCTCACCGGGCGCTTCCTACCCGACAAGGCCATCGACCTCGTCGACGAGTCCGCCTCCAAGCTGCGCATCGAGATCGACTCGATGCCCACCGAGATCGACGTCGTCGACCGTCGCATCCGCCAGCTCGAGATCGAGCGGGTCGCCCTCGCGAAGGAGACCGACGAGGCCTCGGCCGAGCGGCTGGCATCGCTCGATGCCGAGCTGGCCGACCTGCGCGAGCAGAAGTCGGGCATGGTGGCCCACTGGCAGTCCGAGAAGGACGCCATCGACCGCATCCGCGACCTCAAGGAGCAGCTCGAGTCCCGGCGCTCCGAGGTCGAGCGCGAGTCCGACCTCGAGAAGGCGGCCGAGATCCGCTACGGCCAGCTCCCCGAGCTCGAGCGCCAGGTCGAGGAGGCCACCGCCGCGCTCACCGCACTGCAGACCGAGCAGAAGATGCTCAAGGAGGAGGTCGACGAGGAGGACATCGCCGAGGTCGTCAGCAACTGGACCGGCGTCCCCGTCACCCGGCTGATGGAGGGCGAGCTCGCCAAGCTGGTGCGCCTCGAGGAGGTGCTGCAGCAGCGGGTCGTCGGCCAGGACGACGCCGTGCACCTGGTGGCCAACGCGATCCGCCGCAGTCGCGCCGGCATCTCCGACCCCGACCGGCCCATCGGGTCGTTCCTGTTCCTCGGCCCCACCGGTGTCGGCAAGACCGAGCTGGCCCGCAGCCTGGCCGACTTCCTCTTCGACGACGAGCGGGCGATGGTCCGCATCGACATGTCCGAGTACATGGAGAAGCACTCGGTGAGCCGCCTCATCGGGGCGCCCCCCGGCTACGTCGGCTACGACGAGGGCGGCCAGCTCACCGAGGTGGTGCGGCGCCGGCCCTATGCGGTGGTGCTGCTCGACGAGATCGAGAAGGCCCACTCCGACGTGTTCAACGTGTTGTTGCAGCTGCTCGACGACGGTCGCCTCACCGACGGTCAGGGTCGCACGGTCGACTTCTCCAACGTCGTGCTGATCATGACGTCCAACCTGCCCGGCGATCCCCGCGACTTCTTCAAGCCCGAGTTCATCAACCGGGTCGACGACATCGTGCGGTTCCGCGAGCTCACCGAGGACGACCTGGGCCACATCGTCGAGATCCAGCTCGAGCGGTTGCGCAAGCGCCTCGCCGAGCGCCGCATCGAGCTCGAGGTCACCCCCGCGGCCGCCGGTCTCATCGCCCGCGAGGGCTACGACCCGGCCTTCGGTGCCCGACCGCTCAAGCGGGTCATCCAGCGTGAGCTGGGCGACCGTCTGGCCATGGCGTTGCTCGAGGGCCGGTTCAACGACGGCGACACCGTCAAGGTCGATGTCGACGGTGGCACCCTGACCCTTGCCTAGGTCCCCCCGACTGATAGGGTCTTGGGTGCAGGAGACTCCCGGCTGGGGGCTCTGAGCCGTACCTTCCGAACCGGATCCTCTGTCGTCAGGGTCCCCGTCCAGTCACCATGCTCCCCCAGTTGCTGGCGGAGCTGCCCGATCGGGCATTTGCCCGGCACCGTCAGTGCCGGGCCGCAACCGCATTCGGCCTCCCGTCCTCAGCCTGACTGGGGCGACGCCGACCCAGGTCACAACCACCAGCCAATCGGGCACCGCAGTCGTTGGCCGCTTGGCTCTTTTTCGAGTGCGAGGAGGGTTGCTGTGTCCCTCACCGACCTGAATGGCTCCCGCCGCAGCCGCATGATCGCGTCGTCGGAGATTCGCGAGCTGCTGCGTCTCACCCAGGGATCGGAGATCATCTCTCTCGCGGGCGGGCTTCCCGACCCCGATCTGTTTCCCACCGAGGCGATCGCCCGGGCCTCGGCCACGGTCGCGCTCGACCCTGGCCGGTTCCAGTACGGCCCGACCGAGGGCGACGATCGGTTGCGAGAGTGGATCGCCGAGCGCCACACCCGCCGGACCGGTTACCCGACCGACGCCAACCAGGTGATCGTCACCGCCGGTTCGCAGCAGGCACTCGACCTGGTCGCCCGCGTGCTCGCCGATGCCGGCGATCTGGTGGCGGTCGACGATCCCGGCTACATCGGTGCGCTCCAGGCGTTCTGCGGTGCCGAGCTCGAGCTCGCGGGCATCCCCGTCGACGCCGGGGGGCTCGATGTGGACCATCTCGCCTATCGGCTCGCCAACGGCATGGCACCGCAGTTCGTCTACACCGTGCCCACGTTCCAGAACCCCACCGGGACGACGCTGTCCGCCGAACGGCGCCGCGCGCTGGGCGAGCTGGCCGAGCACCATGGCTTCGTCCTCGTCGAGGACGACCCCTACGACGAGCTGAGCTTCGCCGGTTCGGCCCCTCCGCCGTTGGGCGCGTTCACCGACCGGGTCGTGTCGATCGGATCGTTCTCCAAGACGATCGCTCCTGGTCTGCGGGTGGGTTGGCTGATCGCTCCTCCCACGCTGGCCCCGGTGCTGTCCAAGGCCAAGCAGGCCCTCGACCTGCACACCTCGAGCGTCGGGCAGGCCATCGTCGCCGAGCTGGTGACCACACCGGGGTGGTTCGTCGCCCACATCGACCACGTCGCCGCGATCTACCACCAGCGGGCGGCGACTCTGCACGGTGCGCTGGTCGGCCGGTGGGGTGACACCATCGACTGTGCTCCTGCCGAGGGGGGCATGTTCCTCTGGGCCACGTTGCCCGAAGGCGCTGGGGTCGACACGCGCACCCTGCTGGCCCCGGCGTTGGCGGAGAACGTGGCGTTCGTCCCCGGCGGTGCGTTCGCGGTCGAGCGCGAGCTGGGCTCGAGCATGCGCCTCTCCTTCGCCACCGTCTCCGAGGCCGATCTCGTCGAGGGCGCAGACCGCCTTGCCCGGGTGGTCACCCAGGAGCTGTGGTCGCCGACGGTCGACGAACGGCCCGCGCTCGTGATCCCGGGCGTCGACGAGGTGGAGGACACGTCGCTGGTGAGCGTCGACGAGCGTCTGGTGTACGCCGACGAGGCCCGAGCGGTGAAGCTCCCCCGCCCCGAGGCGCTCTGAGCCCGGCTGCTGTCAGCCGGGCTCGGGTCTTTCGGGCCGCTCGGGTGCGTCGGGCGGCGACGTGTCGGTGGCGGTGATGGCGATCTCGGTGATCGCACGGGCGCCAACGCGGGTCACCTCGAAGCGCCAGTTGCCGATCTCCACCGTGTCGCCGGGTTGGTCCGGCAGGCGCTGGAGGTGGGCGAGGACGAGCCCCGCCACGGTGGTGTAGTCGCCGTCGGGCACGTCGATCCCCAGGTCGCCGAGGTCGTGGATCGGGAAGCGGCCGGGCACCACCACCACCCCACCGGGCCGGCGACGCACCGAGAGCACGTCGCGGTCGGTCTCGTCGTAGATCTCGCCGACGAGCTCTTCGACGAGGTCCTCGACGGTGACGATGCCCTCGGTGCCGCCGTGCTCGTTGATCACGATCGCCATCTGGAGGTGGCGTTGCTGCATCTCGCGCAGCGCGTCGAGGGCGAGGGCCGATTCAGGCAGGGCGAGCGGGGTGTAGGCGACCGATTCGACGCTGCGGTCGTCGTCGACGAGCAGGTCGCGGATGTGGACGATGCCGGTGACCTCGTCGAGCGCGCCGCCGCGGCCGACCGGGGCGCGTGCGTGCCCGGACGCGGCGAGCGCACCGAGCGCGTCGCGGCACGGCGCGTCGGCGTCGAGGACGAACACCTCGGTGCGGGGCTTGAGGATCTCGGCCAGTCTGCGGTCGGCGATCTCGAAGGCCCCGGAGATGATCCGGCGGTGCTGGGGCGAGAAGTCCACCTGCGACGCCACCAGGTCGCGCAGCTCCGCCTCGGTGATCTCCTCGCGCTCGCTGTGGGGGTCGCCGCCGAGGACGCGGACGACGAGGTTGGTCGAGTGCGACAGCAGCCAGATGACCGGTCGGGTCAGCTTGGCGAGCCCGGCGAGGGGCCGGGCCACGAGCAGGCCCCACCGCTCGGCCCGCTGCATGGCGAGGCGCTTGGGGGCGAGCTCGCCGACCACGAGGGTGGCGTAGGAGAGGATGACCGTCACGACCACGATCGAGGTGGGACGCGCCACATCGCCGAGGGGACCGAGCAGGTCCTCGATGGGTGCTGCGAGGGCAACCGCGGCCGAGGCCGAGGCGAGGAAGCCGGCGAGGGTGATGCCGATCTGGATCGTGGCCAGGAACCGGTTGGGGTCCCGCGCCAGTCGGGCCAGGGCCGCGCCCCGGGCCGAGCTGGTCTCCAGGCGCTGCAGCTGGCCTTCGCGCAGCGACACGAGGGCCAGCTCGGATCCGGCGAACACCGCGTTGACGAGCACGAGCACCCCGACCAGGCCGAGCTGGAGCCAGTAGCCGTTCACGGGTCGTTCCTTTCCGGCCGGTCGGTGGTGGCGGTCGCTGCCCGGCCTGGCGGCTCACGATATGGGCGGGGAGGGGTGGAGTGGGTGAGGTCCACGTTGGGTGGCGGCGTGAGCCCAGCCTCGACGAGGAGGGCGGCGTATCAACCACCGAAGGTGAAAACTTGATGGGTCGGACGGCTCATATCCATAGTTCCGCTGGACATCTGCCACGTAGCGTGGTTACCTGAGGGCCACGTCACCGCGCCACGACATAGCGGTGATTGGGGAAGTGACGATCCGTGGGCCGGTAGTTCTGGTCGCTGAGGCCCACGGGGAGCTAGAGCGAACCCGGCCCCTTCTTTCGAGGAGCCGGTGCATCCCCCGAGGCGGACCGGTTCCTCTGACGCCACGAAACAGAGGAGGCCACGTTCAATGAGTACGTCCCGCGCCCCTGGGTCCACGCGACCCCGGAGCAAGATCCTGAGCGGAGTCGGGCTCGTCCTGGCCCTGCTTGCCAGCCTGATCGCGTTCGCGCCCAGCGCATTCGCCCACCATGCAGAGATCACTGGCTCGGCCGAGTGCGACCCCGCTACGGGCGACTACATCGTTGACTGGGAGACCTCGTCGTGGAACCCCGGTGAGCCCTCCGGAATCCACGACGACATCCGGCCGAGGTACACCACCGATCCCGGCGCCGGTACGAACTGGAACAGCCTGAGCGGCTGGTCCAGTCCTGCGTTCGAGGGCGAGTTCACCGAGGAGGTTACTTCCTTCGGTGATTCGTTCACAGTGCCTGGCGACACGACCCACCTGCGGATCCGGTCTGTCGCCGTCGGCTCGTGGGCCAGCGGAAGTGGAGGCGACGACATCCGCATCACCGAGGTGTCCCTGGACGGTGACTGCAAGCAGGAGACCGCTCCGGTCGAGCCGACCGTGACCCCGTCCCAGCAGTGCGGCGTGGAGGGGACCTTCGAGATCCCCGATACCGAGGGCGTGCAGTACCTGCTCGACGGTGATCCGATCGAGGCGGGCATCTACGACGGTCCCGAATCGGGCACCCTCACCGCCGAGGCCGAGGCGGGCTACGAGCTGACGAATTCGCAGTGGTCGTTCCCGGTGGTCCTGCCCGCGGCCATCGACTGCACCGAGGCGACCCCGGTCGATCCGCAGGTGAGCGATGCGCCCCGATGCGACCTCCCCGGACAGGTGCACATCCTCTCCTCGCAGGGCGTCACCTACCTGCTCGACGGTGAGCCGATCGAGGCTGGCACCCATGACGGGCCGATCTCGGGAACTCTGACCGCCGTGGCGGACGAGGGCTTCGTGCTCGAGGACGAGAGCTGGAGCTACGAAATCGACGTCGCCGGCGTCGAGCCGTGCGACGACGCGGCTCCGGTGGCACCGGTTGTGAACCTGTCGGAGGCGTGTGAGGTCGAGGGCACGCTGGTGATCGACGACACCGAAGGTGTGACCTACTTCCTCGATGGCGACGAGATCGCTCCCGGGACCTATGACGGTCCACGCTCCGGCACTCTGACCGCCGTGGCGGACGAGGGCTACGAGCTCACCGAGGACGAGTGGAGCGAGGAGGTCGATCTTCCTGCCGCCGAGCCGTGCGACGACGCGGCTCCGGTGGCACCGGTTGTGAACCTGTCGGAGGCGTGTGAGGTCGAGGGCACGCTGGTGATCGACGACACCGAAGGTGTGACCTACTTCCTCAATGGCGACGAGATCGCTCCCGGGACCTATGACGGTCCACGCTCCGGCACTCTGACCGCCGTGGCGGACGAGGGCTACGAGCTCACCGAGGCCGAGTGGAGCGAGGAGGTCGATCTTCCTGCCGCCGAGGATTGCCCCCCGCCGCCCCCGCCCCCGGAGGACGATCCGGTGACCGCGGCTTCGGTCGACTACGTCTGTGACGCCGACGGCTCCGTGACGTTCTCGAGCACCGATGGTGCTTCGGACTTCGTCGTCGAGGTGGACGGCTCGGTCGTCTACGACCAGTCGCTCGAGGGCGAGGAGACCCTCCCGCTCACGATCGAGGGCACCACCAGCGTCATCGTCCGGGCCGACGGCGTCGTCCTGGTCAACGAGGACGTCGTGTTCGAGGCCTGCGACGACGGTGAGGTCGGGGGCATCGAAGAGGAAGCTCCCGAGGATGAGACCGTGGTCGAGGGCACCGACGAGGAGCCCCCGGCACCGGCTCCCGCCTCGCTGCCCCGCACCGGCATCTCCGCCGGCATCCTGGCCATGGTCGCCGCGCTGACCATGGGCTTCGGCGCCACCCTGCGTGCCGCCAGCCGCCGGCTCCGGTGATCTAGCAACCGATCATCTGAACGGCACGAGCGGAGGGTCCCCTTGGGGCCCTCCGCTCGTCGCGTGCGACGGCCTGGGTCCGACGGCCCATTTCGCATGGATTGGGACTCCCGGCTCATGCAGACGCGTTCGGTCATGCCAGTGCCGCAAGGTTCGCTGCGGCCCGTGAGGCGGGTGGGGTCCACGCTGGGTGGCGGCGTGAGTCCAGTCTCGACGCGAAGGGCGGCTTCTCGACCACCGATTGTGAGAACTTGATGGGTCGGACGACTCAGATCCACAGATTCTCTGGACATCTGCCACGTAGCGTGGTTACCTGAGTGCCACGTCACCGCGCCACGACATAGCGGTGACAGGGGAAGTGTCGATCCGTGGGCCGGTAGTTCTGGTCGCTGAGGCCCGCGGGGAGCTAGAGCGAACCCGGCCCCTTCTTTCGAGGAGCCGGTGCATCCCTGAGGCGGCTCGGCTCCTCTGACGCCACGCTACAGAGGAGGCCACGTTCATGAGTACGTTCCGCGCCCCCGGGTCCACGCGACCCCGGAGCAAGATCCTGAGCGGAGTCGGGCTCGTCCTGGCCCTGCTCGCCAGCCTGATTGCGTTCGCCCCCGCGGCATTTGCACACCACGCCAACCTGAGTGGCAGCTGGCAGTGCGACACGGACACGGGTGAGTACGTCGTCACCTGGACGATCCATCACCCCGACGAGTCGTGGAACGATCCCGTCGAGTCCTCCTACTCCGGTTGGCCGCCTCGCGCGACCGCCAAGGACATGGTGATCGATAGCACCGATCCGACCGTCTCGTTCAGCTCGACAACCCTTGCCCCTGGCGAGTCGGCAACCGCGACCCAACAGCTGGCCGGTTCGACCAGCGGCTGGCAGGAACTCGACGTGGATGTGCACTGGGAGTGGGAAGAGCGCGACTTTGGCGATCAGGACTACTACCCGGTTTCGGGCCACTATCGCACCGAGAGCGCCAAGGTCGAGCTCGACGGCGACTGCGACCAAGAGGTCATCCCTGAGGATCCCGAGGTGACGCTTTCGAAGGAGTGCGAGGTCCCGGACAAGCTGCACGTCCCCAATACCGAGGGTGTGACCTACTTGCTCGATGGTGATGACGTGAGCGGTGAGACCCTGGAGGGTCCGCTGTCCGGCACTCTGACCGCCGAGGCGGACGAGGGGTACGAGCTCACCGAGGAGTGGAGCTATCCCTTCGATCTCGGAGTCGGTGATCCTTGCCCCGAGGAGGTCACCCCTGAGGATCCCGAGGTGACGCTTTCGAAGGAGTGCGAGGTCCCCGACAAGCTGCACGTCCCCAATACCGAGGGCGTGATCTATCTCCTCGATGGTGATGACGTGAGCGGTGAGACCCTGGAGGGTCCGCTGTCCGGCACTCTGACCGCCGAGGCGGACGAGGGGTACGAGCTGACCGAGGAGTGGAGCTACCCCTTCGACCTCGGAGTCGGTGATCCCTGCCCCGAGGAGGTCACCCCGGTTGATCCTGAGGTGAACCAGTCCGAGCAGTGCGAGGTCGAGGGCACGCTGGTGATCCCTGATGTCGGAGGGGTGTTCTATCTGCTCGACACCGGCGAGGGACCCGAGAAGGTCGTGGGTGAGCTCACCGGTCCGATCAGCGGCACCCTGTCGGTCGAGGCCCAGGAAGGCCACGTCCTGGTGGGCGACGATGCCTTCCCGATGGAGATCGACATCGCTGCGGCCGAGGACTGCCCTCCGCCGCCTCCGCCCCCGGAGGACGATCCGGTGACCTCGGCGTCGCTGTCCTATGTCTGTGATGCCGACGGCACCGTGACGTTCTCGAGCACCGATGGTGCTTCGGACTTCGTGGTCGAGGTGGACGGCTCGGTCGTCTACGACCAGTCGCTCGAGGGCGAGGAGACCCTCCCGCTCACGATCGAGGGCACCACCAGCGTCATCGTTCGGGCCGACGGCGTCGTCTTGGTCAACGAGGACGTCGTGTTCGAGGCCTGCGACGACGGTGAGGTCGGGGGCATCGGTGAGGAAGCTCCCGGTGAGGAGACCGTGGTCGAGGGCACCGAGGAGGAGCCTCCGGCGTCGGCTCCCGCCTCGCTGCCCCGCACCGGCATCTCCGCCGGCATCCTGGCCATGGTCGCCGCGCTGACCATGGGCTTCGGCGCCACCCTGCGTGCCGCCAGCCGCCGGCTCCGGTGATCTAGCAACCGATCATCTGGACGAGCACGAGCGGAGGGTCCCCATGGGGCCCTCCGCTCGTCGCGTGCGACGGCGTGGGTCCGATGGCCCATTTCGCGCAGATTGGGACTCCCGGCTCATGCGGACGCACTCGGTGGCACGGATACTGCGCAGCGTGGTCAGGCCGGAACTGCGGTCTGACCAGAGCGGGAGGCAGCGATCCCACCGACTCTTTGGTCGCACACAGTCGGTGGGGGAGCCAGAGCGAACCCGGCCCGTATGCCACGCAAGCACTGGCCGGGTCCGTCGCGTTCGTGAGGTGCCCGGTCGAGCACGAGGAGACCGGAACATGCCCACCCCGAACCGAGGTCGCAGAGCGACGCTCTCGGCCATCATCACCCTGACCCTGTTCGCCGCCGCCCTCGCGGTCGCACCTGCCGCCACGGCTCAAGAGGCGCCGGAGGTCTGTACCGAGGACGTTCCCGCCCACGAGTGGCACGAGGTCCTCGAGGAGGAGACCACCGAGACCGAGTGGCGGTTCTTTCTCGATGGGCCGCCTCCTGGCGACGGCTGGTACGCGACTGGGGAGAGCGTCTTGGTCTTCCTCGAGTGGGAGCGCGTCGTGCCCGCCGAGTACGGCCCGCCGCAGTTCTTCGCGGTGGACGATCCGCCAGGTGACGGGTGGGAGCTCACCACCGATCCCGCCACCGACGGGACGGTGACGGTCGAGTACCCCTGTCCCGAGCAGCCCGCTGCGGAGGTCGAGGTCGCGACCGAGATCGACGTGGACTGCGATGCCGGCGAGAGCACCACGACCACCACCACCACCACCACCGAGTACGTGTGGAACCCCGACACCCAGGACTGGGAGCTCGGTGCACCGGTCGAGGATGTCCAGATCGAGACCGAGTCCTATGAGGGCGAGGAGTGCCCGCCCGAGCCCGAGGTGGTCGTCGAGACCAGCCACGGCCCGGTCGACTGCGAGGCCAGCACCCAGGAAGTCACCACGACGACGACCACGACCGAGTACGTGTGGAACCCCGACACCCAGGAGTGGGAGCCGGGCGATCCCGAGGTCGACGTGGCCACGGAGACAGTTCCGGTGATCGGAGCTCCCGAGTGCATCGACCCGTGCCTCGACGACCCGCAGCTGTGTGGACCTCCCGATCTGTGCGAGCTGAACCCCAGCCTCGAGGAGTGCCAAGAGGACGAAGGTGAGGGTGAAGAGGACGAGGGCCAGGAGGACGAAGGTGAAGAGGAGGACGAAGGTGAGGAGGACCAAGGCTCTGGCACCCCGACCATCACCGTGCCCCGTGACCCCGATGCCCCGGCGGATGAGGTGATCACCACGACCACGACCACCACAACGACCGAGCCCGACGACGAGGAGAGTGTGGTGCTCGGCACCGAGGTCGAGGCCGGTGCGGTCGAGCCCGAAGCTCCCAGCGGGGCTGCCAGCGATGGCGCCACCCTTCCCCGCACCGGTGCGAGCAGCCTGTCGTTGGCGCTCATGGCGCTCGGCATCCTCAGCGGCGGGTTCAGCTTCACCCAGTTCGCACGGCGCGGCGAGGGATAGCAGCACGCGGCCACCACGGCCGCACCAGATCCGGGGACGGGCGAACTCCCCGGTCTCCGGGAAGGGGGCAGCCAGGGTGCTGCCCCCTTCTCGCGTGCGCCCGCAAACGATTCCAGCCCCACCAGGCGGGGGCGGTACCATGTGACGTCACACCCGGCTGTTTCGAAAGAGAGATGCGCGTGCCAGCCACGGTTCTCGTCGGGTCCCAGTGGGGCGATGAGGGCAAGGGGAAGTTCACCGATCTCGTTGCCAAGGAGATGTCGATGGTCGTCCGCTACCAGGGCGGCCACAACGCGGGGCACACCATCGTCGTCGACGGTGAGTCCTTCGGCCTCCAGCTCGTCCCCAGCGGTGCCCTCTACGACCACATCGTCACCGTCATCGGCAACGGCGTCGTGGTCGATCCCAAGGTCCTGATCGCCGAGATGGACATGCTCGAGTCCAAGGGGATCAGCACGTCCAACCTCAAGCTCAGCGGCAACGCCCACCTGATCCTGCCCTACCACCAAGAGCTCGACATGTTGATCGAGCGTCGCCTGGGCCGCAACAAGCTGGGCACCACCAAGCGGGGCATCGGCCCGGCCTATGCCGACAAGTCGTCCCGGGTCGGCATCCGCGTCCAGGACCTGCTCGACCCCAAGATCTTCCGCGAGAAGCTCGAGCAGGTCCTCAAGGAGAAGAACTCGGTCCTGGCCAAGGTGTTCAACCGGCTGCCGGCCGATGCCGAGGCCATCGCCCACGACTACCTCGAGGTCTACCTGCCCCGACTCGAGCCCCACATCGCCGACACCGTCGGCCTGGTCCACGAGGCGCTCGAAGCCGGCCAGCACGTGCTGCTCGAAGGTGCCCAGGCCACCTTCCTCGACCTCGACCACGGCACCTATCCCTACGTCACCTCGTCCAACCCCGTCGCCGGCGGGGCCTGCACCGGGGCCGGCATCGGTCCCCGCCACATCGACCGGGTGATCGGCATCGGCAAGGCCTACGTCACCCGGGTCGGATCGGGACCGTTCCCCACCGAGCTGCTCGACGACCTCGGCGACACCATCGTCGAGAAGGGCCACGAGTACGGGGTCAACACCAAGCGCCGCCGCCGACCCGGCTGGTTCGACGCGGTGATGATGCGCCACGCCGTGCGCCTCAACTCCATGTCCGAGCTCGCCATCACCAAGCTCGACATCCTCGGGGGGCTCGGTCCGCTCAAGGTGTGCGTCGCCTACGACCACGAAGGCGAGCGCATCGAGGCGATGCCCTACCACCAGTCGGTGCTGCACAAGTGCACGCCGATCTACGAGGAGCTGCCCGGCTGGGACGAGGACATCAGCGGTGCCACCGAACGCCACCAGCTCCCCAAGACGACCCAGGCCTACCTCGACTTCCTGGAGGACCAGGTGGGGGTGCCCATCCGTCTGGTCGGGGTCGGTCCCGGCCGCGAGCAGTTCATCCACTACGCCGCCTGACCAGGAGGTCCCATGAAGGTCTGTGTCGTCGGCAACGGTGCTCGCGAGCACGTGCTGGCCGACGTGCTGGGCCGCACCGCCGAGGTCGTGGTCACCCCCGGCAACCCGCTCGTCCCCGGGTCCACCGACGCCCCGCCCGAGTCGATCGACGCCGACCTGTTCGTCGTCGGCCCCGAAGCACCGCTGGTCGACGGCCTGGCCGACCGGTTGCGGGCCCAGGGCAAGCTGGTGTTCGGGCCCGGCGCCGACGGCGCCCACCTCGAGGGCTCCAAGGCGTGGATGAAGGAGCTGGTCGCCGGCGCCGACGTCCCCACCGCCCGTCACCGCACCTTCGCCGACCGGGCCGGGGCCGAGGCGTTCCTCGACACCCTCGGCGACCTCTATGTCATCAAGACCGACGGGCTCGCCGCCGGCAAGGGCGTGCTCGTCACCGCCGACCGGGCCGAGGCGTCCGAGGCCGTTGCCGGCTACCTGTCGGGCGACCGCTTCGGCGACGCCGGGCGCACCGTGGTCATCGAGGAGGGCATGACCGGCCCCGAGCTGTCGCTGCTCGCCGTCTGCGACGGCCGGCGCGCGGTACCTCTCGCTCCCGCCCAGGACTACAAGCGGGCCTTCGACGACGACCGGGGGCCCAACACCGGCGGCATGGGCGCCTACTCACCGGTGCCGATCGTCGACGACGACCTGGTCGGCACCATCATGGATCGCTTCGTCGAACCGACCCTCGCCGTGCTCCGCGACCGTGGCATCGACTACCGGGGCGTGCTCTACGCGGGGCTCATGCTCACCCCCGAGGGACCCAAGCTGGTCGAGTACAACGTGCGCTTCGGTGACCCCGAGGCCCAGGTGGTGCTGCCCCGCTACGCCGGGGACCTCGCCGCCCTGCTGGCCGAGGCGGCGTCGGGCGAGCTGGCGACCGAACCCGCCTTCGTCGACGACGCCGCGGTCACCGTGGTCGCCGCCACCGAGGGCTATCCCACCTCACCCCGCACCGGTGACCGCATCGAGGGGATCGACCAGGCCGGGGCCATGGACGGCATCTCGATCTACGGTGCCGGGGTCGCTCGCGACGACGATGGGCACCTGATCACCGCCGGCGGCCGGGTCCTGTCGGTCACCGCGCTGGCGCCGACCCTCACCGAGGCGCGGGCCCGAGCCTACGACGCGGCCGACGCCATCTCCTGGCCCGGAAAGCACGCTCGCCGCGACATCGCCCTCGGCGCCGTTGCCGGGGCGGTCGTGGCGAGCGATGGGTGACGCGGTGAGCCTGGCCGAGCGGCCCGGCTCAGCTGGCCTGGCGCTCCGCGGGGCGCTCGATCGACCCGTCGTCGTTGATGGTGAACTCGAACTCGACCCCGGGGCCGCCCGGCGCCCCTGTGTTCGGCGAGTCGCTGACCGGCCTGGCGTCGTACAGCGCGTCGGTGGCGACCGAGCTGCGGGCCTTGGCGGCCAGCTTCTCGGCCCGCTTCTTGGCCTTCTCCTCGCGCTTGATCTCGCGCTTGGTCCGCACGACCGGGCGGGCTGCGGTCGATCGGATCCCCGCCGCGGTCAGCGCACAGTTCACACACAGCGGCGGCTTCTTCGGTCCGTGGGCGTACACGAGACAGTCGGCGCAGAAGTCGCCTCCGCAGTTGCGGCAGGTGGCGTCCTTGGCCTCGAAGACATGCTTGTCGCAGTGTCCGTCCATGGTGCTGGAACCTCAGATCGGTCGGGTGGAGCGCCATGTCGACGACGCTCGCCTTCTCTTCTGTTGTCGGCGGGGCCCCCAGCGCTCTTGATGGGCCGAATGGCACAATCGGAGCGACCCACGACAGGAGCGACCAGGTGGACGAGGTGATCCCCAACGTGTTGGCCGAGCGCTACGCCTCCGAGGCCATGCGCGCCATCTGGTCGCCGCGCAACAAGGTGGTGCTCGAGCGCCGCTTGTGGATCGCCGTGCTGCGGGCCCAGCGCGACCTCGGCGTCGAGGTGCCCGACGGGGTCATCGAGGACTACGAGGCCGTGGTCGACCAGGTCGACCTCGACTCGATCGACCGGCGCGAGTCGGTGACCAGACACGACGTGAAGGCGCGCATCGAGGAGTTCTGCGCGCTGGCCGGCCACGAGCACATCCACCGGGGCATGACCTCGCGCGACCTCACCGAGAACGTCGAGCAGCTCCAGGTGCGCCACGCGCTCACCCTGGTGCGCGACCGCCTGGTCACCACCGCCGTGCGTCTGGCCGAGCGGGCGACCGAGCACCGCGACACCGTCATCACCGGCCGCAGCCACAACGTGCCCGCCCAGGCCACCACCCTGGGCAAGCGGTTCGCCAACGCCGCCGAGGAGACCCTCGCCGCGCTCGACCGGGTCACCGACCTGCTGGCCCGCTACCCGTTGCGGGGCATCAAGGGCCCGGTCGGCACCCAACAGGACCAGATCGACGTGCTCGGCGACCCCGGCCTGGCCGTCGACCTCGAGTCGCGGGTCGCCACCCATCTGGGGTTCGAACAGGTGCTCACCGCCGTCGGCCAGGTCTATCCCCGTTCGCTCGATCTCGACGTGGTCTCGGCGCTGGTCCAGGCTGCCGCCGGACCGTCGTCGTTCGCCACCTCGATCCGGCTCATGGCCGGCCACGACCTGGTCACCGAGGGCTTCGCCGCCGGTCAGGTGGGCTCGTCGGCCATGCCGCACAAGATGAACACCCGGTCCTCCGAACGGGTCAACGGCCTGGCCGCCATCCTCTCGGGCCACCTCACCATGGTCTCGGCCCTGGCCGGCGACCAGTGGAACGAGGGCGACGTGTCGTGCTCGGTCGTGCGGCGGGTGGCGCTCCCCGACTCCTTCTACGCCCTCGACGGGCTGTTCGAGACCTTCCTCACCGTGCTCGACGACTTCGGCGCCTACCCGGCGGTCATCGAGGCCGAACTGGCCCGCAACCTGCCGTTCCTCGCCACCACCCGAGTCCTCACCGCCGCCGTCGACGCCGGGGTCGGGCGCGAGCACGCCCACGAGATCGTCAAGGAGCACGCGGTGGCCGCCGCCCTCGACCGGCGCGAGCGCCCCACCGAGGCCGCCGACCTGCTCGACCGCCTCGCCGCCGACGACCGGCTCGGGCTCGACGCCAGCACCGTCGCCAAGCTCGTCGCCGACCCGTTGTCGTTCACCGGTGCCGCCGGGACCCAGGTCGACGCCGTCGCCGATCGAGCCGCCCGCCTCGCCGCCGCCCACCCCGAGGCCGCGGCCTACCGCCCGGCACCGATCCGGTGACCACGATGCCGTCGCTCCCCGACCTGCCGCTGCCGCTGTTGCACGCGGGCAAGGTCCGGTCGGTGTACGACGCGGGTGACCGGAACCTGTTGCTGGTCGCCTCCGACCGCATCTCGGCCTTCGACGTCGTCATGGCCGAACCGATCCCCGACAAGGGGAGGGTGCTGACCGCCATGTCGGTCTTCTGGTTCGACGAGCTCGCCGACGTCGCGCCCAGCCACCTGGTGAGCACCTCGATCGACGACTTCCCCGCCGAGGCGCAGCGACCGGAGCTGGCCGGCCGGTCGATGCTGTGCCGGCGGGCCGACATGTTGCCGATCGAGTGCATCGTGCGCGGCTACCTGGCCGGCTCGGCCTGGAAGGAGTACCAGCGGCGGGGCACCGTCCACGGACGCCGACTCCCCGCCGGGCTCCGCGAGTCCGACCGGTTGCCCGAGCCGATCTTCACCCCTTCCACCAAGGCCGAGCTCGGCGACCACGACGAGAACATCAGCTTCGACCAGGCGATCGGCCTCGTCGGCGCCGAACGGGCCGAGGCGGCGCGGGCCATCTCGCTCGCCCTCTACGAGCGTGGCGCCGCCCTCGCGGCCGAGCGGGGCATCATCATCGCCGACACCAAGTTCGAGCTGGGCGTGGTCAGGGGCGAGCTGGTCGTGGCCGACGAGGTGCTCACCCCCGACTCGTCGCGCTTCTGGCCGGCCGACCAGTGGCAGCCCGGCACCACCCCACCTGCGTTCGACAAACAGCCCCTGCGCGACTGGCTCGAGACCCTCGACTGGGACAAGACCCCGCCCCCGCCGTCGCTCCCCCCCGAGATCGTCGCCGCCACCCGCACCCGCTACGTCGAGGCCTACGAGCGCATCAGCGGCCGCTCCCTCGCCGACTGGCCCGGTGCATCGACCGATGTGGGACGATGAAACCATGACGTTCGACGTGCAGATCGAGGTCCGTCTCCGTGCCGGTGTGGCCGACCCCGAAGGGGCCACCATCGAGCGTTCGCTCCCGGCCCTGGGGTTCGAGGGTGTGTCCGGGGTCCACGTGGGCAAGAGCATCCGCTTCACCCTCGACGCCGTCGATGAAGCATCGGCCAGGGCCGAGGTCACCGACATGTGCAACCGGTTCCTCACCAACCCGGTGATCGAGGACGCCAACATCACCGTCACCGCCGCGGCCACCGCATGAGTGCACGGGTCGGGGTCGTGCTGTTCCCGGGCTCGAACTGCGAGCTCGACGTCGTCGAAGCGGTCGGGATGCTCGGTGGCAGCGGCGAGATCCTCTGGCACGGCGACCGCTCCCTCGGCGGGGTCGATGCCGTGGTGGTCCCCGGCGGGTTTGCCCATGGCGACTACCTGCGCCCCGGCGCCATCGCCCGCTTCTCGCCCATCATGGATGCAGTATCGAACTTCGCCCGCGACGGTGGACCCGTCGTCGGGGTCTGCAACGGGTTTCAGGTCCTCACCGAGGCCGGAATGCTGCCCGGTGCGTTGCAGAAGAACCGAGGTCTCAAGTTTCTGTGCGGACCGTCACGGCTTCGGGTCGACTCGAGCGACTCGGTGCTCACGAGCGGAATCGAGCCGGGCACCGAGCTGGTCGTTCCCATCAACCACTTCGAGGGAAACTACACCTGTTCACCCGAAACCCTGGCCGAGCTGCACGGCGATGACCGAGTGGTGCTGCGCTATGTCGACAACCCCAACGGGTCGGTCGACGACATCGCGGGGATCTGCTCGGCCGGCCGCAACGTGGTCGGTCTCATGCCACACCCGGAGCGAGCCATGCTCGAGATCCTCGGCTCGGTCGACGGTCGGCGGCTGTTCGCGTCGCTGCTCGACGCCGCTGCCCACCCCCGAGCCGCCTGAGACAGCCGACCCGCGACCGGACCGGACAGCGGATGCGGGTCAGGTGCGGCCGCGGGTGATCCCGGCGTCGCGCAAGGTCGCCGCCGGCACACCGACGGCGCGGAACGCCTCATAGGAGATTGCCTTGCGTTCGGCATAGGGCTTGGCCGCCTTCACGAACTCGGATTCGAGCTCGGTGAGGTCGACCTTGTTGGTTCCGGCATCGAGCTCGGACTGCAGATTCATCCGTTCCTGGGTCAGTTCGAGACGCTTGACCGGATCGGCATCGGCCAGCTCCACATCGATGCGTTCGAGACGCTTCTTGATGGATTCGGGGGTGCGCTTGCGCCCTCTCTTGGGTTTGTGAGCTTCCAGCGCCTCCAGATAGCGACGAACTGCGCGCCCCTGTGCTCGTCCTTCTGCGAGAGCAGCTTTGTGCTCGTCGGTCATCTCCATCTTGCGCTTCTTGTTGGTAGGCATCACCCGATAGAAGACCACGAAACCGTGCGATGTTCAAGCCACCGATTCCACGGCCATAGAGCGATGAGCTGCAGGTAGGCGCCGGGCCATTGTCGGCGTCCACCGGCCCGGGCGGTCGCGGGTACCGTTCAGGACATGAGCGAGCCCCTTCACCGATCACTCGGGTTGACCGACGACGAAGCGGCCGAGATCGAGCGCATCCTCGGTCGGGTCCCCAACTCGCTCGAGCTGGCCATGTACGCCGTGATGTGGTCCGAGCACTGCTCGTACAAGTCGTCCCGGGTCCATCTCGGGCGTCTCCCCAGCGAGGGCGAGGCGGTGCTGGTGGGCCCCGGCGAGAACGCCGGTGTCGTCGATGTCGGCGACGGCATCGCGGTGGCGTTCCGCATCGAGAGCCACAACCACCCGTCGGCCATCGAGCCCTACCAGGGTGCGGCCACCGGTGTCGGCGGCATCCTGCGCGACATCTTCACCATGGGGGCGCGCCCCATCGCCTTGATGGACCCGCTCCGGTTCGGTCCCCTCGACGACGCCCGCAGCCGCTGGATCGCCGAAGGTGTGGTCAGCGGCATCTCCGGCTACGGCAACTCGGTCGGGGTCCCCACCGTCGGCGGCGAGACCGTCTTCGACCCCACCTACACCGGCAACCCCCTCGTCAACGTGCTGTGCCTGGGCATCCTCCCCGTCGAGCGACTCGTGCTCGGCCAGGCCACCGGGGCCGGCAACCTGGCGATCCTGCTCGGGAACTCCACCGGCCGCGACGGGATCGGCGGAGCCAGCGTGCTGGCCTCGGCCGGGTTCTCCGACACCGACGCCGACAAGCGGCCCAGCGTGCAGGTCGGCGACCCGTTCGAGGAGAAGCGCCTCATCGAGGCCTGCCTCGAACTGCTCGACTCGGGACTGGTCGTCGGCATCCAGGATCTCGGCGCGGCCGGCCTGTCGGGCGCGACCTCCGAGACCGCCTCCCGTGGAGGGATGGGAATGGACGTCGACCTGTCGGCCATCCCGATCCGAGAGGCCGACATGGAGCCCTTCGAGATCATGACCAGCGAGTCCCAGGAGCGCATGCTGGCCATCGTCGAACCGGCCAACGCCGATCGGGTGATGGCGATCTGCACCCGGTGGGAGATCCAGTCGAGCGTCATCGGCCGGGTCACCGACCCCGACCCCGACAGCGGCGGCACCGGGTGGCTCCGGATCCTCGACGGCTTCGAGGGTCCCGAGCTGGCGAAGATCCCCGCCTCCTCGCTGCACGACGCCGCCCCCAAGTACCACCGGCCCCTCGCTCCGCCCGCCGACCTCGACCAGCGCCGGGCCGACAGCCCGAGCCGCGTGCCGCCACCCGACGACGTGGGCACCGACCTGCTCGCCATGCTGGCCGACACCTCGTGGGTGTGGTCCCAGTACGACCACCAGCTGTTCCTCAACACCGTGGTCGCCCCCGGCGGCGATGCCGCGGTGCTCCGGCTCAAGCACCCCACCAGCGGCGACGACACCGGTCGGGGCCTCGCCCTCACCACCGACGGCAACCACCGCTGGTGCGCCGTCGACCCCCGGGCGGGCACGGCCAACACCGTGGCCGAATCGGTGCTCAACCTGGCCATGGTGGGGGCGCGACCGCTGGCGCTGGTCAACTGCCTCAACTTCGGCAACCCCGAGCACCCCGAGGTCATGTGGCAGCTCTCCGAAGCCGTCGACGGGATGGCCGAGGCCTGCGGTGCCTTCGGGATCCCGGTGGTGGGCGGCAACGTCAGCCTCTACAACGAGTCCAGCGGCACCAACATCGATCCCACCCCCATCCTCGGCGTGCTCGGCATCATCGACCTGCTCGACGCCCGACCGCCGGGCGTGGGCCTGGTCGAGGGCGGACGGATCGTCATGCTCGGCGAACCATCGTCCGAGCTGGCCGGCTCCCGCTGGGCCTTCGATCGCGGCCACCACGGCGGCACCCTCGCTGCGGTCCACACCGGCGCCCACGCCACGCTGGCATCGCTCGTGCACGACCTCGTCGCCGGGGGCCTGGTGCTCGGCGGCCACGACGTGTCCACCGGCGGGTTGGGCGTGGCCCTGACCGAGATGGCGGTGTCGTCGGGGGTCGGGTTCAACGTCGCCCGCATCGCCGATCACGCCGAGCTGTTCTCGGAGGCACCGTCACGAGCGGTGCTCTGTGTCGCCGCCGAGGACCTCACCACCGTCGAGTCCGCGGCGAACACGGCGGGGGTCCCGATCAGCCGTCTCGGTGTCGCCACCGGCGACCGTCTCAAGGTCAAGGATCTGCTCGACGTCGGCCTCGACGACGCCACCCGCGCCTGGCACGACCGGCTCCCCGAGGCGCTCGGATCGGGCACCACCCAGGGCTGATCGCCCGGGTTCACCGGTTGGGGCTCCGGACCCCTACGATGGGGGATGTGGCCGACCCCGACGCCGACCTCGACGCCGCTGCGGACGTCGACGACGACTCGCCGAAGGAGGCATGCGGGGTCTTCGGGGTGTACGCCCCCGGACAACCCGTCGCCCACCTGACCTACCTCGGCTTGTTCGCCCTGCAGCACCGTGGCCAGGAGTCGGCGGGCATGGCGGTGTCGGACCGCGACACGATCACCGTGGTCAAGGAGATGGGTCTGGTCTCCAACGCCTTCGACGAACGCACCCTGGCCGCGCTCTCCGGCGACCTGGCGATCGGACACACCCGCTACTCCACCACCGGCTCGAGCACCTGGCGCAACTCCCAGCCGTCGTTCCGCGACGTCGGCAGCCTCAGCTTCGCGCTGGGCCACAACGGCAACCTGGTCAACACCCGCGAGCTGGCCGACGAGGCCGGCATGTTGCCCGGAGCGGTGGCCAGCGACACCGACGTCATCGCCGAGCTGCTCGCCATCGAGCTCGGCAAGGAGGGCGCCTCCGCGTCGCTCGAGACCGCGCTGGCCGAGGTCCTGCCCCGCCTCGAGGGCGCGTTCTCGCTCACCCTGAGCGACGCCAGCCGGATCTACGGCGTCCGCGACCCCCACGGCTTCCGCCCGCTGTGCCTCGGTCGCCTCGACGACGGGGGGTGGGTGCTCGCCTCCGAGAGCCCCGCGCTCGACATCATCGGAGCCGCGTTCATCCGCGAGCTCGACCCCGGCGAGCTGGTCGTCATCGATGAGACCGGACCCCGTTCGGTCCACCCGTTCGGGGCCGAGCGCGTCGACCCCAAGCTCTGTCTGTTCGAGTTCGTGTACTTCTCGCGCCCCGATGCCCGGCTCTACGGTCGCAGCGTCCACCAGACCAGGGTCCACATGGGCCAGCAGCTCGCCGACCAGCTGCCGGTCGAGGCCGACATGGTCATGGGCGTGCCCGAGACCGCGCTGCCTGCCGCCGAGGGATATGCCCTGCGGGCCGGGATCCCCTATGGCCAGGGCCTGGTCAAGAACCGCTACATCGGCCGGACCTTCATCGCCCCCAGCCAGGAGATGCGGGCCCAGGCGGTGCGCATGAAGCTCAACCCGCTGCGCGAGAACATCGAGGGCAAGCGCGTGGTCGTCATCGACGACTCGGTCGTGCGGGGCACCACCACCCGCGCCATCGTCAAGATGCTGCGCGAGGCCGGCGCCACCGAGGTCCACCTGCGCATCTCGTCGCCGCCGTATCGCTGGCCGTGTTTCTACGGCATGGACACCGGCACTCGCGGCGAGCTGCTGGCGGCCAACCTGACCGTGGAGGAGATCCGCGACTATCTCGACGCCGACACCCTCGCCTACCTGTCGCTCGACCGTCTGATCACCGCCATCAACGACGCCGGACCGGCCCAAGCCGGCTTCTGCGACGCCTGCGTCACCGGCGACTACCCCACCGAGATCCCCGTCGACCTCGGCAAGGCCGTGCTCGAAGGCAACCTCGACGTCCCCGCCGACACTCGGGGCAAGCTCCACCGCGACGACCACATCCTGCCCGCCGACGAGGCCGGGGCCGCCAGCGCACGCCTGGGCAGGACCGCGAGTTGAGCACCAGCACCCCACCAACCGAACCTCCCGTCGAACCGGGCGAGACCTACGCCGGGGCCGGGGTCGACATCGCGGCCGGCGAGCTGGCGGTCGAGCGCATCAAGGACAAGGTCCGCTCCACCTTCCGCCCCGAGGTCGTCGGCGACATCGGCGGCTTCGGCGGGCTCTTCGAGTTCCCCCAACACCGGTTCCGCCACCCGGTCATGGTCTCGGCCACCGACGGCGTGGGCACCAAGGCGCTCATCGCCCAACAGCTCGGCCGCTTCGACAGCATCGGCGTCGACCTGGTGGCCATGTGCGTCGACGACATCGTCTGCCAAGGCGCCGAGCCCCTGTTCTTCCTCGACTACATCGCGGTGGGGCGACTCGATCCCGATCACATCGAGTCGCTCGTCGAAGGTGTGGCCGAGGGGTGCCGCACCGCCGGGTGCGCGCTCATCGGCGGCGAGATGGCCGAGCACCCCGGAGCCATGGAACCGGGCGAGTTCGACCTCGTCGGCTTCGCCGTCGGTGTGGCCGAGCGAGACCAGATCATCACCGGCGACCACGTCGCTCCCGGCGACCGTCTCATCGGCATCCCGTCGCCCAACCTGCGCTCCAACGGCTACTCGCTCGCCCGTCGGGTGCTGCTCGAGCACCAGGGTCGGTCCCTCGACGAGCCCGCGTGGGACGGCGCGCACCACAGTCTCGGCGACGAGCTGCTCGCCCCGTCGGTCATCTACGCCCCCGCCATCCGCGACCTGCTGCGTGTGGTCGACGTCCGCGGTGTTGCCCACATCACCGGAGGCGGCATCACCGGCAACCTGCCCCGAGCGCTGGGCACCGACAACGACGCGGTGATCGACCGCTCCACGTGGGAGACGCCCCCGATCTTCGGCGAGATCCAGCGCGCCGGCCGCGTTGCTCCCGACGAGATGGTGCGGACCTTCAACATGGGCCTCGGCATGGTGGTCGCCGTCCCCGCCGACGACGCGCACAAGACCCTCGACGTGTTGCGCACCGCCGGCCATCGCGCGGTCGAGATCGGCGACGTCGAGCACGGCGACGGTCAGGTCAGGTTCGTCTGAACCTCTCGGCAACGGCAGGTGGCGGGGGGTAGGTTCGGGTTCATGGCCGACTCCACTGGTGAAACCGATCCCCGAGCAGCACTGATCGAGCACCTGCTCGAGCACTCGGTCCGGCGTGGCGACTTCGTCCTCAAGTCGGGCAAGGCCACCAGCTGGTTCATCGATTCCAAACAGACTGCGTGTCGCCCCGACGGCATCCTCCTGGTCGCCGACGCCGTGCTCGCCTTGTTGCCACAGAGCATCACCGCCATCGGCGGCCTCACCGCGGGCGCCGATCCTGTGGCCTTCGGCGTGGCCGCGGTGGCCGCCACCAAGGGGCGCGAGCTGCGGTCGTTCAGCATCCGCAAGGAGGACAAGGACCACGGTGTCACCGGACGGCTGGCGGGAGCGCTCGAACCCGGCGACCACGTCGTCATCGTCGAGGACACCGTCACCCGCGGCTCGTCGCCGCTGGAGGCGGCCCGGGTCGTGCGAGAGCTGGGAGCCGAACCCGTCCTCATCATGCCGATCGTCGACCGGGGCGGCACCTGTGGCGACCTGGCCGCCGCCGAGGGGATCGAGTTCCTCCCGCTGGTGACCGCTCCCGACCTCGGGTTCTCCTACGAGGACTGACACCGCTATCGGTTGGGGCCGGAGGCGGCGCGGCCGGTACCGTTGCACGCCATGGCCAACACCGCTGCGTACTCGCTGAAGATCCGCGTCCGGCTCAACAACCGGCCCGGCGCGCTGGGTGAGCTCGCCACCGCGATCGGCGCAGCGGGAGCCAACATCGTCGGCCTCGAGGGCTTCGAGGCCAAGGCCAGGCACCTGGTCGAGGACATCGTGGTCAACTGCGGTGACGAGACCCATCAGGGGAAGGTGCTCGACGCCATCCGCGGGCTCGACAACATCGAGCTGATGGCGTGGGAGGACCGCACCTTCGCCATGCACGAGGGCGGCAAGATCGAGGTGCTGCCCCTCGCCCCGGTGCTCGACAACGAGGACCTGTCGATGGCCTACACGCCGGGCGTGGCCCGGGTCTGCACCGCCATCCACGACGACCCCCGTCGCTCCCACGACCTCACCATCCGTCAGAACACGGTCGCCATCGTCACCGACGGCACCGCGGTGCTCGGCCTCGGCGACATCGGGCCCGCCGCCGCCATGCCGGTCATGGAGGGCAAGGCGCTGCTGTTCAAGGCCTTCGCCGGGGTCGACGGCTTCCCCATCTGCCTCGACATCGACGACGCCGACGAGCTGGTCGAGACGGTCGAGCGGCTCGCGCCGACCTTCGGTGGCATCAACCTCGAAGACATCGCCGCGCCGCGCTGCTTCGAGGTCGAGGACCGGCTCAAGGCCAGCCTCGACATCCCGGTCTTCCACGACGACCAGCACGGCACCGCGGTGGTGGTGCTCGCCGCGCTCGAGAACGCCCTGCGGCTCACCGGCAACAGGATGGAGGACCTGCGGGTGGTCATCGCCGGTGTCGGCGCCGCCGGGGTCGCCATCGGCAAGATCCTGCTGTCGGCCGGGGTCGCCGAGGTGATCGGCACCGACCGCCAAGGGGCCATCTGGGAGGGTCGCGACAACCTCAACGTGGCCAAGCAGTGGTTCGCCGAGAACACCAACCCCGACCGTCGTACCGGCACCCTCGGCGAGATCATGGAGGGCACCGACGTCTTCGTCGGGGTCAGCGGTCCGGGACTGATCACCGCCGCCGACCTGCGGACCATGGCCCCCGACCCGATCGTGTTCGCCCTGGCCAACCCCGAACCCGAGATCCGTCCCGAGGCCGCCGACGGTCTGGCCCGGGTCATCGCCACGGGGCGCAGCGACTACCCCAACCAGATCAACAACGTGCTGGCGTTCCCCGGCATCTTCCGCGGCGCCCTCGACGCCCACGCCCACTCGATCACCGAGGGCATGAAGCTGGCGGCGGCCAAGGCCATCGCCGAGTCGGTCAGCGACGACGAGCTCGACACCGAGATGATCGTGCCGTCGGTGTTCGACCGCACCGTCGCCGTCGAGGTCGCCCGCGCCGTGGCCGCGGCCGCGATCGACGAGGACGTCGTCCGCAAGTAGTCGCCGGCCGGGAGCGAGAGCGGGACTCAGACTCGCTCTCTCGTTGCGCATCGCGACGAGCCCGGCGCAGGCTGGACACGTGGGAAACGACCACGCGCACCCCTCACCTTCGACCACGGCCCGGCTCGCCCCCGCCGGGGCGGTGCTGATCGCGCTCGCCGCCAACACCGTGCTGGCGGTGGCCCAGGTCGTCTTCGGGCTGCTGCTCGGATCGATCGCCCTGATCGCCGACAGCGTCCACCAGATCACCGACGTGGTCGGCCTGGGCATCGCGCTGGTCGCCATCCGCCTCGCCGCATGGGGGGTCACCCGCCGCAACACGTGGGGCTGGGGACGAGCCGACGTGCTCGGCGCCCTGTTCAGCGCGGTGTTGCTGTTGGGTTCGTCGGTGTGGATCGTGATCGAGGCGACCCGGCGCCTGCTGGAACCCGCCGAGGTCCACGGTTGGGGGGTCATCGTCCTGGCGGTCGTCGGCCTGGTGGTGAACTCGTCGTCGGCGATGCTCCTCGCCCGGGTCTCGGGAGGCCTCGCCACCCGCGCCGCGGTCGTTCACCTGGTGGGCGACGCCGCCGGCTCGGCCGGTGTGCTGGTGGCCGGTGCGGCGGTGCTGGTGGCCGACGCCGCCTGGGTCGACCCCGCGGTTGCTGTCGCCATCGCCCTGTGGGTGGCCTGGAGCGGCTGGCAGCTGCTGCGGTCCTCCACGCGGGTGCTCATGCATGTCGTGCCTCCCGAGGTCGAGACCGCCGACGTCGCCGACACCCTCGAATCGGTCGAGGGGGTGACCGCGGCCCACCACCTGCACCTGTGGGAGCACGTGCCCGGTGACCTCTCGCTCTCGGCCCACCTCGAGGTGGAGGGGACCATGGAGGTGCACGAGTCCCAGACCCTGCTCGACGAGGTTCGCCGGCGCCTCCACGACCGCCACGGGATCGACCACACCACCTTCGAGGTCGAGTGTCACCCCTGCGACGATCTCGTGCACGGCGAGACCCCCGACAGCGGTACCGTGTCCGAGAAGGACGAGCAGCCCACCTCGACCGGTGGCTCCGATCACCGATAGAGGTACGTGGAAGCAGTCGTCATCGCCGCCGCCGTGGTGTTCCTGGCCGAGTTGGGGGACAAGACCCAGCTCGTGGCAGCCAGTCTCGCCACCCGCCATCCGCCGCTGCTGGTGCTGGGCGGCATCGCCGTGGTGTTCGCCATCACCCAGGGCTTCGCCGCGCTCGCCGGCGGGCTCCTCGGTGCCGCCCTGCCCGAGACCGCCATCGGCATCGGCGCCGCGATCATCTTCTTCGGGTTCGCCGTCTGGACCTGGCGCGACATCGACGACGATGACGACGAGCTCCTCGGCACCGGCACCGGACCCGGGTTGCGGGCCCTGGTCACGATCATCGTCGCCATGACCGTGGCCGAGATGGGCGACAAGACCATGCTGGCCACCACCACCCTTGCCGCCGATGGCGACCCGCTCCTGACCTGGCTCGGTGGCACGGTGGGAGCCACCGCATCGTCGGGGCTGGGGGTCGTGGTCGGCGCCATGCTCGGCACCCGGCTGCCCGAGCGGACCACCAAGCGGATCGCCGCCGGGCTCTTCGCGGTGTTCGGGCTGCTGTTGCTCGTCGACGCCCTGCGCTGACCCGGTACCGTCGGGTCCATGCCGCTGCTCGGAACCGCCGTCCACCGAGTCGAGGACCCGCACCTGCTCACCGGTCAGGGTGCCTTCGTCGCCGACCTCGACCTTCCCGGTGTCCTCACCGTCGGCTACGTCACCTCCACCGTCGCCCACGGGCGCATCGTCGAGATCGACGTCGACGACGCCCGGTCGGCTCCGGGGGTGGTCGACGTGGTCACCGGCGCCGACCTCGACCTCGAGCCGCTTGCCCCCGCTGTTCCCGTTCGTCCCCGACACCATGGTCCGCCCCCTGCTGGCCACCGACACCGTCCGCTACGCCGGCGAGCCGGTGGTGGCCATCGTCGGCGAGTCGGCGGCCGCGGTGGCCGATGCCGCCGAAGCGGTCGTGGTCGACATCGAGCCGCTGCCGGCGGTGGTCAGCGCGGCCGACGCGCTCACCGATGAGGTGGTCCTGTTCCCCGCCGCCGGGACCAACCTCGCCGGCCGGCGCAGCGGTGGCGCCGACGAGGAGCTGCCCTTCGACGACTGCGAGGTCGTGGTCGAGGCCGTCTTCGAGAACCAGCGCCTGGCCCCGTGTCCGATCGAGACCAGGGTCGCGGCCGCCGAGTGGACCGCTGACGGGCGTCTGCTCTACCACGCGGCCTGCCAGGGGGCCCATCCGATCCGGGCCCAGCTCGCCTCCACCTACGGGCTCGATCCATCCGAGATCAGGGTCGTCACCCGCGACGTCGGGGGCAGCTTCGGGGCCAAGGCCAGGGCCTACCCCGAGGAGCTGCTGCTGCCGCTGCTGGCTCGCCGCGCCCGCCGTCCGGTGCGGTTCGTGCCCGATCGGTCGGCCGACATGGTCGGGCTCGGCCACTCGCGGGCCCAGCGCCAGACGGTTCGCATCGGCGGCGACCGCGACGGCACCATCCGTTGCCTCGACGCCCACATCCTCTCCGACGCCGGTGCCTATCCCGTGGTCGCTCCCAACATGATGAACAACACGGGCGTGCTGATGCCGGGCCCCTACCGGGTCGAGCACGTGCGGTACCGGGCCGACTGCGTCGTCACCAACACCACCCCGGTGGTCGCCTACCGCGGGGCCGGCCGTCCCGAATCCGGTGCCCTGGTGGACCGGGCGGTCGATCGATTCGCCGCCGAGATCGGCATGGACGCCGTCGAGGTGCGCGAGCGGAACCTGTTGCGACCCGACGAGTTCCCGTGGTCGAGTCCCACCGGCCTCACCTACGACTCCGGCGACTACCAGCAGGCCCTCGACCTGGTGCGGGCCGAGGTCGGCTACGACGCGCTGCGCTCCGAGCAGGCGCGCCGACGCGAGGCCGGCGACCGCCGGGCCCTGGGTGTCGGGTGGTCGGTCTTCGTCGACCGCACCGCAGGGGTCAAGGGCAGCGAGTACGGCTCGGTCGAGCTGCGCCCCGACGGCAGCTTCCTCGTGCTCACCGGATCGTCACCTTACGGGCAGGGCCACCACACGGCCTGGGCGATGCTGGTGGCCGACCGGACCGGCGTGTCCCTCGACCGCATCGAGGTGGTGCACGGCGACACCGATGTCGTGCCCCGAGGCGGGATCACCGGGGGCTCCCGGTCCGCCCAGAAGGCCGGCATGGCCGTCGCCGAGGCCACCGACGAGCTGGTCGACCAGGCCCGCCGGCGCGCAGCCGACCTGTTGGAGGCCGCCGCCGCCGATGTGGTGCTCGACGCCACCACCGGCAGCTTCCACGTGAGCGGTGCCCCCGGCGCCCGCTCGGTCGCCTGGACCGACGTCGCCGACGCCATCGCCGCCGACCCCGAGCCCGACCCGCTGCGGTGCGAGTCCGACTTCACCGGCGAGGGACCCACGTTCCCGTTCGGGGTCTACGCGGCCGTGGTCGAGGTCGACACCGAGACCGGCCGGGTCGATCTGCGACGGCTGGTCACCGTCGACGACGCGGGTACCGTGCTCAACCCCATGCTGGCGTTGGGTCAGGTGCACGGCGGGATCGCCCAGGGGATCGCCCAGGCGCTGTTCGAGGAGTTCACCTACGACGACGACGGCAACCCCCTCACCACCAACTTCGCCGACTACGGCATCCCCACCGCGGCCGACCTCCCCTGGTTCGAGTCACAGCTCACCGAGACGCCTTCGCCCAACAACCCGCTGGGGTTCAAGGGCATCGCCGAGTCGGGCACCATCGGCGCCCCGCCCGCGATCCAGAACGCCGTCGTCGACGCCGTGTCCCACCTCGGTGTCGGCCACATCGACATGCCCACCACCCCCGAACGTGTGTGGCGCGCCATCGCCATCGCTGCCCGCTGACCCCGCCGTCGCCTCCACCTGATCAGGCGGCGGCGCCGGGTGTCCACCCCCGGCGGTGGAGCATGGTCTCGACGTCGAACACGAACTGGTCGGGCCGAGCCAGCATCTTGCCCGTGTAGATGAGCAGCTCGTACCCCGCCAGGATGATCTGGTTCGCCCGGTGCAGATCGATCTGGATCTTCGACTCGTTGCGCAGATGGTCGACGCCGTAGACCTCGACCAGCGCGTTCTGGTCGGGCCATCCGAAGTCGACGGTCACCTCGACGCCGTCGGCGCACACGACGGGAACGAGCCGCTCGGGGATGGGCACCCGACCCGAGTCGAGGAGGATCTGGTAGGCGAGCTCCTCGGTGTCGCTGTCGCCGGCGATGGTGCCGTAGTGCTCGTGGATCAGTGCCCGGAGCACACCGAGCCCGGGGCGTCCCCGGCGGCTGTGGTCGAGCAGCGTGCGGAGCAGGTCCTCCCAGCGCAGGCTGTCGGTGCGCATGGCCCGCCACATCGCCGCCTTCGCCAGGGCGGGTGCGACCGCGCCCAGGTCGAGGATGGTGCGGGCGGGGCCGGTGGTGGGGATCCCGTTGCGGACCTGGACCTCGGCCAGCTCCAGATCGCGGCTGCGGTGGCACCTGACGCTTCTCTGCTTGGGGTTGCGTTCATAGGGGACGCTGACCTCGATGGGAGCGGTCGTGCGGGACGAGATGCCGAGCAGCTGTGCCGCGGTGCGGTGGGAGGCGATCGCCCCGTCGCCACAGGCGAGGATGGCGATCATCACCCGTTGTTCGAAGCTCCCGGGCACCCCGGTGATCGCGAGCACGCCGCGCGCTGGTGACCGCCAGACGCCTCGCTCGCAGCGCCGTCGCGCCATCTGCTTGGTACCACCGACGCTGAGAAGCTGGCGGAGCGTGAACACGCCGTGTTGCCGGCGGGCGAGCTTGGCCACCGCCGCATCGATCTGGGACATCGGGATCCCCCTGTTCGCACGATGCAGGGGGAGTGGATGGGGGTGACCGTACCGCTCGCGGGGCCGTCCGACCAGCCTGGCATGCCCTGGCCAGAACTGTGAATGTGAGGCAGCCACATCGGCCAGAATCCATTCACAGTTCGTGAGGGGACCGGGGCGGGTGCCAGTGTGGCGTGGGCGCGTCGATGCGGTCGAGCGACGAGGCGACGTGGCCGAACCGCTCGGTCGAGGCCTGCCAGTCCTGGCGGGCGTCGTCGATCTCGTCGCGGGTGCGGGCGACGAAGTTCCACCACATCAACAGGTCGTCGTCGAGTGGCGGGCCCCCGATGAGGATGACCCGGGCGTGCTCGTCGGTGGTGAGCTCGAGCTCGTCGCGCCCTTGGCCCAGATAGGCGAGCGCCCCCGCCATGACCTCGTCGTGGTCGATGGTGATGGACCCCTCGACCACGATGACGGCGTGTTCGAAGCCGGGGTCGAGCTCGGCCGCGACCGCCGACTCGAACACGAGGTCGGCGCCCACGAGCGGCGTGTCGGACCGGGCGGGCGAGGTCGCACCGGCGAACGAGCCCATGAGCACCGTGGCTCGCCCACCGCCGCCGAGCTCGGCCTGTGGCAATGAGGCGTGGTGCTCGAAGTCGGGCTCGGCGAAGCGGGAGCTGTCGGGCTGGGCGATCCACAACTGCACCCCGTGGAGCTCGCCGAACACGTCGTCGGGGGTCTCCTCGGCGTGGGACACGCCCCGCCCGGCGGTCATGAGGTTGAGCTGGCCGGGTCGGATGAGCTGTTCGGTGCCGAGACTGTCGCGGTGGAGCACCTCGCCATCGATGATCCAGGTCACGGTCTGGAGACCGATGTGTGGATGGGGCCCGACCGACATGGAGGCGACCTCGACGTCGGTCGGTCCGAAGTGGTCGGCGAAGCACCAGGAACCGACGGTTCGGCGGGCACGGCGGGGAAGCACCCGGGAGACCGGGAGCCCGCCGACCTCGGTGACGCGCCCTTCGATGACCTCGACACAGGGTGGGCGGGCCCCGTCGTGGGGAGTGTCGATGTCGGTGTCGTCGGTGCTGACCGGTCCGCTCATGCGGGTGCTCCTCGATGCGGAATGCCACCGCAGTATCGCAGCCGACGGTGCCACCTCCACCGGGTTCGGTCGTAGGCTTCGTCCATGCGAGCAGGGTCGGCTCCCGGGGGTGTGACCCCCCAGGCGGGCACCGCGGGGCGGCGTCGCCTGGCGGTTCGGGTCACCAAGGACGCCGAACGCCAGCTCCGGGGTGGTCACCCCTGGGTCTTCGACCGGTCGATCACCTCGGTGACCGATGGCGGTGTCCCCGGCGATCTGGCGGTGGTCTTCGACGCCAAGCGCCGGTTCCTGGCCATCGGCTTGTACGACCCGTCGTCGCCGATCCGGGTCCGGGTCCTTCACCAGGGCGAACCGACGCCGATCGACCGCGAGTGGTGGCACGCCCGTCTGCGCGACGCACTCGACCGGCGGGCCGAGCTGGTTGCGTCGGCCGACACCACCGGCTACCGCTGGGTCCACGGCGAGAACGACGCCTTGCCGGGGCTGGTGGTCGATCGCTACGGCCCCACGTCGGTGGTGAAGCTCTACAGCGCGGCGTGGTTCCCGCACCTGCCGGTGGTGGTCGAGTCGCTCGCCGAGCTGGTCGAGACCGAGTCGGTGGTGCTGCGCCTCGCCCGCAACGTGACGCCCCCGGACGACGGTCGAGGTGACCTGGCCGACGGGTCCGCCCTGGTCGGCTCACTGCCGGAGCACCCCGTCCGCTTCTTGGAGCACGGCTTGGCGTTCGAGGCCGATGTGGTGCGGGGGCAGAAGACCGGATTCTTCCTCGACCAGCGGGACAACCGGGCACGTGTGGGGGAGCTGGCTCGGGGTCGACGGGTCCTCGACCTGTTCTGTTGCACCGGTGGGTTCTCCGTGCACGCCGCCGCGGGTGGAGCCGCCGAGGTTCACAGCGTGGACATCAGCCCCGGCGCGATCGAGGCTGCCACCCGGAACATGGACGCCAACAGCGGTGTTACGGCCGTGGCCCGGTGCCGCCACGAGACCCTCGTCGGCGACGCCGCTGACCAGATGGTGGCCCTCGCCCGCTCGGGTGAGCGCTATGGGCTGGTGGTGCTCGACCCGCCCTCGTTGGCGTCGCGAGGGCCACAGCGGGCGGCGGCGCTCGGTGCGTACCGTCGCCTGGGCGAGCTGGCCACCGACCTGGTCGAACCTGGTGGCACGCTGGTGGCGGCCTCCTGCTCCAGTCGCATCGGTGCCGACGAGCATGCCGAGACGATCGCGGAGGCGGTGGCTCAACGGGGTCGCACCCTGACCGGGATCACCCGCACCGGGCACGCCGTGGACCACCCCGTCGGCTTCGCCGAGGGGGCCTATCTGAAGGCGGTCATCGCCACCGTCCCCTGAGCGCCGTCAGCGGCGCAGCGGGAGCGGCAACGGTCGAACTCGATGATGTTGACCGAGAACTGCTGTCTCCAGCCCTGCCCGGTCGGGGAACTGCTGGGCCCAATGGCCGCGGTGGTGCACGCCGTGCGCAGCACCCACGGTCTCGGGCTCAGAGCCCCAGCACCGCCCGGGCGATGAGGAAGTAGATGATCAGCCCGGTGGCGTCGACGAGGGTCGTGATGAACGGGGCGGACACGACCGCAGGGTCGACGCCCGCCTGCTTGGCGAAGAGCGGGAGCGCGGAGCCGGCGAGGGTGGCCCAGGTGCAGATGGTGACCAGGGTGAGCGAGACGATCGTGGCGATGTCGGGCTCCCACAGCAGGGCGACGGGGACGAACGCCGCGCCGCCGAGCATGGCGCCGAGCATGACGCCGACCCGTGTCTCGCGCCAGACGATCCGGGGAAGGTCGGACCACCGGACCTCGCCGACCGCCATGGCGCGGATGACCGCGGTGGACGCCTGGGCACCGGAGTTTCCCCCGGTGCCGATCAGGAGGGGGACGAACAGGGCCAGCACGGTGACCTGTTCGAGGGTTCCCTCGAAGCGCTCGAGCACGGTGACGGTGAGCCCGGCGCCGAGGATCAGCACCAGGAGCCAGGCGGCGCGGACCCGGGCCAGACCGAACGCCGACACCGCGAGATAGGGCTTGCGCAGGGGGCTGTGTCCGGCGGTGAGGGCGAAGTCCTCGGTGTCCTCGGTCTCGAGGATGGTCATGGCATCGTCGACGGTGATCACCCCGACGAGGCGAGCCTCGGAGTCGACGACGGGGAGGGCGATGGCGCCGACCTCGCGCATGAGCCGGGCGGCTTCCTCCCGATCGGTGTCGGTGGTGACCATGTGCACGTCGGTGTTCATGAGCTCGCCCACCTCGACGGTGGGTGAGGCGAGCACCAGGGACCGCAGCCCGGTGACGCCGATGAGATGCCGCTCGTCGTCGAGCACGGGCAGGGCGTAGATGGTCTCGGCGTCGGGGCCCTCGCGGCGGATCTTGGCCATGGCATCGCCGACCGACATGCTGGCCCGCAGCGACACGAACTCGGGGCTCATGTGCCGGCCGGCCGACTCCTCGGGGTAGCCCATGAGCACGGTGGTGAGCGAGCGCTCGTCCGAGCTGAGCTGGGTGAGGAGCCGCTTGGCCACCTTGGCCGGCATCTCGTCGAGCAGCCGGACCCGGTCGTCGGGGTCGAGCTCTTCCAGCAGGTGCCGGACCCGGTGGTCGAGCAACCCGTCGAGGACGAGCTGCTGGTGGTGGGGGTCGAGCGCCTCGAAGACCTCGAGCGCCCGATTGCGGGGGAGCAGGCGGAAGGTGATGCCCACGTGGGCCGGGTCGAGCCGGGTGAGCTCGTCGGCGATGTCGAGCGTGCCGTTCTCGTTCAACCACGCGGCGATGGCCGCGGTGTCGTCAGCTTCGACGAGTTCGTCGAGCGCGGGTGGGGTCATGGCGGTGTCTCCTGGTGGAGGCCTACCAGCGAGCGTGCCAGGTCAAGGAGTCGGGCGCGCCCACCGAGGCGAGGTCGGACACGGGGCGGGGCGCATCGCGCCCTGGGGTTGGGGCGGGTTCTCCACGGGTGTCTGGCTCACCTCCTCCACCGGTCGACGACGGGATGCACGCTCGTGTGCGCAGGGACAGTGTGGCGGCGCCGGCCGGGAGCCGCAACCGGTGTCGAGTGGGTGGCGGTCAGGCGACGGGCTCGTAGCCGGCCTCGACGATGGCGTCGCGCACGGCGGGCTCGTCGACGTTCGGCCCGGTGACATCGACCCGACCCTGGTCGAGGTCGACCGCGACGTCGTCGACCCCGTCGAGCTCGGTGACGGCGTCGGTCACGGCGCGGACGCAATGGTCGCAGGTCATCCCCTGCACGGTGACGGTCAGATCTGCCATCGGTCCTCCTCGATACCTGGTAGGGGTATCCAACCTAGCGGACCGAGGGCGGATCTTGTGTGGTGAGTCAGGGGCGGCGACGCGGTTGAACGAGCCCGTGCGGAGCCGCTCGTTCGTAAGCTGCGCCGGGTTCAGAGAGAGCCCAACGACGTCGACGAGCTTCTCCTCGAAGCGGGAATCCTGCTGGTCGTCTCCGTGAGGGCGTCTCACGCGCTCGTGGAGACGACCTCGAGCGACGCTTCCATGCCGGCCTCCCGGTGACCGGGAACCGAGCAGTACACGGTGTAGGTCCCAGGCTCGTTGATCGTGAACGATCCCGTCTCGGCTGTGTCGGCATCGGAGTGGACGATGTGCAGGTCCTCCGACGGAGGCGTTTCCTCTCCGTCACCGTGGTCGTCGTCATCAGCGTGGTCGTCGTCATCAGCGTGGTCGTCGTCACCTGAATCCATGTCCATCTCATCGTGGGCCTCGCCGGCATCGGCGGCATCCACGATGTTGAAGTCGTGCTCGACGCCCTCCGCGCTCAGCTCGACCGTGACCACCTCACCCGCCGGTACGACGAACTCGTCGGGCTCGAAGCTCAGGTCCACGGTGCCGGTCACCTCGATCGCGTTGGTCGCGTCGTCCCCGGCCTCGTCGTCTCCGCCACATGCGACCAGAAACGACCCGAGGACGACTGCGACAGCCATCTTCAGCACTTGGTTCATCTGAGGCTCCTTGGTCTTGTTCGGACTTTTGCCAGTGTCGCACATGCAGCGCCGTGATGGCCGGGGGAGTGCTCCCGAAGACGACGCCGGGCCAGCTCAGCGGTCATTTTCGTTGATCAGGAGTAGCCGCCGTTGACCGCAGTTCCCCGCCCGGTGTTGCGCGTATGTTGCACGCGGCCGGTCAGGAGGCGAGCACGGTGCGCTCGACGAGGGCCTGGTACTCCTCGATGGTGCCGTTCGCCTTCGCGACGAGGTCGACGACCTGTGCGACCGCAGGAGAGTCCTCGTCACCGGTGACGAGGAGGGCCCCGGGCACTATGAGGTCGGGCGATCGGGCCTCGTCGAGGAACGTCCAGACGAAGCCGGCCATGGTACCGGCGTCCCTGTTGCACGGCCCACCGAAACCGCCGCTGAAAACGCTGCCGGGCCAGCTCGGTGGGGAGCTGGCCCGGCGCTCTCGACGTGGTCGAGCCCGGCGTCGATCCGGGGACCTTCCGCTTTTCAGGCGGACGCTCTGCCTACTGAGCTACTCGACCCTGTTGTCCCCGCTGCCCCCTGGTGGGGGCGGCGAGGGTGGCGGTCCCGACGGGATTTGAACCCGCGACCTCTGGCTTGACAGGCCAGCGTGCACTCCAAACTGCACCACGGGACCTCGGTTCCCCCGACCAGCGAGGGAACAGTACCCCCAACGGGATTTGAACCCGTGTTACCTCCTTGAAAGGGAGGCGTCCTAGGCCGCTGGACGATGGGGGCTCGCTCTCGATGAGGGCTCCGTCACTCTAGCAGTGCGCCCGCGTCGGCCTGCCAATGCGGCAGGATTCAGAGCATGGACATCCTTCCCGCCCGTTCGCCGCGGGTGATCGCCCTGGCCCTGGTGGTGGTCGTCGCCGTGATCGGCGCGGTTGTGTGGTTCGTCGTGGTCGACCGGGGACCGGATCATCCCGACGCGTGGGACCCGGCGGTGGTCGACCTGGTCGACTTCGTCGAGTCCGAGCGTGGTCGCGGCTTCGCCCACCCGGTCCGGATCGACGTGGTCTCCGACGCCGGGTTCGCCGCCGCGGTGGGCGCGGATTCCGACGGGCTCACCGAGGACGAGCGGACCGGCATCGAGGCCATGCTCGACCTGGTGCGCTCGCTCGCACTCGTCACCGATGTCGCCGACGTTGATGCGGCGGTGGCCGAGGTCGCGACCGAGGTATTGGCCGATGACCGGATGGCGCGCTATCTGCCGGGCGAGGAGCGGATCGTCGTGCGCGACACGGGCGGTGACGGGTTCGACCTGGTGACCGAGGTCGAACTGGTCGCCGCCCTCGGGATGGCGCTGTCCGACCAACGCATCGGGCTCTCTGACGCGTCGATCTTCGATCGGTCGCGGAGTGCGGCTGGGGCCCTGGGGGTGGCTGTCGGAGCCGGCGATGTCATGGCCCTGCGCTATGTCGCCGAGCTCGATGCCGACGACGCGGCGGAGTGGGACGCCCATGCGGACGACCCGGGAGGGGATGGTCCGGTGGACCTGGTCGCCACGCTGGCCACGCTGCCCGAGACGTTGGGTGGCCCGCTGCTGGAGCTGGCGCTGGCCGATGCCAGCGCCGACGACGACGAGCGCGACCTGAACTGGAGCGTGGTCGACGCGCTGCTCACCGAACCGCCCCGCACCGAGCTGGAGCTGCTCGACCCCTGGATCGGGTTCGAGGGGTTCGAGCGGGTCGGGGTGCCGGCACCACCGGTGCCCGAGGACGCCGAGGTGCTCGCCGAGGGCCACATCGGAGCCGCGACCCTCTATGTGCTCATGGCGCTGCGCGTCGATGCCCTCGACGCGTTGGAAGCCGCCGGCGAGTGGGCCGGCGACACCCATGTCGTGACCCGCGAACCCGACGGCCGACGCTGCGTGATGCTCTCGGTGGTCGGGCGCGACGGGATCGGTTCGGACCTGTTCGAGGAGCAGCTGGAGGCGTGGGCGGCAGAGGCGCCGTCGGACGCGGACGCGTCGGTCGAACGCGAGGACCGGGTCGTCACGTTGCGGTCCTGCGAGGTGGAGTCGGGCGTCGACCCCGGGTTGGTGGTCGATCCCGGTGTCGCCGCGTCGGTGCCGGTGATCCGCACGCGGCTGCTGGCCGAGCTGCGCTTCGACGACGCCACCCGCGCCGAGGCCGAGTGCGTCGCCGATCTGGCGCTGGACGGTCTGGCGCTGCTGACCCCCGACGATGACGACGGCGACGACGAGGGCGGTGATCGTTTCGATGTGTTGCTGCGGGACTCGCTGCGGGCTTGCCGCCGGCGGTAGGGCGTGGGTTCAGGCGCCGCCCAGGGCACCGACGATGTCGTCCAACAAGATGGTGAGCACCTGGTAGAGCTGAGCGACCGGGAACCGTGGGTCGGCTTCGTCGATGTCGAGGTCGTCCTCCTCGTCGAGCCCCAGTGAGGTCCCGAGCACGAGCCGCAGCGCGTTGACGGTGGTCAGCCAGGCTCCGAGCTGCTCCTCGGTCAGCTCGTCGGCGTCGATGGTGTCGGCGATGAGGTCGATCCCCGCCTGGTGGCGATCGACGAGTTCGCCGCGGATCAGCGCCTGATAGCCGGCCTCGCGGTCGGGGTCGTCGGGGTAGGCGACGGGAAAGACCCGGCGGACCGCATCGTGGTCGCTCGTCAGCAGGTCTCGCAGCTCATCGCCCAGGTGCAGCAGCGCCTGGCGGACACCGTCGGGCAGGTCGAGGGTGAACCGTCCCTTGCGGTCGCGCGCGACCCAGGGTGTGCGGAAGAGTCGGCGCATCGCTCAGTCCTGCTGCATCGTGGCCCAGAGGCCGTGCTCGTGGAGGCGGAAGACGTCGATCTCGGCTTCTTCGCGGGTGCCGTTGGAGACCACCGCCCTGCCGTCGTGATGCACCTGCATCATGAGCCGGGTGGCCTTCTCGCGGCTGTAGCCGAAGAGCTTCTGGAACACGAAGGTCACATACGACATGAGGTTGATCGGGTCGTTCCAGACGATGACGACCCACGGTGGGTCCAGTTCGGTGTCGCCGCTGGTGACCGGGTCGTCCAGCTCGACGGGGGCGGTGGAGCTCATGGTGCGATCGGCGGGGTGAAGGGATCGACGGACGCATCCAGTGTCTCATCGGCGATGGGGCGCGCTGTCGGGTGCTCGTCGCGTCGCTCGTGTCGGCGGTGTTCGAGCACGAACCAGACGGTGGTGCCGAGCACCGCCATCGACCCGGCCACGTGCAGGAACACGGCCAGCTCCGGCACGCCGTTGAGGTACTGGTAGTAGCCGATCGCGCCCTGGACGATCACCGCCTGCAGGGTGGAGGTTGCCGCGCGCAGGAGTCGGTGGGCGCCCGGGTTCTTGCGCACCGCCTGGATCGTCGCGAGCAGCAGCGCGAGGAACACCAGCGACGTGACGGCGTGGATGCGGGCGACGGTGGGGACGTAGAAGCCGAGCCGTTCGACCTGTGCGTCGCCGCCGTGGGGGCCCGAGGCGGTGACCACGGTGCCGGTGAGCAGGACCGCGGCCAGCCCCCAGGCCAGGGCGACGTTGAGGCGGGCGCTGGTGGCCGACACCGCCGTCGACTGAACAGGATCGTCGCGGGTGGCGACGGTCGCCCGGTGGTGGAGGGTCACCGCGATCCAGATCAGCACCATCGACAACAGGAAGTGGGCCATGACCACCGGGGGCCACAGGTCGGTCCGCACGGTGATGCCACCGAGCACGATCTGTGCCGCGGTGACCGCGGTGATCCACCACACCAGGTCGAGCAGGTCTCGTCGGTAGGGAACGCGTCGCAGCGCGCCCCAGATCGCCAGCACCACCGTGGCGACCACCACGAACGAGACGCACCGGTTGATGAACTCGATCATCGGGTGCAGCTCGAGCGGTGCCACCAGACGGTCCTGCTCGCACCTCGGCCAGTCCGAGCAGCCGAGACCGGAGCCGGTGAGGCGCACGGCTGCACCCGACAAGACGATCAGGATCTGAGCGGCGAGGGCGGCCAGGGTGATCTTGCGGAACGAGATCGGAGACACCTGGCGCGGAGCCGAGTTCGGGTCGCGAGCCACCCCCCGATGCTACGGGCCGGCGGCCCCGGTGAGCCAGGCCGGCTTGGCCCCGGGAGAGGCGCCGCCGTAGCCTGCGGTGGTGCTCCGGACCGCGTCCCCATCGCTCCGCGCACGGCTCGCTGCCTACGTGGCGCTCACCAAGCCCAGGATCATCGAGCTGCTGCTCGTGACCACGGTCCCGACGATGGTGGTCGCCCAGCGCGGTCTGCCGTCGCTGTGGCTCGTCGTCGCCACCGTCGTCGGCGGCACCCTGGCCGCGGGTGGGGCGAACGCCATCAACATGTACGTCGATCGCGACATCGATGCGGTCATGGAGCGGACCAAGAACCGTCCGCTCGTCACCGGCATCATCGCTCCCCGCAGCGCCCTCGTGTTCGCCGTGGGCATCGAGATCGTGGCGTTCGTGTGGCTGTGGGCGCTCGTGAACCTGCTGAGCGCCGTGCTCGCGGTCAGTGCCTGCCTGTTCTATGTCTTCGTGTACACGCTGTGGCTCAAGCGCAGCTCCGAGCGCAACATCGTCATCGGTGGCGCGGCGGGCGCGGTGCCGGTCCTGGTCGGTTGGTCGGCGGTCACCAACTCGCTCGACTGGCCCCCGGTGGTGCTCTTCGCCGTCATCTTCTACTGGACCCCTCCTCACTTCTGGGCCCTGGCGGTCAAGTACAAGGACGACTACAGCGCGGCCAACGTTCCCATGCTGCCGTCGGTGGCCAGCCTGCGGACCACCTCGATCCGCATCATCGGCTACACCCTGGTGCTCTGGGCGCTCACGTTGCTGTTCTGGCCGGTGGCGGACATGGGCTTGATCTACGGAGGCAGCGCCGTGGTGCTCGGCGGGGCCTTCACCTGGTTCGCCGTCGAGCTGTACCGCCGGCCCGACACCCGCAACGCCATGCGGCTCTTCGGCTGGTCGATCACCTATGTCATGTTGCTGTTCGGCGCCATGACCCTCGACGTCTTCGTGGTGGTCCCCACGTGATCGGAGCGGTTCGCGGGGTGTCAGTTCGAAGCGGGGGAGCGGTCCTGTGTAATGTCCGGCTCCGTAGTTGTTCCCACTCTGACGAGGTGCTCTGTTCGTCGCGGGGGTCGCGGGTCGGTCCTGCGAGCCGCGTGGCCGGTGGAGCACCGCTCACCCCGTCGAGGCACGCGCATCAATGACGATCACCGAGACCGCACCAGAGGCCGAGGCGACCGAGGCCGCAGCAGGCCAGGCACGCCCCGACAGCGACCTGGCGTCGGTCGTCGCCACCGGTGATCACAAGCGCATCGGCCGGATGTTTCTCGGGGTGTCGCTCCTCGGGCTGGTCGCCACCCTCGTCACCGGCCTGGTGATCGACCTCGAACGCATCTCGGCCACCTCGTTCGAGATCGTCACCGCCAACTCGGTCGCCCAGGTCATGGGCTTTCACCGGTTGGGCCTGCTGCTCTTGTTCGCCCTGCCCGCCCTGTTGGGTCTGGCCATGGTGGTCGTCCCCCTCCAGGTGGGTGCGTCCACCCTCGCCTTCGGCCGGGCCGCCGCGCTCTCGCTGTGGGGATGGGTGCTCGGCGCCGGGTTGTGGATCGCCGGCTATCTCGTCGGCGGAGGGCCCGGCGGTTCCGATCTGGCGGGCACCGACCTGTGGATCCTGGCCACCGGCCTGCTCATCGTCTCGCTGCTGCTGGCCACGATCTGTGTGCTCACCACCATCCTCGGCCTGCGCACCACCGGCATGACGCTGCGCCGGGTACCCGCGTTCACGTTCTCGATGCTGGTTGCCGGCTCGATCTGGCTGCTCACCCTGCCGGTGGCGGTCGCCAACCTGGCCCTCATCTACCTCGACCATCGTCACGCCCAGGTGCTGTGGGGCGCCAACGACGCCATCCTCGGCCAGCTCAGCTGGGTGATGAGCCAGCCCCAGATCTATGCCGTGGCCATCCCGGTGCTGGGCATCGCCGCCGAACAGATCCCGGTGTTCGCCCAGGCCCGGCAGCGTTTCATCGACGTGCTCTTCGTCGCCCTCGGCCTGTTCGGGGTGCTGTCGATCGGTGCGTGGGCCCAGCCGATGCTGTTGCCCACCGACCTCTTCGACGAGCCGCTCTATGTCGGGTTCGGGATCCTGGCGATCCTGCCGGTGCTGATGGTGCTGGCCCTCGGCGGCGACACGATGCAGCAGGGCAAGGCCCGCCCCGCGGGTTCGCTGATCATGGCGCTGTGCGCCGGGCTCGTGCTGCTCGGCGCCACCGTCGCCGGGGCCCTGGCGGTGATCGAACCCCTCGAGCTCTTCGGAACCACCTGGCAGGTGGGCCAGATGCAGCTCACCGTCTTCGCCGTCGCCCTGGCGGTGTTCTCCGGTGTCTGGTACTGGGCTCCCAAGCTCTACGGGCGGGTGCTCACCGATGGAGCGGCCAAGCTCCTCGGCCCGTTGCTGTTCATCGGGGCGTTCGTGTCCACGGTCCCGCTGATGGTCGCCGGCGCGCTCGACCAGCTCGACGTGGTGCCCCCCGGTGAGGTCGACGATCCGATCACCGCGCTCAACTCGGCGGCCGCCGCCGGCACGGTCGTCGTCCTGCTCGCCGTGCTCGCGCTGACCGCGGCGATGCTGCGGGGCCGCGGGAGTGCCGACACCCCCGACGACCCGTGGGGCGGCCACACCCTCGAGTGGGCCACCACCTCGCCCCCGCCGATCGGCAACTTCGCCGAGGCACCGGTCGTGGAGGACGAGCGTCCCCTGTTCACCGAAGCCGCCGAGGAGGATGCGTCGCCATGACCGCCTTCGTCACCGACATCGTTCCGGCCGACCTGCCAGAGGCGCCGAGGGCCCGCCCCCGGGTGGTGCTCATCGGCACCGCACTGTCCATCGCCGCCATCGCGGCGATGTTCGTCGGCCTGTTCGCCGTGTACTTCACCATGCGCAGCGACACCATCGCCGGTGGCGGCGACTGGGTTCCCGGCGGTGCCGGCACCATCCCGCTCGCGCCGGCGTCGGTCATGTTCGTCACCCTGGTCATGACCTCGATCACCGTGCACTGGGCGGTGTGGGCCATCAGCCGCGACGATCGCGCCAACACCTGGCTGGCCCTCGGCCTCACCCTCATGCTCTCCGCCGCGTTCTTGAACCAGGCGGCGTTCCTGTACGGCCAGATGGGATGGGAGATCGCGGGCGACCTCGCGGTGCAAGCGGTGCTCATCTACGCCATCACCGGGGCTCAGATCCTCATGTTGGTGGTGGCCATGGTCTTCCTGGCCCTCATGGCGGTGCGGGCCATGGCCGGCGGCTACTCGTCTCGCGACAGCGAGGGTCTGGTCGCCGCATCGCTGTTCTGGCACGCCGCCGTCGTCGCCTATGCGGTCGTCTGGACCGCCATCTACCAGATCAAGTAAGGCACACGATGATCACACTCGGAGCCAAGCTCTACTTCGGACTCGCCGCCGCCGCCGTCGTCGCCGCCTTCGTGCTCGGGCTCGCCAGCGGGGGTACGCCGCTGGGGGTCATCAGCTTCGCGTGGTCCGGCCCGGTGGGCGACCAGTTCGGCTACACCGTTCTGGTCGGTCTCGCCGCCATCTCGTTCTTCCTCGCGATCGTGATCGTGGCGTTCCGCGACGCCGACGCCGAAGCGGTGGCCGAGGTGGCCGGAACCGAGACCCTGCCCGAGGTCGTGCCGCCCGCCCACCTGTCACCCTGGCCGATCGTCGCCGCGTTCGGTGTGGCCACGCTGCTGGTCGGCCTGGTGGTCGACCTCGTGCTGGCCGGCATCGGCATCGTGTTGCTGGCCGCAGCCGCCATCGAGTGGACCGTCGGCGCCTGGTCGGATCGGGCCACCGGTGACCCCGACGCCAACCGGGCGTTGCGCAACCGGCTCATGGCGCCGATCGAGACCCCCGCCGCTTCGGTGTTCGGGGTGTTCCTCTTCGTGTTCTTTGCTTCGCGGCTGCTGCTGTCGGTCTCCAAGTGGGGTGCCGTCGGCGTCTTCGGCGCCTCGGCGGTGGTCATCCTGGCGGTCGCCGCGTTCGTGGCCACCCGCCCGAGCCTCGACCGTTCGCTGGTCACCGGGGCGCTGCTGGTGGGAGGGCTGCTGCTCATCGGTGGCGGCATCGCCGGTCTGGCGGCCGGGGAGCGAGAATTTCACGATCTCGGCTCCGAGGGCGAGAATGGGCACGTCACCGAGACCGACGACACCGAGACCGACGACGCCGAGACCGACCCCGCTGACGACGACACCACCGCTGGAGACACCGAGGAATGAGCCTGCGCAGCGCTGATACCACTGCCCGTTCCCGGCGGTCGCCATGGTTCGTGCTCGGACTCGCCGGACTCGTGCTGGTGCTGGCCGGCTGTGCCTCGAACGCGCCGCTCGACACCTTCGCACCCGAGGGGCCCGAAGCCCGCACCATCATGGACCTCGTCCTCCCGGTGTTCCTCGTGGCCGCGGTCGTGTTCGTCCTGGTCGAGGGCGCCATCGTGGTCATCATGTGGAAGTTCCGGCAGCGCAAGAACGACGACGACCCCGACGGGCTCCCGCCCCAGGTGCACGGCAACACCCGCCTCGAGGTCGGCTGGACCGTCCTGCCCGCTGTCATCCTCGCCCCGATCGCGGTGCTCACCGTCCTCACCATCTTCGACCTCGAGGAGCGCGACGCCGACGCCGTGCCCGTCGAGGTCGTCGGCAACCAGTGGTGGTGGCAGTTCAACTACGACATCGACGAGGACGGTGAGCCCGACATCGTCACCGCCACCGAGATGGTCGTGCCGGCCGGTCGCCAGATCGACCTGTCCATCACCTCCAACGACGTGGTCCACAGCTTCTGGATCCCACGCCTCAACGGCAAGCGCGACGCGGTCCCCGGCCGGACCCACACCTGGAGCATCGAGGCCGACGAACCGGGATACTACTGGGGCCAGTGCACCGAGTTCTGCGGGTTGAGCCACGCCGAGATGCGCATGCGGGTCGTCGCCCTGCCTCCCGACCAGTACGACGAGTGGGTCCAGTCCCAGATGCAACCCGCTCCCGAGCCCCAGACCGCGAGCGAAGCGCGGGGCCGTGATCTGTTCGCCCAGCTGTGCTCGAGCTGTCATCGGAACGCGGGACTTCCCGAGGACGCCCAGCCGTCCGAGGACGATCACCCGCTGGTGGCCGGGGTCGCCCCCGACCTCACCCACTTCGCCTCGCGGCGGGCCTACGCCGGGGGCATCTTCGAGCTCTACAACGACGACATGACCGTGAACCGTGGCCAGCTCGAGGCATGGCTGCGCAACCCTCCAGCCGAGAAGGCCATGGCGCCGGGCGACAACCGCGGCATGCCGAACCTGGGCCTCACCGAGCCCCAGATCGACGATCTCGTCGACTACCTGCTGTCCACCTCCCCCGACGGACCGGTCTGGACCGGTCCGCGCAACGACTGACGGAGTCTGCATGGCCATCACCGAGGAACGACCCCTGGCGCTGCCTTCCGGTGGTCAGGTCCGGCCCGAGCCGGTCCTCGGCGTGTTCCGCCGTCCCACGACCACCACCGGCTGGCGAAGCTGGCTGACCACGGTCGACCACAAGAAGATCGGCATCATGTACGGCGCGGCAGCGCTGTTCTTCCTGATCGTCGGCGGCATCGAGGCGCTGCTCATCCGGATCCAGCTCGCGGCGCCCAACGGCACGTTCCTGTCGGCTGACGCCTACAACCAGCTGTTCACCATGCACGGCACCACCATGATCTTCCTCACGGTGATGCCCATCGGCGCGGCGTTCGCCAACTACCTCATCCCGTTGCAGATCGGCGCCCGCGACGTCGCGTTCCCCCGCATCAACGCCTTCAGCTTCTGGTCGTTCCTGATGGGCGGCATCTTCTTGAACACCTCGTGGTTCCTCGGGGGGGCTCCCGACGGAGGCTGGTTCAACTACGCCCCCAACTCCGGCGTGATCTTCTCGCCCACCAACGGGATCGACTTCTGGAACCTCGGGCTCATCATCGCCGGCTTCGCGTCGCTGGCCGGTGCGGTCAACCTCATCACCACCGTGATCAACATGCGGGCGCCGGGCATGTCGTTGATGAAGATGCCGATCTTCACGTGGATGGCGCTGGTCACCCAGTTCCTGTTGCTGTTCGCCATCCCGGTGCTCACCGTGGCCCAGGTGCTGTTGGCCATGGATCGGCTCTACGACGCCAACTTCTTCAACGTCGAGGCCGGCGCCGATCCGTTGCTGTGGCAGCACCTGTTCTGGATCTTCGGGCATCCCGAGGTCTACCTGATGATCCTCCCCGCGTTCGGCATCGTGTCCGAGATCCTGCCGGTGTTCTCCCGCAAGCCGATCTTCGGCTATCCGTTCATCGTGTTCTCGGGCATCGCCATCGGGTTCATGGGCTTCGGCGTGTGGGCCCACCACATGTTCTCCGCCGGTATCGGCCCGCTGTCGGTCGCCGCCTTCTCGCTGTCCACCATGTTCATCGCTGTGCCGACGGGCGTGAAGATCCTCAACTGGACCGCCACCATGTGGGGCGGAAAGCTGCGCTTCGACACCCCCATGCTGTTCGCCATCGGCCTGGTCACCATGTTCACCATCGGTGGCCTCTCGGGTGTCACCCACGCGGTCGCCCCCGCCGACACCCAGCAGACCGACACCTACTACATCGTCGCCCACTTCCACTACGTGCTCTTCGGCGGCGCCTTCTTCGGGTTCATGGGCGGCTTCTACTACTGGTGGCCCAAGGTGTTCGGCTACCGGCTCAGCGAGGCGTGGGGCAAGTTCAACTTCTGGACCCTGCTCATCGGCTTCAACGTCACGTTCGGTCCGATGCACATCCTGGGCCTGCAGGGCATGAGCCGCCGGGTGTATACCTACGACAGCGGCTACGGGTTCAGCTTCTGGAACATGGTCGCCACCATCGGTGCGTTCATCATCGCCCTGTCGGTGCTGAGCTTTGTGATCAACGTCTTCTACAGCAAGAAGAAGGCGTCGAGCCTGCCGCCGGTCGGGCCCGATCCGTGGGATTCGCGCACCATCGAGTGGATGGTGCCGTCGCCCACCCCCGAGCACAACTTCGACGAGGTCCCCACCGTGACCCAGCTCGACGAGTTCTGGCACCGCAAGTACGCCGAGGACGACGACGGTCGGGTCCGCCGGGTCGCCACCGGTGAGGAGGTCGCCCAGTCCGGTGACGGCACCGGGGTGCACCTGCCGTCGCCGTCGTACTGGCCGCTGGTCGTCACCGTGTCGTTCCCGATCATCGGCTACGGCCTCCTCTACACGCTGTGGCTCACCCTGGTGGGTGTGATCATCCTCCTGGTCGGTCTCTACGGCTGGGTCATCGAACCGCCCGACGACATCGACCAGCCCCACGGCCCCGACGACGATCACGACGACGACGAGCCCACCGCTGCCGAGGCATCCGACCAGGCCGGCACCGACGGCGCCGAGGACGACACCGAGGAGGCCGACGACGCCACCAGCGACGAGGCCACTGAGTCCGAGGAGGCCCCCGTTGGCTGATACGACCCTCACCGCCCCCGAGGCGGGCTACGACCCCGATCACCACATGGGCGAGCACGCCACCACCACCGGCATCTCCAACAACAAGTTGGCGATGTGGGTGTTCCTCGGCTCCGAGTGCATGCTCTTCGGCGGGCTGATCTCCACCTACCTGCTCTACAAGGATCGGGTCCCCGAGGGCGGCATCACCGGGCGGGGCGAGAACGGCGTGTTCGACATCCCGTTCACCTCGATCAGCTCGTTCGTGCTGTTGATGAGCTCGCTCACCATGGTGCTGGCCCTGTCGGCCATCCAGCGGGCCGACCACCGGGCGTTTCGGACCTGGGTGCTCACCACGGCACTGCTCGGGTCGACCTTCATCGCCGGTCAGGTCTATGAGTTCACCGCCTTCTACCGCGAGGGTCTCGGCTTCACCACCAGCATCTTCAGCTCGGCCTTCTACACCCTCACCGGGTTCCACGGTGTGCACGTCACCGTCGGCATCGTCATGTTGCTGTCGCTGTTCGTGCTCTCCATCCGCGGTCGCCTCGCGTCCTCACGAGCCGAGGCCGTCGAGATCGTCGGCCTGTACTGGCACTTCGTCGACATCGTGTGGATCCTCATCTTCACGATCGTCTACCTCATCCCTTAGGAGCCCCGATGTCTGCCGTCGACGCCCCCGCACCGGACGAGGTCCACGACACCGAGCACGAGGGACACGACCATCCCTCCGACAAGACCTACGTCAAGATCGCCATCATCCTGGCCATCCTGACCGCGGCCGAGATCGCCACCTATCCGGCCGAGGACGCGCTCGGCTCGGCGGTCATCCCGATCCTCCTCGTGCTGATGGTGGTCAAGTTCTGGTACGTGGCCGCGTTCTTCATGCACCTCAAGTTCGACACCCGCATGTTCAGCTGGATGTTCGTGTCCGGGATCGTGTTCGCGGTCGCGGTCTATGTCGTGACCCTGCTCACGTTCCACTTCTTCGTCTGAGGGCCTGAGCCCGACGGCTCACTCCCAGCGGAACCAGCGGGCGGCGGCGGCGGGCGCCACGACGGCCCACACCGCCAGCACCACCCACGCCGAGGCGCTCGCAGCCGTCCCGGTGTCGAACCCTGCCCTCAGCAGTTCGGCCAGGGCGGCGGTGGGCAACAGCGCGGCCGTGGCCGCGAGTGGATCGGGAAGCGACTCGAGCGGGATCACCAGATCGCCGAAGAGCAACAGCACCACGTAGACCCCGTTGGCGGCGGCGAGGGTGACCAGGCCGGGAAGGGTGCCGGCCATCGCCAGACCGAGCCCGGCGAAGGCGATGGTGGCCAGTCCCAGCCCTCCGAGCAGCGCGACGGGGTCGGCGTCGGGTCGCCAACCGAGCGCCACCGCCACACCCACCAGTGCCACGAACTGGATCGCCATCACCGCCAGCACGGCGGTGGTCTTGGCGGCGAGGAGTCGGGGACGTCCCAGCGGGGTGGCGCCGAGGCGCTTGAGCACCCCGTACTGGCGGTCGAACCCGGTGGCGATCGCGAGGCTGGTGAACGCGGTGGACAGCACGGCGAGGGCGAGCACCCCGGGGGCGAGGAAGTCGATCGGCTCGTCGGTGCCCGCGGGGACGGGCAGGACCTCGACCAGCGAGAAGAAGGCGAGGATGAGCACCGGGATGGCGAGGGTGAGCAGGAGCTGTTCGCCGTTGCGCAGGGTGAGGGCCAGCTCGATCCGGGTCTGGGCGGCGAGGGCCTTCACGGCTGATCCCCGGCGCCGGGTGTTGCGGTGTCGTCGGTGAGGCGGACGAACACGTCCTCGAGTCGCTGCCGTCCCGCCCGCAGGTCGGCCAGCGGCAGGTCGCGCTCGGCCAGCCACGCGGTGAGACGGGCGACGGTGGTCGGATCGCCCGGGTGCTCGACCAGGTACTCGCCTGGTGTCGGTTCGTGGACCGCGGCACCGAGGTGGCCGGCCAGGGTCGCGGTGTCGAGGCCGGGTGCGGCACCGAAGCGGAGCTCGGGTGGGCCACCGGCGTCGGTCAGCTCGACGGGGGTGCCGTCGGCGACCACCCGTCCGTGGTCGATGATGACGAGGTGGTCGGCCAGTGCCTCGGCTTCGCCCAGGTCGTGGGTGGTGAGCAGGACCGTGACCCCGCTGCTTCGCAGCTCGCGGACGAGGTCGTGCACCAGGCGACGGCCGGAGACATCGAGTCCGGCGGTGGGTTCGTCGAGGAACACCAGGTCCGGCCGGCCGACGAGGGCGAGGGCCAGTGAGAGGCGTTGCTGCTCGCCTCCCGACAGCGTTCGCCACGGCGCTCGGCGACGGTCGGCCAGACCCACCCGGGCGATCAGATCGTCGGGGTCGAGTGGAGCGTCGTAGTAGGCGGCGAACAGCCGGACCGCCTCGGCCACCCGGATCGCCCGGTAGACGCCGCCGGACTGGAGCATGACCCCGACTCGGGCGACCAGGGCCCGGTGGTCGGCGATCGGGTCGAGCCCCAGCACCCGGGCACGGCCCCCGTCGGGACGCCGGTAGCCCTCGAGCGTCTCGATGGTCGAGGTCTTGCCTGCCCCGTTGGGCCCGAGCACGGCGGTGACCGCACCGGTGGGGGCGTCGAAGGACACGTGGTCGACCGCGACCAGCTCGCCGTAGCGGATCACCAGGTCGTCGACCTCGATCGCAGCACCAGTCACAGGCGCCGAACCTAGTGGGCCACCGCTCCCTCACCCCAGCGCCCGCCTCCGCCCGCTCCCACGCGCCCGAACCTGCTTGCCCCCGCCCGGAACTGTGAAGACTTTCCAACCGCATCGGTGCGAAAGCGTTCACAGTTCGTGTGGGCGGGGTGGGGAGGGCAGAGACGCTGGGGCTCGGACGCTACCGTTGCCGGATGCTCGACATTCGCCAGATCCGCACCGAACCCGAGGCCACCAAGGCCGCGCTGGCTCGCCGGGGCGAGGACACGTCGTCGATCGACGAGCTGCTCGAGGTGGATGCACGGAGGCGGACCATGACCGCCGAGCGCGACGACCTGCGGGCCGAGGTCAACTCGCTGTCCAAGGAGGTCGGCGCGATGTTCCGCGACGGCCGCACCGAGGAGGCGGAGGCGCTCAAGGAGCAGAGCAAGGCCGCGGGCGAGCGCGAGAAGGTGCTCGATGCCGAGGTGAGCGAGCTCGACGCGGTCATCCGCGACCGGCTCCTGCGGATCCCCAACCTGCCGAGTCCCGAGGCGCCCGACGGCGCAAGCGAGGACGACAACGTCATCCTGCGCACCGAGGGCTACGACCCCGACGCCTATGGAGAGCACCAGCGGGTGCCGCACTGGGACATCGGTGAAGAGCTGGGTCTGCTCGACCCCGACCGGGCCACCCGCATCTCCGGGGCGATGTTCTCCATGTACCGCGGCCAAGGGGCGCGCCTGCTCCGTGCGCTGGTGCAGCTGTCGCTCGACCGCAACAGCGACGCGTACGAGGAGATCCGGCCACCGACCCTGGTTCGCACCGACACCATGGTCTCCACCGGTCACCTGCCCAAGTTCGCCGACGACGCCTACCACATCGAACGTGACGACCTGTGGGCCATTCCCACCGCCGAGGTGCCCCTCACCAGTCTCGGTCGCGACGAGATCCTCGACGAGGCCGAGCTTCCGATGCGGTTCATGGCCTACACCTCCTGCTTCCGCCGTGAGGCCGGCTCGGCTGGTCGCGACACGCGGGGCCTGCTGCGCTCGCACGAGTTCGACAAGGTCGAGTTGTTGGCCTACGCCGCGGGCGAGGAGCAGGGCAAGGCCTGCCAGGAGGATGTGCTGGCCCGCAGCGAGTCGATCCTGACCGACCTGGGCCTGGCTTACCGGGTCGTCGACCTGTGCGCCGGCGACCTCGGAGGCTCGGCGGCGCGCACCTGGGACCTCGAGGCCTACGCTCCCGGCTGCGACCTGTGGCTCGAGGTGTCGTCGGTGTCGTGGTTCGCCGACTACCAGGCGCGCCGGGCGAACACCCGCTACCGGCCAACCGACGGCGGAGCGCCCTTGGTGGCCCACACGGTCAACGGCTCGGCCATGGGGTGGCCCCGCACCTGGGCCGCGCTGGTCGAGACCCACCGCCGTCCCGACGCCAGCATCGCCGTTCCCGAGGTGCTGCGGCCCTACATGGGGGGCGCCGAGGTCATCGGGGCCCGCTGAGGCCGAAACCGGCCCGCGGTTTGTTATTGCCGCCCCGGTGGCTACCCTCGGGTGTCGTTACCCAGCGCCACGAGGCGCGTCACGCCACCGGGGCCACGTCGAGGACGTGGGGAGGCATCGTGAGCTCACAGGCCAGGCGAGTCGACCGACCGACACGAGCGTCTTCGGGTCGTTGAGGTGACGACCAGACCTGTCGCAGGGAACGACAGGACGTCGGCGATCCGTCTGGTGGGGGTCGAGAAGCGGTTCCCCAACGCGGCCGCGCCCGCGGTCACCGACCTCGACCTCGACATCGCCGAGGGCCAGCTCTGTGTGTTCGTCGGCCCGTCGGGGTGCGGCAAGACCACGACGTTGAAGATGATCAACCGGCTGATCGAGCCCAGCGCCGGTGAGATCCACGTGCTCGGCACCGAGATCGGTTCGATGAAGCGGCCACAGTTGCGGCGCCAGATCGGCTACGTCATTCAACAGATCGGCCTGTTCCCCCACAAGACCGTCGCCGACAACATCGCCACCGTTCCCCGCCTGCTGAGATGGGACCGCCAGCGGGTCAGCGACCGGGTCGACGAGCTGGTCGATCTGGTGGGCCTCGACCCGGAGATGCTGCGCCGGTACCCGGCCGAGCTGTCGGGCGGCCAGCAGCAGCGGGTCGGGGTGGCCAGGGCCCTGGCGGCCGACCCACCGATCCTGTTGATGGACGAGCCCTACAGCGCGGTCGATCCCATCGTGCGGGCCCGGTTGCAGGACGAGCTGCTGTTGCTGCAACAGCGGGTGCACAAGACGATCGTGTTGGTCACCCACGACATCGACGAGGCCATCAAGCTGGGCGACGAGGTCGTCATCTTCGAAACTGGCGGGGTCGTGGCCCAGGCCGGTGCTCCCGACGAGCTGCTGGCCAAGCCGGCGTCGGCGTTCGTCGAGTCGTTCCTCGGCAACGAGCGGGGTCTCAAGCGCCTGGCGCTGATGACGGTGGCCGACATCGACGTCGCTCCTGGTCTGATGGTCGATGCCGCTGCCCCGCCGTCGCAGGCGCTGGCGGTCATGTCCGCCGGCGCGGTCGATTGGGTGGGGGTGACCAGCGGCGACCACCTGCTCGGGTGGGTGTGGAGCCACGATCTCGATCACGTGGGCACCGTCGGCGATGCCCCGTTGCAGAGCTTCAACGCCCAGGTGGGGCCGTCGACGCCGTTGCGCCAGGTGCTGGAGGGGATCGTGACCTCCCGGACGCGGGTGGCGGTGGTGGTCGACGACACCGATCGCTATCTGGGCATGATCACCATCGACCAGCTCAGCGAGGGAGTCCGGTGACCGCCGCGGTGGTGGCCCAGGCCGAGCTCCGCGACCAGCTCGTGTCGTGGGACTGGATCAGCCGGCGCTACGACGAGATCTGGGATGCCACGGTGTCGCACCTGTGGTTGACGGTGTTCGCGGTGGGGGTCGGGTTCCTGATCTCGGTGGTGCTGTCGGCGGTGGCGTTGCGCTGGCGTCGCACCTACGCGCCGATCGCGTGGGTCACCGGGTTCCTCTACACGATCCCCAGCCTGGCGCTGTTCGCCTTCCTGGTGCCGCTGTTCGGGCTCGGGTTCGTCCCCGCCCAGGTGGCGCTGGTGAGCTACACGCTGCTCATCCTCATCCGCAACATCGTGGCGGGGGTCGATGGGGTGCCCGCGGCGGTGAAGGAGGCGGCCGACGGCATGGGCTATGGCGCGCTGCGTCGGTTCTTCGCGGTCGACCTGCGGCTGGCCACGCCGACGATCATCGCCGGGGTCCGCATCGCGATGGTCACCGTGGTCGGGCTCGTCACCATCACCGCGCTCATCGGCGAGGGGGGCTACGGCGTGTTCATCCTCGATGGTCTGCGCCGCACGTTCCCCACCCCGGTCATGCTGGGCATCACCCTGTCGGTGGTCCTGGCCGTCAGCATCGACCTGGTGTTGATCCTCGTCGAGCGGATGCTGACCCCGTGGGCGCGGCGGGGGGTCCGCTGATGGAGGCCCTCGGCGAGCTGTGGTCGTTCCTCACGACCGACGACAACTGGTGGGGCGAGCACGGCATCGCCAACCGCACCTGGGTGCACGTGAAGATCTCGGCGCTGTCGCTGCTGGTGGCGGCGCTGGTCGCGGGTCCGCCGGCGGTCGCGTTCGGACACCTCCGGCGCGGTGGCAGCGCGGTGGTCGGCATCGTCAACCTCGGCCGGGCGCTTCCCAGCTTCGGGATCCTCGCCCTGGTCCTGCCGCTGTCGATCCAGTTCGGGTTCGGTCTGGGGTTCTGGCCCACCGTGGTACCGCTGGTGCTGCTGGGCATCCCCCCGATCTTCGCCAACACCTTCACCGGCATCCGCTCGGCCGACCCGGGAGTGGTCGAGGCCGCCCGGGGCATGGGGCTGGCCCGTCGCCAGGTCCTCGCCCAGGTCGAGCTGCCCCTGGCGACGCCGCTGATCATCACCGGGCTGCGGGTCTCGGCGGTGCAGATCATCGCCACCGCCACCCTCGGGGCGCTGGTGGGTCTCTCGTCGTTGGGATCGTTCATCACCGAAGGCCTCGCCCGGTTCGACAACGGCCGGATGCTCACCGGTGGGCTCCTGGTGGCCCTGCTGGCCATCACCACCGAGGTGGCCTTCAGCGTCACCGAACGCGTGCTCACCCCCTGGGTGCGGGTGTCGGGTGGCGGCCGATCCCGCCGCCAACGCCTGCGTCGAGGCGATCCCGAACCCATCCCGGTCGACGAGGTGCCCAACTTCGGGCCCCTGTAGATCTCCACATCCACCCACGGCGCCAGAGGTGCCGGAAAGGAAGGCAACACATGCGCACCACCCACAGAACCTGGAGGCTGCTGATCGCGCTCCTCGGGCTGCTCGCCCTGGTGGCGGCGGCCTGCGGCAACGACGACGGCGACGCGGGTCCGGCCGACGACGTCGAGGTACCCGACGGGCCCACGATCGTGCTCGGCGCCCAGGACTTCGCCGAGAGCGAGGTCCTCGCCCAGGTCTACGGCCAGGCCCTGGATGCGGCGGGCTACCCCGTCGACTACCAGGCGTTGGGTGGCTTCCGCGAGATCGTGTTCGCATCGTTCGAGAGCGGTGACATCAACTTCACCGCCGAGTACGCGGCGTCGGCGCTCGAGTTCCTCAACGAGGGGGCGGGCGAGGCGACCAGCGACGTCGAGGAGACCGCAGAGCTGTTGCGCGGCTACCTCGAGGATGAGGGCCTCGTCGCGCTCGAGGCGTCACCGGCGGTCGACTCCAACTCGTTCGTGGTCACCCAGGAGACCGCGGAGGAGCACGATCTGTCGTCGGTCAGCGACCTCACCGAGGATCTGGTCCTCGGCGGTCCCCCGGACTGCCCCGAGAACCCGTTCTGCATCCCCGGTCTGCGCGACGTCTACGGCGTCGACCTCGAGGACGGGTTCGTGTCCCTCGACGGTGGCGGTCCGCTCACCGTGGAGGCACTCGCGGGCGGCGAGATCGACGTGGCCATCCTGTTCTCGACCAACCCCCAGATCGCCGAGGAGGGCTGGGTCGTCCTCGAGGACGACGAGGGTCTGATCAACGCCGACAACATCATCCCGGTGCTGACCGAGGAGCTGGTCGACACCTACGGCGACGACATGGCCACGCTGGTGAACTCGGTGTCGGCCGACCTCGACACCGCGCAGCTCACCGAGCTGAACCGCCAGTTCGAGATCGAGCTGCGCGACGCCGACGAGGTGGCCGCCGAGTGGCTCGAGGAGAACGGCTACCTGTAGGCCATGGATCTGACCACTCAACGCCGCGAGTACGAGACCGAAGGCATCGACGTCGACGACCTCGACCCCGATCCGCTGGTGCAGGTCGACCGCTGGCTCGAGGACGCGTATGCGTCGGGCACCGCCGAACCCACCGCCGCGGTGTTCGCCACCGCCAGCACCCACGGGCAACCGTCGGCGCGGACGGTGCTGTTGAAGGGGCTCACCGGCGGTGGGTTCGTGATCTACACCAACTACGACAGCCGAAAGGGACGGGAGGCGCTGACCAACCCGTGGGCGGCGCTCACCATCACCTGGGTCGAGCTGTCCCGCCAGGTCCGCATCGAGGGACTGGTCGAACAGGTCGACCCGGCCGAGTCCGACGCCTACTTCGCCACCCGTCCCCGCGGCGCCCAGCTGGGGGCGTGGGCATCGGCCCAGAGCCAGCCCATCGCCGACCGGGCCCAGCTCGAGCACCAGCTGGCCGAGGTCCACGAACGGTACGCGGGGCTCGATGTTCCCCGCCCGCCGCAGTGGGGCGGGCTTCGGGTGGTGCCCCACGAGGTCGAGCTGTGGCAGGGCCGCCTCGACCGGCTCCACGATCGGTTGGTCTATGTGCCCGTCGAGGGCGAGCCGCCGCTCGAACCCGGGCTGGCGACCCGGATCGAGCGCTGGGACCTGATCCGCCGCTCGCCCTGAACCGGGGCGGGCGGCGGGCGGGCTACCAGTCGGCGACCTGGGGCAGCACGTCGCGACCGACGAGGGCCAGGTGGTCGAGGTCGTCGAGGTCGAGCACCTGCAGGTAGACCCGTTCGGCACCGGCGTCGGCGTAGACGCGGAGTCGCTCGAGCACCTCGTCGGGGGTGCCGGCGGCGCCGTTCTCGCGCAGCTCGCCGACCTCGCGGCCGATCCGGGCCGCCCTGCGCTCGATCTCGGCCTCGGTCTGGCCGCAGCACAGGACCTGGGCGACCGACCATCTCATGGTGGCGGGGTCGCGGTCGATGGCCTCGCAGGCGGCGGTGACGCGGTCGCGCTGGGCGGCGAAGCGCTCGACGGGTGAGAACGGGAGGTTGAACTCGTCGGCGTAGCGGGCGGCCAGGCGGGGGGTCCTGGTCGGGCCGCCGCCGCCGACGATGACCGGTGGGCGGGGCGACTGCACCGGCTTGGGCAGCGCGGGCGAGTCGGTGAAGGTGTAGTGCCGGCCGTCCATCGTGAAGGTCTCGCCCTCGGGGGTGGCCCACATGCCGGTGATGGCCGCCAGCTGCTCGTCGAGGCGTTCGAAGCGCTCGCCCAACGGTGGGAAGGGGATGCCGTAGGCGGTGTGCTCGGCGTCGTACCAACCGGTGCCCAGACCCAACTCGACCCGGCCACCGCTCATCTGGTCGACCTGGGCGACCGAGATGGCGAGGGGGCCCGGCAGGCGGAACGTCATGGCGCTGACGAGGGTGCCGAGGCGGATGCGGCTGGTCTCGCGGGCGAGGCCGCCGAGGGTCACCCAGGCGTCGGTCGGACCGGGCAGTCCGGACACGTTGCCCATCTTCACGTAGTGGTCGGATCGGAAGAAGGCGTCGAAGCCGTGGTCCTCGGTGGCTTTGGCGACGGCCAGCAGCTGGTCGTAGGTGGCGCCTTGCTGTGGTTCGGTGAAGATGCGCAGGTCCATGGCCGGGAGCGTACCGGCGGGCCTACTGCTCGTCACCGCCGAAGGTGAGGTGGCGGCGGGTGCCGAGGTTCATCCGGTTGGCGACGATCGATGCGGGGAAGGTGCGGGCCCGGTCCGCCAGGGCGGTCACGCTGTCGTTGAAGTACCCCCGAGCGAGGGCGATGCGGTTCTCGCTGTCGACGAGCTGGTCGGACAGCTGGGCGAACAGCTCGTCGGCCTTCAGGTCGGGGTAGGACTCGGCGAGGCCGATCAGTGATCGTGCCGTGTCGGTCTGGCGGGCGGCGGTCTCGGTGGCGTGTTCGATGTCGGCCTCGTCGGGGAGCTCGTGGCCGGTGTCGGTCCAGGTGCCCGAGCGCAGTCCGGCGATTCGCTGCTGGGTGTCGGCTTCGAGCGAGGCGTAGGTGGACACACAGGTGACGAGCTGGGGGATGAGCTCGGCCCGGCGGTTGAGCTGGACCTCGATGAGGCTCCAGGCTCGCGACTCGCGCTCGCGCAGCCGGACGAGACCGTTGTAGACGAGCAGCAGGGTGTTGGCGGTGTTGGCCACCCCCACCAGGGCGACCCCGGCGATGGCGGGAAGGATCGCGTCGGCGACCCGGTCGGGGGTGGCCAGCACGACCGCGCCGGAACCGACGGCGATCGCGGCCAGCACGGCCATGGCGGCGCCGCGCCAGGCGAACCGGCGGGTCAGTGCCGCCTCGCCCATGGTGGTGATGTAGAGCGGGAAGCCCGGCTCGGCACGGATCTCGGCCCGGGTGCCGTCGTCGACCAGGTGGGCGTGGCCGAGCACGTAGACCTCGTCGCCGACGCGGATGGCGTCCTCACGCCGCTTGAACCGGCCGGTGGCGCCCTCGCCCCCGAGGCTGCGTCCGCTGTAGCCGATCATGCGGCGGGTGTCCTCGAAGACGGTGTCGACGATGCGGGTGCCGATGATCTCGGCGCTGCTGGGGTCGACCCCCACCGCTCCGGTGTCGTCGGCGACCTCGAAGAGCACGGCTCGCCGGTCGGAGCCGGCCCGGATCCACGAGCGCCGGCTGCGTTGCGAGTCGTTGCGTCGGCGGCGGATCTCCTGGAGCTCGACGTAGTCGTGGAACACGCACGGCTCCCGGCTGAACCGGGTGAGCAGGGGCCGGTCGGCGGTGGCGGTGCCCACCACCTCGTTGAACCCGATGAACACGCCCCGTGCCTTCGAGGTGGGGGTGTCGGTGATGAGGCGCCGCATCCGCTGGTCGGAGAACGACTGCCAGAGCAGGACCGCGCCCATGGCGGCGATGAGCGCCGCCATCAGCGCCGGCACGGGCCTACCTCACCGGGCGCGTCGGCGCCGGCTCGCTCGGTGTCTCGGTTGGTGTCTCGCTGCTGTCGCGGCTGGTGAACACGAGGATGAGCACGATGACGACCGCGGCCGCGAGCACCACGCCGATGCGGGTGGCGCCGATCGAGCTCACCCAGTTGGTGACGCTGGCGCTGGCGCTGGTGACCACGTCGACCGGACCCGACGGTGGGAGGTTGCGGGGGTCGGTGTACACCCGGTGCTCCCAGTAGCCGTAGTAGGCGAGGTAGACGCCGGCCAGGACGAGCAGGCCGCCCGAGACCCGGTTGATGTGGGGCTGGGCCCGCCGGAGCCGGGTGACCAGCGCGCCCCGCGCCCCGGCCAGGGCCATGGTGATCGCGCCGAGCAGCAGTCCCATGCCGGCGGCGTAGGTGAGGAACACCGCCACCCCGGAGGTGAGGCTGTTGGAGCCGAAGGTGCGGGTCATGATCGGCAGGAAGATCGGCAGCGTGCACGACAGCGAGGCCACCGCGTAGGACACGCCGAACAGGAACATCGACGGCAGCTCGCGGCTGGAGCCTCCGACCGACAGCCGGGGCAGCCGCAGCGAGAGCTGGAAGCCGCGGAGCATGGCGATGCCGAGCACGACGATGGCGACGCCGATGGCCATGGTGACCCACGGGAGCTGGCGGTTGATCGACAGCGACAGCTGGGTGATGGCCAGGCCGATGATCCCGAACACGGCGACGAACCCGGTGGTGACCGCCAGGGCGACCCCGAGGGCCCGCACCATGCTGGCCCGGCTGTCGGTCGGCGCGCCCTCGAGGCCGAGGAAGTAGGAGAGGTAGGCGGGGAGCAGGGCGAAGCCGCAAGGGTTGACCGCGGCGACCATGCCGACGGTGAAGGCGTAGGCGAAGTCGGCCTCGATCACGGCGCGACCACCCCGAACAGGGACTCGAGCCGGTCGCGGAGCTCGTCGGCGGTGAGGGCGCCGCCGTGCACGTCGACGACGGTGCCCGCGGCGTCGATGAAGACCGTGGTGGGCATGGCGACGGCGCCGAAGGCGGCGAAGACCGATCCGTCGGGGTCGCGCCCGGTGTCGTAGGTGATGCCGGTGCGCTCGATGAGGTCGAGCCCGTCCTCGCTGCGGTGGTCGGTGCTGATGCCGAGGAACGCCACGTCGGTGCCGACCTGTTGGTGCACGTCTTCGAAGTCGGGCATCTCGGCGACGCACGGCGGGCACCAGGCGGCGAAGAAGTTGACCACCAGCGGCCGGCCCACGTAGCTGCCGGTGTTGGCCTCGTCGCCGTCGAAGGTCTCGTAGTCGACCGCGACCGGTGCGCCGATGACCTCTTCGGCGGGGTCGCCGTCGGCGGGGGTCAGCTCGATCGGGGGGTTCGAGGCGTCCTGGCCGATCGTGTCGGGCTCGTCGTCGGTGCCGAGCAGCACCAGGACCCCCGCGGTGGCCGCGACGACGAGGGCGACGAGGGTGGCCGCCATGAGGTGTCGGACCGGGATGCCGGCGATGACGCGGGGCCGGTGGGCCTCGTCGCCAGGTGCGGTGTCAGGGTCGGGGCTGTCGGCAGGGTCGTTCACCGAGGCTCCACGGTACCGGGGCGCCGTTGGCGGGTCCCGTCGGGGTTCGTTCAGGCGCTCTGGAGGTGCTCGGGGATCGGCACCACGGGGAGCTGGTCCTCGGGGCGTGGGACCTTCGGTGGACGTCCCCGGCGCCGCTTGGTGGCCAGGATGCGACCGTTCAGGAACAGCTGGCCGCCCCAGACGCCCCATGGTTCGCGCCGGTCCAGGGCGCCCTCGAGGCACTGGGCGATGACCGGGCACTCCGAGCAGATGGTCTTGGCCCGGGCGATGTCCTGCAGCTCCTCGGAGAAGAACAGGTGGCCGAGCGATCCGTCACCGAAGCGGCACCGGGCGTCGGCCCACCAGGCGGCGGACTCGTCGGGAAGGCCGGGTTGTAAGTCGTCGAGGGTGGGTTCGGTGGTCATGTCGGTCCCCGGGGGATGCGTGGTGGTCGTGGGCGATGCTGCTGGGGTGGTCACGTCGGCGGCGGTGGAAAAGCAGAACGGCCGCCGGGTGAACCCGGCGGCCGTTCGGAGTGCTGCTCCTCGTGTGAGTGGTGACTCAGGGCGAGGACTCCTTCGGCCGCCAGGCCTTGTGCGCGGTGACGGTGGCAAAGATCGAGTCGTGAATGATCGACACGCGGTTGCCGGCACGCCACCCGCACGGGTACATACCGAGGTCGAGGCCACCGTTGGCACCGGCAGCGGCACCGGCGCGGCGACGCGCGACGCCGACGGGAGCCATGCGGCCTGCCGTGTGTGCGTCGAGCATCTGCTTCATCGTCGGTCCTCGGTGTTCGATCCTGGTCGAGACCAGTCGCGCAGCTCTGTGCGCCGAAGGTTCACGAAACCACGTCGCGGCGTGAGCGTCAATCGATTATTTCCGATCGGTGGACGAGGCCGGTAGCGTGCCGGGCGATGGAGACCCCCTTGGCCCCTCCGATCGGTCCTCCCGACGCCGACGATCAGGTGGTGCCGCTGCCGGCCAGTGGCCGCATCTTCGGCCACGATCGCAGGGTCCGCCTGGGAGATGTCTCACCCAACGGCCGGCTCCGTCTCGATGCGCTGGCCCGCTTCGTCCAGGACGTGTCCAACGACGACACCGTCGACGCCGGTCTGGCCGACGACATGGCGTGGGTGGTGCGGCGCACGGTGGTCGAGGTCCACGCCGAGGCCCGGTTGCGTGAGGATCTGGAGCTGGCGACGTTCTGTGGCGGCATCGGTGGCCGGTGGGCCGAGCGCCGGGTGTCGGTGCGTGGAGACCAGGGGGCCCACATCGAGACGGCCACGGTGTGGGTGCACCTCGACATGGCCACCGGTCGCCCGGTGGTGCTGCCCGAGCAGTTCCACGAGCTGTATGCCGAGGCGGCGGCCGGTCGCCGGGTGCGGGCCAAGCTGCGGCACGGCTCGCCCCCGCCCGGTCACCCCGGCGTCACCCGTGTGCCGTGGCCGCTGCGCTTCGTCGACTTCGATGTGATGGACCACGTCAACAATGCGGTGGCGTGGGCGGCGCTGGAGGAGGTGCGGGCCGGCCGGCGACACCTGCGGGCCCCGGTGCGGGCCGAGGTCGAGTACCGCGACGCCATCGAGCGCGACGACGCGGTGGAGCTGTTGGCCCAGGACCACGACGGCGGTGGCCTGTCGACGTGGTTGGTCGACGCCTCCGACCATGGCCGGGTGTTCACCAGCGGACGGGTGCTCACCCTGGCCGGATGATCCGGGGGGTTCAGCCGGCGCTGGTGCGGGTCATGCCGCGGATGAGGGCCAGCACCCCGATCGAGAAGAGGTGCCAGGGGCCCGTGGCGTCGTCGGGGACGCCGTCGGGGCTGTCGTGGTCGTCGGGCACCGCGTTCGGGTCGACCAGGCCCCGCAGGCAGAGCCCCTCGCCGAGGGCGATCGCCGACACGACGAGGTCCTTGATCGTGTGCGGTGGCACCATCTCGACGCCGAAGTGGTCGAACAGCTTGGTGTAGAGCTCGACGTGGTCGTCGGTGATCCGCTGGTAGCTCTCGCGACCGACGTCGATGAGCTCGGGCATGGAGGTGGTGGCCGCGAGCAGGCCGAGGTAGAGCGCGAACTCGGCGGGATCGGAGAGCAACTCGAAATCGGCTGCGGTGGCGGTCTGGATCATCCGCTCGAGGCTCCCGCCGTCGGTGGCGAGGGCGCTGGCCGCTGCGGTGTGGGCCAGCGCCGGGTTCGGAGATCAGCCGTTCCATGGCGTAGAGCGCGAGGTCGTGGTGGAAGCGGTCCTGGCCACCCATGCCGTCCTTGGTGCGCGAGCCGTTCCAGATCTGGTAGGCGGCTCCGGTGGTGAGCTCCACCCGCTTGGTCACATCGGCGACCCGCACCCCCCAGCCCACGTCGAGGCCCTGTTCGAGCATCATCTCGAACGCGGCCTCGAGGAGGATCTGGCGGGTGGTGTCCTTGTCTCGCCGTTGGGGGCTCACGTCGGCTCCTCGGGAGCTCAGTCGATGAGGTAGAGCAGGTCGGCCCCGTCGTCGCGCACCTTGGCCTCGCCGGTGAGCCGGAGGTGCTCGAGGTGGGCGTAGGTCTCGCTGTCGGCCATCTGACCCTGCGATCGGGGCGGGAACAGGTGGTCGGAGTACTGGGGGACCGTGGCCCACCCGTGCTCGGCGGAGGCGTCGCGAAGCTTCTGGAGCCGTTCCTCGTGGTGCTGGCGGATGGCGGTGGTCCGCTCGGCGAGGTTGGCGAACTCGAGGCCGTGGGCGGGCAGGACCGTTGCCGTGCCGTCGAGCTCGGCGACGCGCTCGAGGGAGCGGAAGAACTCGTGGAGGGGGTCGACGATGGGCCCGACCCCGGAGATGTGGGGGGTGATGGTGGGCAGCACGTGGTCGCCCGAGATGAGGATGCCGGCTTCGGGGTCGTAGAGGCACAGGTGGTCGTTGGTGTGGCCGGGGGTGTGCAACGACACCCACGACCTGCCGCCGAGCTCGAGCCGGTCGGCGTCTTCGACCCGGTGGGTGGGGCGCGGAACCGCACCCATGCGACCGCCCGCGAAGCGCATCATCCGGTACTGGAGGCGACGCCGCAGCGGTGGACGGCCGGGGCCACGGGGCCCGCCACGCAGACGTCCGGAGGTCTGCGCGCCCGAGATGGTGCCCCACGGCATGGGGCCGCCCCACGGTCCTCGGGCGGGGCCGGATCCTCCCACCGACTCGGTGTAGGTGCCGGTCTCGGCGTTCTTGGGTTCGGCGTCGTCGAGGCTGATCCCGTCGGGTTCCTCGTCGGGGTCGAAGAAGGTGCGGAAGTTGCGGTGGGTGATGACCCGGGCCTCGTTGCGGTCGAGCAGACGGCCGGCCTGTCCGAAGTGGTCGGGATGCGAGTGGGTGACGACCACGGTGTGGATCCGCTTGATCGGGACGTCGGCGCGGGCGAGGCGGGCCTTGAGCTGCTTCCACGACTGGGGACCGGGCAGACCCGGATCGACGACGGTCACGCCCCGTTCGTCGGGTAGCACGTAGCAGTTGACGTGTCCGAGACCCGGGAGGCTGATGGGCAGCTGCACCCGGATGATGCCGGGTGCCATCTCGACCGGCTCGTCCTGGGCCGGCTGGCGTTCCTCGCGCACCGACGTCGGCGAGGGCGGTCCCGCGTAGCGCTCATCGCTGCCGTGGCGGTGCCCGTGTGCGTGATGGTGAGGTGCCCCCATGAATGCCGATGCTAGGCGGGAGGGGGGCTGGTTCCCTCATCGGTGGCGGCCGGTTCGCCCTGTTCGGGTGCGACGAAGAGGTGCTCGCGGTAGTGCACGAGTTCGCCGATGCTCTCGCGGATATCGTCGAGCGCCCGGTGGCTGGTGGCCTTGTCGGGGGCCTTGCGGTGGATGCTGGGGTTCCACCGGCGGGCCAGCTCCTTGACGGTGGAGACGTCGACCGAGCGGTAGTGGAGGAACTCCTCGATCTCGGGGAGGTAGATGGCGAGGAAGCGGCGGTCGGTGCCGATGGAGTTGCCGCAGAGGGGCACGCTGCGGGGCTCGTCGATGTTGGCCTTGAGGAAGTCGAGGGTGGCGGCGCCGGCGTCGGCGAGGGAGATGGTCGAGGCCTTGATCTGTTCGAGCAGCCCACTGCGCTGGTGCATGTTGCGCACGTAGTCGTCCATGCGGGCGAGCTCGTCGTCGGTGGCGTGGACGACGAGGTCGGGGCCTTCGGCGACGATGTTGAGGTCGTCGTCGGTGAGGAGGGTGGCGATCTCGACGATGACGTGGCGTGCGGGGTCGAGTCCGGTCATCTCGAGGTCCATCCAGGCGAGCATCACCGCGAGGGTAGTGGCCGGTAGCGTTGCGTCGATGATTCAGGTTCCGGTCGTACGTCTCGACCCCGAGCTCACCCTCCCGGCCTACGCCCACGACGGCGACGCCGGGCTCGACCTCTACGCCCGCGAAGACGCGGTGGTGGCCGCCGGTGGTGGCCGGACGTTGATGCCGACGGGGGTGGCCATCGCCTTGCCGCAGGGCTATGCGGGGTTCGTGCTCCCCCGCAGCGGGCTGGCGTTGCGACACGGGATCACTGTGGCCAACGCGCCGGGCCTCATCGACTGCGGCTACCGGGGCGAGCTCCAGGTGGTGCTGCTCAACACCGACCCGGCCACCGACTTCCACGTGGTGCGTGGCCACCGCATCGCCCAGCTGGTGGTGCAGGCGGTCGAGGAGGTGGGCTGGGTGCCGGTGGCCGAGCTGCCCACCGACTCGGTCCGCGGCGAAGGCGGGTTCGGCCACTCCGGCCGCTGACGGTGCCGGTCCGGCGGTCGGGCTAGTCGTCGGTGGCGGTGCGGTGCTTCTTGGTGAAGGTGACCTGTCCGGCCGCCTCGTCGGTGTCCCAGGTGTCGACCAGCTCGGCGATGAGGGTCTCGAACCGTTCGCGCTCGGGGTTGTCGGGGGTCGTGGGGAAGCTCGCGGTGGCGGTCAGGGCCAGCAATCCGGGTTCGGTGCCGTAGCGGATGGTGATCCGGCCGTCGGGTCGGTCCGATCCGAGGAGGAAGATGAGGACCTCGTCGACCGCGAGGCGGAGGTCTTCGATCTCGCGGTAGGTGAAGCCGAGCCGCAGCGCCAGCGCCGCAACACCGATGCGGGCGATGCGGGCGTACTCGTGGCGCGCCGGAAGTGACAGGCGCACGTGATCGTCGCGTGGTGGGGCTGTTGGTGTGCTGTCGCTCACTGCTGGTGGTCCACGGCCATTTCTCCCAGCGTAGAGTCGCCGCATGGGTGACCGGATCGATATGCCGTGGACGGGCCAGCGCGAACCTCGTCGCGCCGCCGACAGCGCGCTGCCCAACTATGCCGATCTGCCCGCGGTGGACGGCGCGCCCGACGGTTCGTCGTGGGGGATGTGGGGCGACGGTGACCGGCTGGGGTGCCTCAACCTGTTGACCCACGAGCGCACGGTGGCGGCGTCGTCGCTGGTGGAGCGGGGTGAGGTGTTCGCCCTCAACGCCGATCTGGCGACCCCTGGTCCTCCGCTGTTCGGCCGGGCGGCGTTCCGCCACGAGGTCACCGGGGTCGACGACGGTCCCGGCCACGACGACGTGCTGCACGGCTGGAACACCCAGGGGTCGTCGCAGTGGGACGGGTTCCGCCATGTGCGTCACCCCGTGCACGGCTGGTACGGCGGCGCTCCCGAGGGGTTCCTCGGTGTCGATGCGTGGGCCGAACGGGGCCTGGTCGGTCGGGCGATCCTGGCCGACGTGGCCCGCTGGCGTGAGGATCAGGGACGCCCGTTGGCGATGGACGAGTCCGAGCCCATCAGCGCCGACGAGCTGATGGCGACCCTCGATGCCCAGGGGACGGTGCCCGAGGTGGGCGACGTGCTGCTGGTTCGCACCGGCTGGCTGGGGTGGTACGAGGGCCTCGATCAGGCTCGACGCGACGAGCTCGCCCAGGGGCACCGCAACCCCGGGCTGTCCCCCGAGGAGCGCACGGCCGAGTGCCTGTGGGACCTGCACGTGGCGGCGGTGGCGGCCGACAACCCGGCGCTGGAGGTGTGGCCGCCGGGCTCGGTGCACCCGGCCGACGAGCTGGCGGCCATCCGCGACGACCCCGCCCGCCGGCCCGAGATCTTCGTGCACCAGCGTCTGCTGCCGTTGCTCGGCATCCCCATCGGCGAGCTGTTCGTGCTCGATCCGCTGGCCGACGACTGCGTCGCCGAGCGCAGCTGGGAGGGGTTCTTCACCTCCGCCCCACTCAACCTGCGTCTCGGCGTGGCCAGCCCTCCCAACGCGGTGGTGATCCGGTGACGACCGGTCCTCTCACGACCGGCCCGTCCGATCCGGCCCCCGGCTTCGCCGAGCTCGGGTTGCGGCCCGAGATCCTCGACGCGCTCGCGGGGCTCGGCTACGAGGAGCCGACGCCGATCCAGCGTGAGGCCATCCCGGTCCTGCTGTCGGGCCGCGACCTCCTCGGTGGCGCGGCCACCGGCACCGGCAAGACCGCGGCCTTCGCCCTGCCGATCCTCGAGCAGCTGCCCCCGACGGGCGGACCGGTCGAGCTGGTGGCGATGGTGCTGGTGCCGACCCGCGAGCTGGCGGTGCAGGTGTCGGAGGCGATCTACAAGTACGGCCGCCAGCTCGGCGCCCAGGTCATGCCGGTGTACGGGGGCCAGCCCATCGGGCGCCAGATGGCGGCGCTCAACCGGGGCATGCACGTGGTGGTGGCCACCCCGGGCCGGGTGCTCGATCACCTCCAGCGGGGGAGCCTCTCGCTGGACACGCTGAAGGTGCTGGTGCTCGACGAGGCCGACGAGATGCTCGACATGGGTTTTGCCGACGAGCTCGACGCCATCCTCGCGGCGACGCCCACCGAGCGGCAGACGGTGCTGTTCTCGGCCACCCTGCCGCCTCGGATCGCGTCGATCGCCAGGCGGCACCTGCGCGACCCGGAGCGCATCCAGATCGACTCCACGCCGAGCGACGGTGACGACGCCCCCCTGGTCACCCAGCGGGCGTTCGTGGTGACCCGTGACCACAAGGCGGCGGCGCTGGGGCGGATCCTCGACGTCGAGTCGCCCACCGCGGCCATCGTGTTCTGCCGGACCCGCACCGAGGTCGACGAGCTGACCGAGACCCTCAACGGGCGGGGATATCGGGCCGAGGCGCTGCACGGCGGGATGGACCAGGCCCAGCGCGACCGGGTGATGAACCGGTTGCGGACCGGCACCGCCGATCTCATCGTGGCCACCGATGTGGCGGCCCGGGGCCTCGACATCGATCAGCTCACCCACGTGGTGAACTACGACGTCCCCGCGTCGGTCGATGCCTACGTGCACCGCATCGGCCGGGTCGGCCGCGCGGGCCGTGAGGGGGTGGCCATCACCCTGGCCGAGCCCCGCGAGCGTCGCCAGCTCCAGACCATCGAGCACCGCACCAGACAGACCATCCACCACGAGAAGGTGCCGACGGTCGCCGCGCTGCGGGCCCGGCAGATGGAGCGGACGATCGAGATGCTGCAGGATCGGCTGCCCGACGACGACCTCGACCGGTTCCGGGTCGTGGTCGAGACCCTGACCGACGACCACGATGTGATGGACGTGGCGCTGGCGGCGGTGAAGCTGATCCACGAGACGTCGGGCGCCGTCGACGACGAGGTCGAGATCCCCGAAGCCCACGCCGCCCCTCCTCGGCCGGGCAAGCGTGCCCAGCCCCAGCGTGGTCCGTCGCCGGGCACGGTCGGCCTCTACATCGGGCTGGGGCGCAGCTCCGGGGTACGTCCGGGCGACCTGGTCGGGGCGATCGCCAACGAGACCAGCCTGGGTGGCCGCGACATCGGCAACATCCGCATCACCGAACGCTTCGCCATCGTCGAGGTGCCCGAGGCCGCGGCCGACGAGGTCATCGCCGCGCTGGGCCGAACCACGATCAGGGGCCGCCGGGCCCAGGTCCGCCGCGACCGCGACCAGCAGCGGTAGGGATTGAGCGCTGTGCCTGAGCTGCCACCAGATCGCCAAGACCGACGAGCTCGGCCGGCTGTGAGCAGCGTCAGGAGGTGGATCAAGGGTTCGGTGAAACGATCGATCCGAACACTGGGCTACGAGGTTCGCCGCTCGCAGCTGCAACCGGTCCGAGACCTCAGCGATCTCGGGAACGATCCGATCACCGCGCAGTACCTTTGTGACCCAGCCCGGATCGATGCACCGATAGTCGACGGGCGGGGCCTCTGGTTCCATCCACTCACGGCCGAAAAGCACCCGTTCGTGGCTACAGCGCTCGAGCTCGCAGTTGGCAGGAATTTCGAGGGTCAGCCACGACGATGCCTGGACACGTTCTACGCCATGAGCCAGCCGGCGTCCTTCGCTGAGTGGACGGGAGTTGGTGAATCGAATCCGACTCTGGCGCAGACACCAGCGTGGGGCATTGCCATGCCCTGGGTGATGGACCGCTCCGTAGCTGAGCAGCAGTACGTCATGGCCGGCGTCTATTGGCGCGAGGCCTCACTTGCCGGGCAGGCGTTGCCGATCAGCGAGTTCTATCCGCTGGCTGGTCCTCTGTCGGAACAGGGCATACAGATCGAGTTGGACAGGTTGGCTTCCATTGTTGAGAGTCTCCAGACAAGCGGCTACGTGAACACCGATGCCGACGATGGGGACATCGAGGCGTGGTGGCTCACGACCTCCGGCCGTGACTGGACCTGGTGCATCGGCGTTGGGCAGCATCGGGCGGCTGCTGTCGCGGCGCTGGGAGCGGAGCATGTGCCGGTGCGGGTTCGCGGTATCGTGCGTCGGTCCGACGCGCGAGCCTGGCCGGGTGTGGTTCGGGGATACTTCACCGTTGCTGAAGCGGAGGCCCTGTTCGACCTGATCGTGTCGGGGGAGCTACCACCCCTCGCCCGGCAGTGGGCCGACACCTTCCAGGCACCCTGAATCCGCTCTCGCCGCGCTGGGCCGAACCACGATCAGGGGCCGCCGGGTCCAGGTCCGCCGCGACCGCGACCAACAGCGGTAGCGATGCGCGGGTGGGTCCCGATCCGGTTGCGCAGGTAGCGACTGGCCTTGCGCAACCAGCGGGCGATCAGTGCTCGGTTGGTCCGGGGGATGCCGGGCTTGCGGGCGTTCTTCAGCTGTCTCGTGAGGAAGATGTCGGATCGGAAGGGGAGCTGCCACCCGAGCTGTCGGTGGTACCGGAGCATGGTTCCCGGGTGTTCCCGAGCCTGTAGCTTGAACAACTCATCGGTGACGAGGTCGACCTCGAGGAACGCAGCGAGCAGTTCGGGGATGCTCGACACGCGGACCGCCACCACATGGGATCCCCAGGCGAGCTCGGTCGTGAACTCCTGGCGTGGCTCGCGACGGCGTCGCCAGGCCGCGCCACCGTGCTTGATCGTGTACCGGACCGCCGCGCCCACGATCGCCATCACGAGGTCGCCGGGGGTGGGTTGGAAGGGAGTGACGCGTCCGAGCTGCACCAGCATGCACTCGTCGGGCACCTGATCGAGCACCCGGTCGACGCGCCGGCGGAACCGTGGCGCGAGCAGCGTGTCGTCTTCGAGGAGCACCAGCCACTCGTGCTCGCTGCCGGGTCCTCCTTCGATCAGGTCACGCAACATCGAGACCCAGGTGGCGTTGAGGCCGAGCTCGCCGAGCTCCAGTTCGGAGCCGGGGAGCACCTTGCGGCCTTGCTCAGGTCCGAGCGCCTCGATCCGGCGGACATCGAGCCGGTGCAATCGTGCTTGCAGCTCGATCGATCGCCGCCGACCGGTCCGCTCGGGAAGGTTGAGGTAGACGTAGCTCGTCATGGCGGGGTCACCGTAGTTGAGGGCGAGGGAGGTGCCGGGCCCTACCGTGTGGTTCTGTGGCTCAGAGGATGAACGCACCGATCCCGGACTCCCGCCCGGTTGCCCGCGCCCATCACGGCGACGAGGTCGTCGATCCGTATGCCTGGCTGCGCGACCGCGACGATCCGGCGGTGGTCGCCCACCTCGAGGCCGAGAACGCCCACACCGAGGCGGCGATGGCCCACACGGGCGAGCTGCAGCAGCGGCTGTTCGACGAGATCCGGTCGCGGGTGCAGGAGACCGATCTGTCGGTGCCGGTCCACTCGAAGGGGTGGTGGTACTTCGGGCGCACGACCGAAGGCAGCCAGTACGGCCGGCACTGCCGGGTTCCGGCGGCGAGCGAGCGGTTGACCCTCGACGATCCGCCGCCGGCGATCGAGCCCGGTGTGGCCTGGCCGGGCGAGCAGGTCCTGTTGGACGAGAACGAGCTGGCGGGCGACAGCGACTACTTCGCCCTCGGTGCCTTCGACCTGAGCCTGGACCACCGGTGGCTCGCCTACGCGACCGACCACGACGGGTCGGAGAAGTACACGCTGCGGGTGCGCGACCTCACCACCGGCGACGACCTGCCCGACGAGGTCCCCGAGGTCACCTATGGCACGGCGTGGTCCGACGACGCCACCGTGCTGTTCTATGTGAAGCCCGACGCGGCGATGCGACCCCACCAGGTGTGGCGTCACGTGATCGGAACCCCGGCGAGCGACGACGTGCTGGTGCTCGACGAGCCCGACGAACACTTCTTCGTCTCGCTCGGACGCACCAAGGACGACCGGTTCATCGTGGTGCACCTGGGTTCGAAGGTGACCGACGAGGCCTGGGTGCTGGCCGGCGACGATCCCCACGGCGAGCTCCGGGTGGTGGCGCCCCGCGAGCACCGCGTGGAGTACTCGGTCGACCACCACGGCGACCGGTTCGTGATCCTCACCAACGCCGGCGATGCCGAGAACTTCTGTGTGGTGACCGCGCCCGACGACGGGGTCGGGAGGGACAGCTGGGAGGTGCTGGTCCCCCACGACCCCGACGTGAAGCTCGAGGGCCTCGACACCTTCGCCGACCACCTGGTGCTGCACGAGCGTGCCGGTGGGTTGACCCGGATCCGGGTGCGGCGCTTCTCCGACGGGACCGAGCACGTCATCGACCAGCCCGAGGCGGTGGGCACCGTGTCGGGGGCGGCCAACGCCGAGTTCGACACCACGGTGCTGCGCTACGGCTACACGTCGCTGGTGACGCCGTCGTCGATCTTCGATGTCGATCTGGTGACCGGCGAGCGGGTGCTGCGCAAGCAACAGCCGGTGCTGGGTGGCTACGACCCCGCCGACTACGCGACCGAGCGACTGTGGGCGACCGCCGCCGACGGCGTGGAGGTGCCGATCTCGCTCGTCCATCGCCGCGACCGTGCCACCGACCGCCCGGGTCCGGCGGTGCTCTACGGCTACGGCTCCTATGAGATGAGCATGGACCCGTGGTTCTCGTCGGCGCGGTTGAGCCTGCTCGACCGTGGGTTCGTGTTCGCCATCGCCCACGTACGTGGGGGCGGTGAGATGGGCCGGCGCTGGTACCTCGACGGCAAGGAGCTGGCCAAGCGCAACACCTTCGGTGACTTCGTCGCCGCGGCCCGTCACCTCGTCGAGGTGGGCCTGACCACGCCCGGCCAGCTCGGCATCCGGGGCGGGTCGGCCGGCGGCCTGCTCGTTGGCGCGGTGCTGAACCTGGCGCCCGACCTGTGCGGGGCGGCGGTGGCCGAGGTGCCTTTCGTCGACACGCTCAACACGATCCTCGACCCGACGCTGCCGCTGACCGTCACCGAGTGGGAGGAGTGGGGCGACCCGCTCCACGACCCCGACGTGTACGAGTACATGAAGTCGTACGCCCCCTACGAGAACGTGGCCCCGGTGGCCTATCCCGCCGTGCTCGCCACCGCGGGGCTGAACGATCCCCGGGTGTCGTACTGGGAGCCGGCCAAGTGGGTCGCCCGCCTGCGCGAGGTCACCACGGGCGACCGGCCCATCCTGCTCAAGACCGAGATGGGGGCCGGCCACGGCGGCCCGTCCGGCCGCTACGACGCCTGGCGCGACGAGGCGCTGGTGCTGGCGTTCCTCATCGACCAGCTGGCCTGACGCTGGACAGGAGCTCGTCGGCGCGCTCGGCGATCGGTTCACCGTCGATGAGGCCGAATCGAGGTGCCGGCCGGGTCACCAGCGCGGCGATCGCGTGGCGGATCACCTCGGCCTCGGACACGCCGCGACGCGTCGCCTCGCGTTCGACCGCGGCTTTGAGGTCGTCCGGGAGGTAGACGGTGGTCTTCTTGCCCATGTCATTCACCGTACCCTCGGTGGTCTTCATGGCGAACGACTTCGACGGGCCCGGGTGGCTGTTTGGCGGACGTGGTCGTCGAGTGGTTGGGGTCGGCTGGTGAGGCGGCGCCGCCCGCCGGGGCTGACGAAGGTGAGCTCGCCGTCGGGGTCGCCCTCGACGTTCCAGCCGCCTTCGTGGACCAGGCGGTGGTGGTACCAGCACAGGCCGCAGAGGTTGTCGGCGTTGGTCTCGCCGTCGTTGGTCCAGTGGACGATGTGGTGGATCTGGCGGATCTTGCGTTCGCAGCCGGGGAACCGGCAGGTGAGGTCGCGGGCGCCGATGTGGCGGGCCAACCAGGCGGGGATCTGCTGGCTGGCACGGGCGATGCCGACGGTGTCGCCGTCGGGGCCGTGCAACGCGACCTCGACCCGGGCGTGGCACAACGACCGCAACAGGCTGGTCTGGCAGATGGCGACGTCGGCGAGGAACCCGTTGCCTGCGACCTCGCCGTCGACGACCTTGGCGTCGGCGTGGATCACGACCGTGGCGCGGTCGGGGTCGGGATCGGCGCTGATGGCGCGGGTGGCGAGGTCGTGCAGGGCGTCGGCGCGGCGTCGACCGATCCGGTCCCACTCCCCCGTCGTCGGGTTGGGTCCGGCTCGCTCGGCGTGGCGGTCGATGGCGGCGTTGATGGCGGCGCCCTGGTCGAACGGCAGGAACCCCCGGTAGGTGAACCCGCCGCGACGGTGGTCGCGTCGCCACGACAGCTCGCGGTTGGCGTGCGCCTCGTTGGCCTCGGCGTCGGGGATGGGGCGCCGCTGGCGGGCCATGAGCGCGATCTGGTTCGCCGACAAGCCGGGGAGGGACGCGGCGAGCTCGTCGTCGTCGACGCTGGAGGCGAACTTGGTGGCGTGGCGCACCTGGTCCCACGACAGCGCACCCGCGGCGTAGGTGGCCCGCAGCGCCGGGAGGTCCTGGAGCGCGTCGGCGACCCGCACCCACTCGCGTGCGGTGGGGTTCGCCACCCCGACCTGGCCGATCAGCCACGGCACGACTCCGGTCGCGCCGTCGTCGACCCAGTCGCCGGCGACATCGGCAGCGCAGACCACGTCGAGCAGCTCGGCGTGGGTCGCGGCCAACAGGGCGGACAGCTGCGAGATCGTCTCGGCCCGACCAGCCGGCGACTGCTCCAGATACGCGGCGGCGTTCGCCGACACCACCCGCTCACCCTCGTTGGATTCGCAGATCCTGGGATCACCCATCGGGACGACTCCGCGCTCGACCGGACAAGAGGGAGCCTCGCCACCACCCGGCCCACATGGCCGGACGGGTCAGCTCCGATGGGGAAGTCCCACCACCATATCGAACACCAGTTCGAGTGTCAAGCCGATCGGGCAGGTTGTTTCGCGGCTCTGGCAGGATGCGGTCATGTCGAGCAACGGTCTGGCCCTGTCGGGGACGGGCGCCTACGTCACCGGCGGGGGCAGTTGCTTTGCGGCCGCCAGGGCCGCCGACGGCGCTGCGGTCATCCCTGCGTCACCGGCCACATCCGCGCCCCCCACATTGCCTGTCAGACCCCTATCCCCACCGGGCCACCTTCAGATTCGCATCACGACCACTTCCGCAAACGCGCCCACCCGACGACCCTTGGACTCCTGGAACGCATGGGCTAGTGGACGCCTCGGTCCTCGCCGGTCCAGTGCCGGTTGCGTAGCGCCTTTTTGTCAGGTTTGCCCAAGGCGGTGACCGCGATGGTGTCGACAACATGGATCGCCTTCGGCGCATGGACCGGTCCTTTGCGTTCCCGGACCAGGGCCCGTAGCGCCTCGACGTCGATGGTTTCACCCGGTCGTGAGGTGACGTAGGCGACGACTGCCTCGCCCCAGTGATCGTCGGGCACGCCGATCACCGCCGCTGTGGCCACCGAGGCATGGGTGGCCAGGACGTCCTCCACCTCGCGCGGGTAGACGTTGAAGCCGCCGGTCACGATCATGTCCTTCGCCCGGTCGACGATCGTCAGATACCCGTCCTCGTCGGCGACGGCGATGTCTCCCGTGTGGAGCCACCCGCCTTGTAGCGCCTCGGCCGTGGCCTCCTCGTTGTCGAGGTAACCGTCCATGACGAGCGGGCCCCGCACGCAGATCTCGCCTGGCGTTCCCCGCGCGACCTCGTTTCCGGCCGGGTCGAGCAGCACCACGTCGAGGCCGGCGAGCGGCTTCCCGCACGATGCCAGCCGGGCGGGATCGTCGGCGCGATGCTCGGTGGTACGCAGAGCGGTGATGGTGTTGGGCGCCTCGACCTGTCCGTACAGTTGCATCAATACGGGTCCGAAGCGAGCCATCGCCTCGGCCAGCCGGGCCGGTGCCGCTGGCGCTGCTCCGTAGATGATGTGCTGGAGGCTCGACAGGTCCCTCCGGTCGATGTCCGGGTGGTCGAGCAATGCGTAGAGCATGGTCGGTACCACGAACGTCGCAGTGATGTCGTTCTCCTCCACGGCTGCGAGGACCGCTCGGGCATCGAACCCGTCGTGGATGTGCACTTGGCCGCCGCGTAGGAGCACCGGGACGACCATGGCCCCGGTGGCGTGGGTGAGGGGTGCGATGGCGAGGAATCGCACCACCCGCGGCCAGTCCCATTCACCGACCATGAGCATCGCCGACCAAGCGAGCGCTCGGTGGGACCGAACGACGCCCTTCGGGCGGCCGGTCGTGCCGCCGCTGAAGGAGATCGACGCCTCGGCATCCACGCCGACTTCGGTCACGCTCAGCTCGGCATCGGGGAGTGCGGTTAGGTCGTCACCCGTGCCGCCGGGGCCGAGGTCGACGACGCGATGCACGGCCCCAGAGGCGACAAGCTCGGCGGCCCGATCCCCGAATCGCTGCGGGTCGACGACCAAGGCATCCGCTCCAAGACGCTCGAGTGCCACGCGGTGGTCGTCCGCCGATCCGAGTGGGTGCAATCCGGTGAAGGTGCAACCCGCCATGACCGCGCCGAGCTGGGCCGCGACGTAGTGAGCGCTGTTGGGGCTGAGTAGTGCGATACGGCTGCCTGGGCCGAGACCGAGGTCACGGTAAAGATCGGCCGCGGCCCCGACCCGGCGAGCTAGAGAGCGCCCGGTCCAGCGAAGGTCGCCGTCCACCACCGCGAGCCGTTCTGGGTTCCGCTGCAGCGCGGTCGCGGCAAGACGCTGGAAGCCGACATCGGCATGGCCCGCCGCGGTCATGTCGCTGACTCCACGACCATCGCGATGCCCTGGCCGACCCCGATGCACAGCGCGGCGAGCCCGTACCGGCCCTTGCGGCGGCGCAGCTCGTGCACCAGCGTTGTGAGGATGCGAGCGCCCGAGCAGCCCAGCGGATGCCCGAGTGCGATGGCCGCACCGTTCACGTTGACGCGCTCGGGGTCGAGGTCAGGCCATTCGTCGAGGCACGCCAGCACCTGCGCAGCGAAGGCTTCGTTGAGCTCCACCAGATCGATGTCCTTCCAGGTGAGCCCGGCGCGGGCGAGCGCCGCTGTCGCGGCGCCGACCGGTCCGGTGGCGAACAGGTGTGGGTCTGTTCCGATGACGGCGGTGGCCGCGATCCTTGCCATCGGTCGGGCCGCCGAACGTCGCACGCCTTCGTCGCTGGCCAGGAGCAGGGCAGCGGCACCATCGCTGAGAGGGCATGCGTTTCCTGCGGTGACGGTGCCACCGGGACGGAAGGCCGGTGGCAGGGCCGAGAGGCGACTCAACGCGGCGTCCTCTCGGACCGATTCGTCGCCACCGCAGGAGAAGCCGGGGACCGCGATCACCTCGTCGTCGAAGCGGCCACCGGTCCAGGCGGCCGATGCTCGTTGGTGACTCCTCAGCGCCCACTCGTCCTGGGACTCTCGGCTCAGGCCCTTGCGTTCGGCGACGATCTCGGCGCCTTCGCCGAGGGAGACGGTCCACTGCTCGGGATGGCGGGGGTTGACCATGCGCCAGCCGAGTGTCGTCGAGTGCAGGGTGGCGTCGGCGCGACCGTGACCATGGTCCGGTCGCAGCAGCACCCACGGCGCCCGCGTCATCGACTCGACGCCACCACCGATGCAGACGTTGGCGTCCCCGATGGCGATCGCCCGGTGGGCCTGAACGACCGCCTCGAGCCCAGATCCGCAGAGGCGGTTGACGGTTGTCCCGGGAACCGTCGTGGGGAAGCCGGCGAGGAGGGATGCCATACGAGCCACGTTGCGGTTGTCCTCGCCCGCACCGTTGGCGTCGCCGAGTATGACGTCGTCGACGGTGCTTGGATCGAGGCCCGGGTTGCGGGCAGCGAGCGCCGCGAGCGGTGCGGCGGCGAGGTCGTCCGGCCTGACGTCGGCGAGCTGCCCACCGTGTCGGCCGATCGGTGTGCGTACGGCGTCGACGATCCAGCTCCCAGCCACGATCACGGTCCCTCCGGAGGACCGAACGTGGCATCCACGCCGGCTTCGACCTCCAGGCCGAGCGCGTTGCCGAGGTAGGCGATCAGGTGGAACCAGCCGACCACAACGACGGCTTCGATCGCCCCTGGCGGGCTCACCGCCTCGCACAGTCGGTCCCAGGTGCCGGCCGCGACCGTGGAGGCGTCGTGGAGCTCGTCGGCCACCTGCAACAGGACAAGGTCCTCGGGGGTCTCCGCCGAGGTCGGTCCCTCCCATGCGAGCCGAATGTCCTTCATCGTGAGGCCGCGCTCGCGGGCTCGCCGTCGGTGGTGGGCCCATTCATAGGTCGCGCTGCATCGACGCGCGGTCCGGAGGACGAGCACTTCCCGCTGGCGTACGGTGAGCTCGCTGTCGGGCATCCGTCCCAAGCTGAGACCGAGGATCCGGCGGAGCACTTCGGGGTGGTTTGCCAGCACGGCGTGGAAGTCAGGCACCACCGCGAGCCCGGATCGCTCGATGCCGCCGCGGAGCAGCTCCGCGACGTCGTCGTCGTGGGGGCGCGTGACCGGTTCGATGCGCCGGGTCCTTTTCAAGTCCATACGCCGATGTTATAACTTCTGCCACGGACCACAAGGACCAGGGAGATGACATGCGAGCAGCGCGAAGGATTCTGTTGGCGTTGACTGTTGTTGTGTCCGTCGTCGGCTGCGGCAACGCCGCCGACGACGACGACGGCGCGGCCGCACCTGACACAGACCAGACAACGGCGTCGTCGGACGACGAGGCATCCACGGAGTGTGTGACTCAAGGAGTCACCGACGACAGCGTGCTGCTGGGCGGATCGATCCCGCAGTCGGGCCCTCTCGCCGTGACCGAGCCGATCAACGCCGGGCGTGAGGCCTACTTCGACATGGTGAACGAAGCGGGCGGCGTCAACGGTCGTACCATCGAGTGGAAGGCCTACGACGACCAGGGTGCGCCCGACCGCACGCTCGCCAACACCCGGCGGCTTGTCGAGGAGGACCGGGTGTTCCTGCTGACGGGGACCGTCGGGACGGTCCACGGACTCGGGGTGGTCGACTACGTCGAGGGTGCCAGAGTCCCGTTCCTGTTCCCCGTCTCCGGGTCGAGCGTGTGGTCGGATCCGCTGAAACCGCTGGTATTCGGCTATCAGCCCATCTACCCCGACGAGGCGAGGCTCTTCGCCAACCACATCGCGTCGGAGTTCGAGGGCCAGGCTGTCGGCGTGTTGGCGCAGGCCGACGACGCCGGCGACGAGTGGGTGGATCCTTTCGAGGACGAGCTCGAGGGTGCTGGCGCGGAGCTGGTGGCGATCGAGCGGTTCGACACCACGGCCCAGGATGTATCGGCCAACATCTCCAACCTGCAGAACGCCGGTGCGGAGGTGATCGCCACTTTCTCGCGGGTCGACATCCTGGCCAAGGCGCTGACAGAGGCGAGCAACCGCGGGTACGACCCGACCTTCATCGTGTCGAACATCGGGTTCAGCCGGCAGCTGTTCGACCTCGTCGACCCGGCGCTGGCCGAGGGCACCCAGGTTGCCGGGTACTTTCCGCAGCCCGACGAGGCGAGCGACGCGCTGAACGAGCATGAGCAGGCGCTCGGCAGCACTCCTGTCGACGACTTCACCATGCTCGGATGGTCCGCAGCCTCCACCATCGTCGAGGGCCTTGACCAAGCAGGTGAGGACCTGTCGTGTGGGTCGTTTCTCGCCGCCATGGAGTCCATGACCGGCTTCGACAACGGCCTGGCGCCGCCGGTGTCGTTCGACGCCGACGACCATCAAGCCATCGATGCGCAGCGCTTCTTCGAGGTCCAGGCTGGGGGGTTCGAGCCGATCACCGAGCTTCTCGACCCGTCCGGGTCGCCCCTCTCATGACGGTGGCGGAGGGGGCAGTGGCCGGCCTGATCGCCGGCTGGGCGTGCTTCGTCACCGGCCATTGGCTGGTGCTGCTGCGCCTGCCGGTGCTCGACCTCGCAGCGATGGGTCGCAGGTACCTGGACGCTCCGGTCGCCGGTTGGCTGTTCGGCTTGGTCCACCACCTTGTCAACTCTACGCTCCTCGGTGCGCTGTACGCCGCAGCCGTCATCTCGTGGAGGGAGGGCGGCGAGCCGTTGTCCCTCCCAGTGGGAACGGTGATGGGCGTGGCCTTCGGTGTCGTGGTGTGGGCGGTCGTCGCGATGAGCATGGTTCTGCCGGGGACGGGCCGAGGGTGGTTCGGCTCGAAGCTCGACAACCGCACGCCGCTGGCGGGCAACCTCCTGGTGCACCTGGTGTTCGGCGCCCTCGTCGGTACTATCGCTCGCTGATGCTGCAGTATCTGGTCTCCGGTGCAGCCACCGGGGCGCTCTACGGCGTCATCGCCGTGGGAATCGTGTTGATCTACCGGGCGTCCGGGGTGATCAACTTCGCCCACGGCGAGATCGCCACCATTTGCACGTTCACCGTCTGGGCGGTGTGGGACGCCGGTGTGCCGCTAGGGGCAGCCATCGCCGTGGGCCTGGTGCTGGCCGGTGCCATCGGCCCCGGCGTCGAGGGTCTCGTCATCTCCCGGCTGCGTAACAAGAGCCACATCAACGAGATCATGGCCACGGTGGCGCTGTTCCTCGCCCTCAACGGGTTGACCTTGGAGCTCTTCGGTCACGACCAACGCAGGTTCCCCCCCCTGGTTCACGGGGCCCCGATCGAGGTGTTCGATACGGTGATCACGCGGCAGGCGCTGCTGGCGATCGTTTTCACGACGGTTCTCGCCGCTGCGTTCGCCATCTTCTTTCGGCGTACGTCCGTTGGCATAGCGATGCGGGCGATCTCGGAGAACCGGGAGTCCGCCGAGCTTGTCGGCCTCCCCGTCCCGTGGATCGTGCGGGGTGCATGGCTGGCGGCCGCGGTGTTGGGAACGATCAGCGGTGTGCTTGTCGCCCCCATCGTGTTCCTCAACGTCGACATGATGATCGGGCTGCTCATCAAGGCATTCGCCGGCGCTGTCCTCGGGGGCCTCACCTCCATCTTCGGAGCGCTCGTCGGTGCCGTCGCGCTCGGCATCGGCGAAAGCCTCATCTCCGGCTACGTGTCGTCGCAACTGTCAACACCGTTCACCTTCTTCGTCCTCGTCGTGGCACTCGTCGTCCGGCCCCATGGTCTGTTCGGCCGGGCGGCGGAGGTGAAGCTCTGATGAGGTGGTCGAACGGGTTGATCCTCGCCGTGGTGCTCGTCGCGGCGGCGCTCGTCCCGACCGGGATGGGTGAGTACCGAAACTTCGTCCTGTGCCTCATCGGGGTGTACGCCCTCGGCGCCGTCGGACTGACCGTTCTCATCGGCCACGGCGGCATGATCTCACTGGGGCATGCCGGCTTCGCCGCCGTCGGCGCGTACACCGCCGCTCTGTTGATGATCCGCGCCGACGTGTCGTTCTGGATTGCCCTCCCGGCGAGTGGCGTCGTCGGCGGGATCGCCGGGCTGCTGCTCGGTTGGCCCATGCTGCGACTCGCCGGTCCGTACCTCGCCGTCGCCACGTTCGGGTTCTCGATCGTCGTCCCAGAGGTCGTGGGCAAGTGGTCGGCGTTCGAGATCGGTGATCCGGATCTTTTCGGCGGTGCCTTTGGGTTGAGCGCGCCGACACCAGCGCTCGGTAGCTTCGCCTTCGACTCCTCGCTGCGGTTCTGGTACGTCGTACTCGGCGTCCTGCTGATCGGGCTATTCGCCGCCCACCGGATCCTGCGATCGCGCTGGGGCAGCGCCCTGCGCGCGCACCGTGATTCGCCCGTGGCGGCGGCGGCCTTCGGCATCGACACGCGCCGGGTGCGGATTGTCGCCTTCGGTGTTGCTGGTGTCTATGCCGGCGTCGCCGGAGGTCTCTTGGCGCACCTGCTCGGCGTGCTCGGCCCGGGGACGTTCTCATTGACGATGTCGCTGACCTTTCTCACCGCGGTTGTTCTCGGAGGAATCACCTCGCCGGTGGGCGCACTGGCGGGAGCAGCGGCGGTCGTCCTGCTTCAGGAGGGACTCACCGGTCGCACCTCAAACCTCCAGCTCTGGTACGGAGTCGTGCTGCTGGTAGCTGTGGTCCTCACCCGCGACGGGATCGCCGGGGGTGCAACGTGGCTGTCGGATCGGATCGCGGCGTGGGGTGCTCGCTGGACGAAGGGCCGCCCCGGCCTACGCGAGGCAGGGAGCGGCCGTGCTCTACGTTGACGGCGTCACGAAATCCTTCGGAGGCGTGCGGGCGTTGGTCGATGTCTCGTTCCGGGCGGACCGCGGGCAGGTCACCGGCCTCATCGGTCCCAACGGGGCGGGCAAGTCGACGCTGTTGTCGTGCCTGAGCGGCTGGCTGCGGCCCGACAGCGGGAGCGTCCGCTTTGATGGCATGGAACTCGTGGGTGCATCCCCCCAGGAAGTGGCACGCGCCGGCGTGATCAGGTCGTTCCAGAACCTGCAGCTCTTCGATGCCCTCACTGTCGAGGAGAATCTCGCCATCGGGAGTTGGCGCCTGGGACGCACTGGGCTGCCGGGCGCGCTCGTGGGCTCACGCCGATCGAGGGACGAGCGTGAGCTGGTGGCGACCGCAGTCGAGAACGTGGCCGGGCGGCTCGGTATCACCGCGGTGCTCGGCACCGAGGCGGGCGCGCTCCCCTACGGCACGCGAAAGAAGGTGGAGTTGGCCCGGGCTCTGATGGCCGAGCCCGAGTTGCTGCTCCTCGACGAACCGGCGGCTGGTCTCGACGACCACGAACGGGACGAGCTTGGCGCCGTGGTGGCCGAGGTCGCGTCCAGCGTTGCTGTGGTCCTGGTCGAGCACGCCATCGAGCTCGTCCTGTCGCTCAGCGCCAACGTCGTCGTGCTCGACTTCGGTGCTGTCATCGCCTCGGGACCGCCGGCTGCGGTCCGGGACCACCCTCGCGTCGTCGAGGCCTACCTGGGAGCCCAGACGTGAGTGCACTTCTCGAGGTCCGGGGCCTCGACGTCCGCTACGGGCAGGTGCAGGCCGTCAGGGGCATCGACTTCTCCGTGGACGAAGGGACGGTGTTGGCGGTGCTCGGAGCCAACGGCGCCGGCAAGACGTCGACTGTCCGGGCCATCGCTGGCGCACTCCGACGACGCGGCGAGGTCACGTTCGCCGGGAAACCTGCGCCGCTGCGCGCCTGGCAGTGCCGGCGCGCCGGGATGGCCCACGTGCCTGAGGGGCGTCATGTCTTCGCGAACCTGACCGTCGCCGAGAACCTCCGCCTTGGTGGCTTCGGATTGCGAGCCAGGAACCTGTCGCCCATTTTCGATCTCCTTCCCCGACTCGCCGAGCGTCGCCGCCAGGTTGCCGGGACGTTGTCGGGCGGCGAGCAGCAGATGCTCGCGATCGGGAGGGCGCTCGTCGCCGAACCCCGCCTGCTGCTCCTGGATGAACCGACCCTCGGTCTGGCGCCGTCGCTCTGCGACGATGTGTTCGATCGGGTGTCCGCCATCCGGGAGGCAGGGGTCACGCTCGTCCTGGTCGAGCAGAAGACCGCCCGGGCGCTGCAGCTCGCAGACCAGGTAATCGTGCTCCGCGGTGGTCGCATCGTCGCCCATGGTCAGCCGGACCAGTTCTCGGACCCCGCGGTCCTAGCTGCTGCATATCTCACCGGCGAACTGCCGGATGTGAACGACGGAGACGGACCATGAAAATCGCCAACCTGGCCGGCCGAGCTGTGCTCCTCGGTTCCGACGGCGCCGCCGATCTCGAGCGGGCGAGCAACGGGAAGCTGCCTTCCGACCCCGTAGCTGTGCTCGAACGCTGGGACGAGACTCGCGAGTTGGTCGCAGACCTCGACGTGCAGGAGTGGGCGCCGTTCGATGAGACGGCGCTGGGCCCGCCGGTGCCGCGCCCGCGACAGTCGCTCGGCATCGGGCTCAACTATCGGGCTCACGCTGCTGAGTCGGGTTGGGCAATTCCTGAGATTCCGCTGCTGTTCTCGAAGCTGCCGGGCAGCCTCGTCGGTCCGTACGACGATGTGCTCTTGCCCAGCGACGCTTGCGACTGGGAGGTGGAGTTGGTGCTGGTCATCGGTCGGCTGGCCGAGCACGTCGGGGAGGAGACGGCGCTCGACTTCATCGCCGGGTACAGCATCGGCCAGGACATCTCCGAACGTCGGGTGCAGCGCTCGTCGCCCGGGCCGCAGCTGACGTTGGGCAAGTCCTACCGGACCTTTGGGCCATGTGGGCCGGCGATCACGACCCTCGACGAGCTCGACGATCCGGAGGATCTGGTCATCCGTTGTGAGGTCAACGGGGAGGAGGTGCAGGCTTCCAAGACGTCGGACCTCATCTTCGGCGTACGGGCGCTCATCGCCTTCCTCAGCGAGTGCATGCCGCTGTACCCGGGAGACTTGATCTTCACGGGCACGCCGGAGGGCGTGGGGTCGGCCCGGCGTCCGCCTCGCTACCTCGTGCCGGGGGACGTGATCACTAGCAGCATCGAGGGACTCGGGTGGATGCGCAACAGCTGCCAGGCCGCGCCCGGCAGCTGACCCTCGTTGGGTCGCTACGGGGTGTCGCCGATCAGGCGTGTGGCCAAGGCCCGGAGCGGGAGGAGCTCGAAGCGGTCATCGTCGAGGACCGCGGAGACGAACGACTCGACCACCTCCAGGCGATCAGCCGCCAGCGCCGAGGTCCGGGCGTGGACGATGGCCACCAGCGGCTCCGCCGACGCTGCTGCCGCAGCGAGACCGCGTCGGAGGGCAGCAGCGAAGTCCTCGGGCGCCGCTGGAGGGTCTTGGGCACCGAACCAGTGCCAGTCCACGTGGGGCCATTCGAACGGCAGGACTGCGATGCCCGTGTCATCGAGGTGAGCGCCTGCCGGATCGAGGCTCGAGTCATAGCGGAGGCCGAGGTCGGCGAGCACCTGCATGGTCGCCGCGCTGCGGTGGCCGCCGGGGGCGCGGAATCCCTGGATATCGGCTCCGCAGCCGGTCAGCGCATCGATGGCCCGGGTCAACAGTTCTCGCTCGGTATCAGCATCGAGGTCCTGCCACCGCTCGTGGACCCAACCGTGCACCGCGACCTCGTGGCCTGCGCCCAGCAACTCGGCGACGCGGTCGGGATGGTGGACACCGTTCCAACCCTCAACGAAGAAGGTCGACGTGACGCCGTGCCGGTTCAAGAGATCGAGGATGGCGGGATAACCCACCCGAAGGCCCGGCTCGTTGGCATCAGGAGCCGAAGCGGTACCCCGACCGACGTCGGCGGCGAGACCCATGTTGTCGAAGCTGAGGCACACGGGGACGGGCACGTCCAATATGTTATAGCATCGGCACGATACGAGAGGAGATCCCGTATGAACGCATCGGACAGCGGTGGCACAGGCGCACCCATCGGGGTGAACCACGTCGCCTACCAAACGATGGACGTGGAGGCGACCCATCGCTTCTACACCGAGGTCCTCCGTTGCCGGTTCGCCGGGGCGATCAGGAGCGATGGGGGAACCCTCACCAGCGGCGAGCGATCACCAGCATTTCTCCACGTCTTCTACGAGACCGAGCGCGGAGACTGCTTGGCGTTCTTCGCGCTCGAGGGCGAGTGGGAACGCCGAGATGACGGGCTTCCCGTCTTCACCCGTCACCTCGCACTCGGCGTGCATGATGCGGACGAGCTCGTCGAGTGGCGCCAGCATCTCGTCGACCACGGCGTGGCGGTTTCGGAGCCGGTCGACCACGACGGCATCTGGACGTCGATCTACTTCTTCGATCCGAACGGCGTAAGGCTCGAACTCACGCACCAGCGGCGAGCGCTGGGCGACGAGGACGCCGCCGAGGCCGAGGCTGCGCTGGAGGACTGGCTGGCATCGACGACCACATCGTCGTAGTGATCACGCCTCGGCCGGCGGGGCGAGGTGCTGGAGGTGTGCCAGCACGGACGCCTCGGTTCTGTGGAGGTGATCGTCGACCAACTGCACCAGGCGGTCGGCGTCGCGGTCGCTGGCGGCCCTGTACAGCTCTCGGTGGTGGCGCCCGGCACCGGGGGTCGGTGCCTGTTCCAGCCCGAGGTGGACGTATCGATCGGCTGCGCTCCAGAGGTGACGCAGCATCCGCTCGACGAGTGCTGAGCAGCCCGGTGCGATCAGCAGCCAGTGGAAGCTGTGGTGCGCATCAAAGAACGCTTCGCCGTGTGGGTCCTCCGCCCGCGTCCGCTCCAGCTCGGCGAGCGCATCTCGGACCCGCCCGACGTACTCGTCGTCGAAACTGCTGACTGCGGCGGCGGCGGCGCGGCACTCGAGGAACCGGCGCAGGTCGTAGATCTCGGCAAGCTCGGCGAGCGAGATGTCGGTCGCCACGGCGCCCCGCTGGGAGTGGTAGCGCAGCAATCCCTCACCTTCGAGACGGCGCATGGCTTCACGCACGGGGATGTGCGAGACGCCGAAGCGGGACGCGACGTCTTTGGCGAGGATGCGCTGACCCGGTTCGATCTCTCCCGTGACGATCATGCGCCGGAGTTCGCCACTCACCAGGTGGGCGCAACTCGCAGTCTCCGTGTCTTGCGTAGGTGACGTCACTGTGTCCGATGATACCGCTGGGCGCAATCATCGGGTCCATCGGGGGCGGCCATCATGCTCACGACGACCCCGTGAGCGCTGGCTCGGCGTGCGCGTTCGCCGACACCACCCGCTCACTGCCGTTGGATTCGCAGATGCTGCAGCTCCGATGGGGAAGTCCCACCACGAGAGCGAACACCAGTTCGAGTGTCAAGCCGTTCGGGCAGGTTTGTTCCCGGCTCTGGCAGGATGCGGTCATGTCGAGCAACGGTCTGGCCCTGTCGGGGACGGGCGCCTACGTCACCGGCGGGGGGAGCGGCATCGGGTTGGCGTGTGCCAGGGCGCTGCTGCGCGATGGCGCGTCGGTGACCCTCGTGGGACGTACCGAGGCGAAGCTGGTCGATGCGGTCGAGTCGTTGCGCGCCGACGCACCCGAGGGCGCCCAGGTCCAGCACGTGGTGGCCGACGTGGCCGACGAGGATGCCGTGCGCGACTCGGTCGCCGCCGCGGCCGAGGCCGAGGATGGGCTGCACCTGGCGGTTGCCGCTGCGGGCATCGGCGGTGTTGCTCCGGTGATCGCCACCCCGCTGGCCGACTGGCAGCGCATCCTCGACACCAACCTCACCGGCACGTTCCTCACGTTCAAGCACGCGGGGGCGGCCATCGCCCGCAGCGGCGGCGGGTCGATGTGTGCCATCTCGTCGATCGCCGGGTTGCGGACGCACCGCATGGGCGCGCCCTACAACGTGTCGAAGGCGGGCGTGGACATGCTGGTGCGCACCGCGGCCGACGAGCTCGGTCGGGCCAACGTGCGGGTCAACTCGGTCTGCCCCGGCCTGGTCGACACCGACCTGGCGGCGGGCCTGTTCGGCGTCGACGAGGTGCACCAGGACTATCTGGCGCAGATGCCGATCAGTCGCACCGGTGTGGTCGACGATGTCGCCGCCGCGGTCCGCTACCTCTGTGGCCCCGAGGCGACCTGGGTGACCGGCGTGTCGCTGCCGGTCGACGGCGGCCATCACCTGCGGGCCGGACCCGACTGGGACCCGATCGGTCGCCTGCTGCACGGCGACGACGCGGTCGATGGTCGGGTGGATCCGTAGTCGCGCGCCATCGTCGGGTCGATTCGTGGGCCGGAGGCTTTTCACCCTACCTACCGGTAGGTAGGGTGGTGGGCATGGATGACACCGCCCTGCTGGCCGAGCTCGAACCCGTGGCCGAGCGGTTGCTCGAGCGCCACCTCAGCTCCACCAAGATGTGGTACCCCCACACCCTGGTCCCGTGGAGCCGTGGACGGGACTTCGAGCCCGACTACGAGTGGGACCCGAACGACGCCGAGATCCCCCCGACGATCCGCGCCGCGCTCTATGTGAACCTGCTCACCGAGGACAACCTGCCCTACTACTTCCGCGACATCGACCGGATGTACGGCCACGGTGGTGGTGCGTGGGGCGAGTGGACCCGGCGCTGGACCGCCGAAGAGGGTCGCCACGCCATGGTCATCCGCGACTACCTCCACGTCACCAGGGCCATCGACCCGGTGTGGCTCGAGGACGGCCGCATGGCCCAGATGTCGACCGGTCAGGTGCCCCATCCTCCCACCGCGGCCCACGGCTTCACCTACGTCACGCTCCAGGAGCTGGCCACCCGCATCTCGCACCGCAACACCGGCAAGGTCATGACCGACAAGGCCGGCTACGACATCATGGCCAAGGTCGCCTCCGACGAGAACTTCCACTTCCTGTTCTACCGCGACATCACCAGCGCCGCGTTCGAGCTCGACCCGAGCACGGTGATGAAGGCGCTCGCCCACGAGGTCACCAACTTCGCCATGCCCGGCACCGGCATCCCCGGCTTCGCCGAGCACTCCAAGGCCATCGCCAAGGAGGGCATCTACGACCTGGTGTCGCACCACGAGCAGATCCTCGTCCCGGTCGTGCTGCGCCACTGGGACATCGAGCACGTCGAGGGGCTCGACGCCGAGGCCGAGGCGGCCCGCGACAAGCTGCTGGCCTACATCGAGAAGTCGGGCCGGGTGGCGGCCCGCCTCGCCGCCAAGCGTCAGGCCGACGCCGACTCCGAGCAGAAGACCGCGGTCTGACCGGTTGGTACCGTCCTCCCCGTGCAGACGGTCGAGGATCAGGACTCACAGCGGCTTGACGTCTACTGGGTGAACCAGTTCGCGGCGCCGCCCGATCAGCCGGGAGGATCCCGCCACTTCGAGTTCGCCCGCGAGCTGCGCCGCCGGGGGCACCGGGTGCGGATCCTGGCCAGCGATCTCAGCTACAAGACGGGCCGCTACTCCCGCCGCGCCGGTGCTCGGGACCTGCGGATGATCGACGAGCACGTCGACGGCGTCCCCTTCACCTGGCTCACGGTCGGCACCGGCCGGGCCGACGGGTGGCGGCGGGGCATCGGCATGGTCGTGTTCGGCCTCAACGCGCTGGTCGCACTGCTGCGGGCGCCGCGCAGCCGGGGTTCGACCGTGTTCGTGGGCTCGTCCCCGCAACTGCTCGCCGCCCTCGCGACCTGGTGCGCGGCGAGGCTGCGACGGGTGCCGTTCGTGTTCGAGGTGCGCGACCTGTGGCCCGAGTCCTACGTGGCGGTGTCGGGGCGAACCCGAGGCCCGGAGGTGTGGGTGATGGCTCGGATCGCCGATCTCCTCTACCGGCGGTCGGATGCGCTGATCGTGCTCGCCGCGGCCAACGCCGACCACGTCGTGGAACGGGGAGCGGCGGCGGACGCCGTGGTGCACGTGCCCAACGGGGTCGACGTCGAGGGGTTCCTCGACGGCGAGCCTGCGGTCGATCTGGCCGAGGAGGGCGTGGTCACCTTCGTCTACGCGGGTGCTCATGGGCCGGCGAACGACCTGGCCACCGTCGTGCGCTCCTGCGCCCTGCTGGAACGACGCGGGAGGGGCGACATCCGGGTGGTGCTGATCGGCGACGGGGTGGCGAAGGAGTCCCTCCTCCGGCTCGCGGCGTCGCTGCAGGTCGACAATCTCCGCTTCATCGATCCCATCCCGAAGTCGGCTGTCGGGCCGACGATCGCCACCGCGGACGCGGGCCTGATGGTGCTGGCCCCGGTGGAGCTGTTCGCGTCGGGGGTGAGCCCCAACAAGCTCTTCGACTACCTGGCGGCGGGGCTACCGGTGCTCACCAACGTGGCGGGGTTCGTCAGCGACGTGGTGGCCGAGGCGGGGGTTGGCATCAGCGTCGGTGGCGGTGATCCCGCGGCCCTGGCCGACGGGATGGAGATGCTCGCCGACGACCTCCCGGCCCACGCCGCGACACGCGGGCCTGCCTTCGTCCGGGAGCGCTACGACCGGCGGGTGCTGGCCGACCGGGTCGAGGAGCTGCTCACCGGGCTCGCATCACCTGCCTGATCGCGGCGGCGGAAGGCGCGGCGGGGTCGAGGTCGTCGAGGCGGGGCAGCGCGAGCGGAGCCCCGGTGGCATCGGTGACGAACGACGAGCACACCCGGCCTGACCCATCGGATGGGAGCAGGACGGGCGTGAGTGGGAGTCGGACCGCGTAGGTCGGTGCGTGCCAGCCCGATGCCGGATCGTCCTCGGTGGGGATGAGCGTCTCGGCCCCGAGCCCGTGGGCGAAGCTCGCCGACCATCCGGGCACCTCAGCTTCCGACCGGTCGTCGCCGAGGGAGACCCGTGTCGGGTCCGGCAGGTTCCAACGCACCGTCGTCGGGCGGCTCGACTGGTCGACCACGACGACGGTCCCCGCCCGGACCGCGACGAGGCGGTGGAGCTGGGTCCGGTCGGCCAGGTCGAGCCGGGCGACGATCGCGGCCAGGTCGCCGTCGCTGATGCGAAGCAGCACCCGGGCCTCGGACCAGCGTTGCCAGAAGAAGCGGCCTCGGCGGGTGGCCTGAGGCGCCGAGGACCGGGTGGGGAGGTTGTGGACCTGCTCAGAGGCGAGGGCGTTGTCCCATGGTGGCGGGGCGGTGTAGCGGTACGACCCGGGGTCGACCGCGACGGGTGTGCCGTCGAGCCAGATGTCGGTGTGCAGCTGGTCGGCGTGCGCTGGTCGCTTGGGGATCGGTCCGGCGCGGACGACGGCGTGGGTCGTGCCCCGGGTGAGCGGGTGGGTGGACACGGTCGGCGCCATCTGATGGGGGGTGGTCCCAGGGACAGGTTCGAGGCCGAACCAGGCCGGCTCCTCGTCCCACGGCCCGGGCCCGAACCCGCTCGGTTGACCGGTGGCCGCGGCCGCGTGGGCGACGACCGGACGGAGGTCGCCGATGTCGACAGGCGTGAGGGGAAACAGCTGGGCGCCGTCGTTGCCGCCGAGGTTGGGGACCCGCCCGTCGCTCGCCGGCGCGATCAGCGCCCGAAGGAACCCGACGCTGTCGCTCACGGCCTCGGGCACTCCTTCGGGCGGGTGCTCGCTGGTGGACCGGGACACGAAGAGGCACCAGAGGAGCACCTGAAGTGCCAGCCGCTGGTAGGTGGGTGACTGCTGGATGTAGCTGCCGTCGGGCCGGAACTGGTCGGTGACCGCCTCGGTGAGGGCACGGGCGGCATCGCTCCTGATCTTGTCGGCTCGTGGGATCTGTGGGGCGAGGACGGTCGCGGTCCACAGGAACCCCGCTTCGGAGATCGCGTGGTTGTTGCGCTGGGACATCGCGTAGCGAAGCGTCGGGTGCACCCGCCCGACCGAGGTGGCGACCAACTCGTCCACCGTCGATCGACGTTCGGGCGTGGTGTGCTCGCTGGGGTCGATCGCGAAGGTGAGGAACATGGTCGAGATGGCGCGCAGGGAGGTCTCCTGGCCACACATCCAGTGGGGCCCCCGGTAGGGAGGGTTGGCGGTGACGAAGTCCTCGACGACCTGCCAGATCAGCTCGGCGCAGGACTCGTCGCCGGTGGCGCACCAGCGACGGAGCGCGGGGTGGAGCCAACCGAGGCGGCTCAGCTCCCACACGTCCTTGATGTCGCCGAGCGTGGCGTCGGCATCGCTGATGGTCGACCAGTGCCCGCGCGGGTATCGGCGCCCGGTGACCGGCTGGCGATGCCAGTCGGGCGGGATCGTGGTGTCGAGCCGCGGGCCTCCGTACACCTCGACGGTGAGGCCGCCGGGCGGTGGGGGGCTGACCTCGGCGCCAGGTTCGATGGGGAGCCGGGTCAGCGGTGGTGGTGCACCGGCCAGGAGGCTGAGCCAGCGTTGTTCGGTGCGCTGCAGTCCGATGGTCCGCTTCCTGCCCTCGTAGGCGGCGCGGCGGACCAGGCCTTGGGCTCCCCAGGTCTTCCAGGCGGCGATGGCGAGGTCGCGGGTGTCGATCGCTCGGCCCATGTCGACTCAGCCGGTGTCGGCGGCGCGGAGCGCGACCTCGGCGACCTCGAGGATCTCGTCGAGGGGGATCGGTGCGGGCCCGCCGGAGCGGACGGCGGCGAGGAAGGCACCGATGCCGGCCCGGTGTCCCTTGTCGGGGCGCAGCAGCCGTGTGGGGAGGGTCCGGGGCCATCCGTAGGTCTTCAGCGAGCGGTGGTTGTCGTCGACCATCACCCGGCCGCCGCTGAACACCTCGACCCGTTCCTTGGGGTAGCGCTTGGAGCCGTTGGCGAAGTAGTTGACCGTCGCGATCGATCCGTCGGCGAAGCCGAGTGAGATGGTGGCGGTGTCGGGCGGTCCGGAGGTGTCGAGGAAGGTGGTCCGCACGTCGGTGATGGGTGCCCCGACGAGGAACCGGGCCAGGTCGATGAGGTGGCACGCCTCGCCGATGATCCGTCCACCGCCCACCTTCGGGTCGTGGGTCCAGTGGTCGGGTGGGAGCCGGCCGGCGTTCATGGTGAGCACGAGGGCCTTGGGTGCCTGCTGGCTGGACAGGAGCGCCTTCATCTTGGTGGGGATGGGGGCGAACCTCCGATTGAACCCCATGCCGAGGAGTGGCAGGCGACCCTGGGCGTCGAGCTCGGCGATGCAGCGACGGAGCGAGTCGAGCTCGACGGAGGAGATGGCGAGCGGCTTCTCGACGAAGGTGTGCTTGCCGGCGCGCAGGGCCCGTTCGACGTAGCGGGCGTGCGAGTCGTGGCGGGTGGCGATGACGACCGTGTCGATCCGGGGGTCGTCGAAGACGTCGTCGGGTTCGCTGCCGGCCTGCTCGGCCCCGTGACGTTCGGCGGCGAGGCTGGCCGAGGTCCCCCGAGCGGACACGATCGTTCTGAGGTGGCCACCGGCGTCGACGATCGCGGGGAGCAGCACCTGGGAGGCGAAGTTGCCTGCCCCGAGCACCCCGATGTTGCCAGCTCCGGGCCCGACCGTGGGCGACGAGATCTCGATCCGCGAGCGCAGCAGCGGGCTCTCGGGTTCCAGGTCGGGTTCGGGGTATCGCAGCACGATCCCGAGGGCGGACGGGTCCGACACCAGGGCGTCGTACGCGGCGGGTGCCTGGTCGAAGGGGTGCGTGTGGGTGATCAGGGGACCCACGTCGAGCCGCCCGGCAGCCATGAGGTCGATGACCGCTTCGAGGTTGCGGCCCGCGGTCCACCGCACGAGGCCGGGCGGGTAGTCGATGCCGTCCTCTTCGTAGAGGGGGTCGTAGCGGCCCGGCCCGTAGCTGGCCGACACCTGGAAGGTCAGCTCCTTCTCGTAGAAGTCGCTGCGCTGCAGCTCGAGGCCGGTCACCCCCACGAGCACGATGCGGCCCCGTTGGCGACACATCTGGGCGGCCTGGTGGACCGGTTCACTGGAGCTGGTGGTGGCGCAGATGAGCACTCCGTCGACTCCCATGCCTCGGGTCAGGTCGGTGGCGATGCCCACCACGTCGTGGCCCGGGTCGACGGCGCGGATGCCGAACCGCTCGGCGATGGCCCGCCGGGACGGATCGGGGTCGATGCCCAGCACGGTGCAGCCCTGAGCCGTGAGCAGCTGCACCGCGAGCAGACCGACGAGACCGAGGCCGCTGACCGCGAACCGTTCGCCTGCCGAGGGTTCGGCGAGACGCAGGCCCTGCATGGCGACCGAGGCGAGCGTGGCGAAGGCGGCGTGGTCGACCTCGAGCCCGTCGGGAAGCGGTGTGGTCAGGTTGGCCGGGACCAAGGCCAGCTCGGCGTGGGGTCCGGCGCCGGCCACCCGGTCGCCCACGTGGATCCCCTGCACGTCGGTGCCGACCTCGACCACGGTCCCGGCGCTGGAGTAGCCGAGCGAGACGGGGCGGGCGAGCTTCGATCTCACCGCTTGCAGCGTCGGCGCCACACCGTCGCTGCGGGCCTTGTCGATCACCTCGGCGACCCGATGGGGTTGGCTCCTGGCCTTGCCGAGCAGGCTCGCCCGTCCGAAGTCGGCCAGCATCCGCTCGGTGCCGGGGGAGATGACCGAGGCACCGGTGGCGACGAGCACGTCGGCTGGACCCGGGTTGGGTTTGGCCACCTCCTCGATCCAGGTCGTGCCGTGACCGAGATCCTGCAGGACTACACGTGGCACGGTCGCTCCCAGCCGCTCGACGATCCAGATGGCCATCGTAGGGGGTCGGTCGTTGGCGGGTCGCGCCTCGCGCCCGGCCGGTAGCCTGCTGGCGTGAGCGGCGACCGACATGGGCGAATCCTCCTGTCGCCTCCCGAGGTGGGCGAGGCGGAGGAGGAGGCGGTGCTGCGCGCCCTGCGGTCGGGTTGGATCGCTCCCGCCGGCCCCGAGCTCGACGCGTTCGAGCGCGAGCTTGCCGCTCGGTGCGGTCGTGATCATGCGGTGGCGCTGTCGTCGGGTACCGCCGCGCTCCACCTGATCCTGCTGGCTCTGGGGGTGGGGCCGGGAGACACGGTGCTGGTGTCGACGCTGACCTTCGTGGCCAGCGTGAACCCGATCCGCTACGTGGGAGCCGAGCCGGTGTTGATCGACGCCGAGCCGGACCGGTGGAACATCGATCCGTCACTCGTCGCCGACGAGCTGGCCGACCGTGGTCGCCGTGGCAGGCCGCCTGCCGCGGTCGTGGCGGTCGACCTCTACGGGCGGTGCTGCGACTACTCGGCCCTGGAGGCGGTCTGCGCGGAGCACGAGGTGCCGCTGGTGGTCGACGCGGCCGAGAGCCTCGGCGCGAACCACGAGGGGCCCGACGGTGTGGTGCGGCCGGCGGGCCAGGCAGGGGTGGCGGCGGTGCTGTCGTTCAACGGGAACAAGATCATCACCACCAGCGGCGGTGGCGCGGTCGTCACCGACGACGAGGCGCTCTCGGACCGGGTGCGGCACCTGGCGACCCAGGCGCGGGAGCCTGCCGCCCACTACGAGCACCGCGACCTCGGATACAACTACCGGCTGTCCAACCTGCTCGCTGCGCTGGGTCGAGCCCAGCTCTCCTCTCTCGATGAGCGGGTGGCGGGGCGGCGGAAGGTGGCCATGCGGTACGAGGAGTCGCTCGGTCCGCTCGACGGCGTGAGCTTTCCTGCCACCGATCCCGGTTGGAACGGGTGGCTCACGTGTCTGCTGCTCGACCCCCGGGCTGGCCTGCCCGACCCCGAGTCGGTTCGCTCGGAGCTTGACGCCACCGGCATCGAGGCGCGACGGGCGTGGAAGCCGATGCATCGACAGCCCCTGTACGCGGAGGCGGCCACGCGGCTGTCGGGGGTCGCCGACCAGGTGTTCGATCGTGGCCTGTGCCTGCCGAGCAGCCACGCGCTGAGCACCGCCGAGGTCGATCGGGTGATCGATGCGCTCACCGCGGCGCTCGGATAGCTTCGGCTGATGGACCAGCGACTGGTGCTGCTCGGCGGCGGAGGTCATGCCAGCACCGTGCTCGCCGCGATCGAAGCCGATCCCCGCGGCCGCGAAGTGCTCGGGGTGCTCGACGATTCCGAGACCCACCGCCACCGATTCGATGGTCGCGCGCCGGTGCTCGGCCCGATCGACCGCCTCGCCGACCTCGACCCCGATGTCGCGTGGATCGCGGCGGTGGGCTGGCCCGAGGCACGTCGGGCGCTGGTCGAGCGCGTGGCGGGGCTGGGGCGGGAGCCGATCACCGTCGTCCACCCCGACACCACGGTGGCCACCGGTGCCGACGTCGGGGCCGGATCGTTCCTGGGCGCGGGGGCCAGGGTGGGCCCGCTGGCGACGCTCGGCGACCACGTGTTCCTGGCCCACCAGGCGGTGGTGAGCCACGACACCCGGATCGGTGCGTTCAGCTCGCTCATGCCGGCGGCGACGGTGAGCGGCGACAGCGTCGTCGGCCTCGGGGTGATGATCGGGGCGGGGGCGACGGTGGTCGAAGGCGTCACGATCGGCGACGGTGCGGTGATCGGCGCCGGGGCCGTGGTCGTCGGCGACGTCCCCGCCGGAGCGACCGCGGTGGGGGTGCCCGCGAGGTTCTAGCCTTCGCCGGTCCCGTTCAGGAAGTCCAGGTCGATGTCGCGATACGCGGTCTCCTGGAGCTTCTCGACCGCCCACGGGAACAGGAACCTGGGAGCGAAGGGGCTGCAGGTCCATGCGGGGTCGAGATGCCGCTCGAAGGCGCGCTTGGGAGCGGTGATCCCGCGCTTGGCGAGCAGCACGAGGGTCACATAGGTGAGATATCCGGCGGACCGCACCACCCAACGGGCGGAGGCGTGACGGCGAACGCGTCCGCGGACCCAGGCGGAGAACTCGGCGTGGTCCTGGGGGTTCATCACCTTGGACAGGTATCGGAGCGTGCCGAACCGCAGGGTGTTCCCGGCGCCTCCTGGCTTGTGCATGCCGAAGCTGTCCCGAGGGAGGCCGCGCTCCTCGAGCATCCGTCTGGGGATGGGCCGGTCGTAGTCACCGCCGAGCGACCATGGCTCCATCTCCGTTGAGTTGGAGATCTCGACGATGTCTGGCTGGACCGCGGCGGTGAGGAAGCTGGGGCAAAAGCTGAGAAAGCCGGTGTGGATACGGAACTCGTTCTGGTTGGTGATCGGAAGCGGTGCGCGACGAAGCTCGCGAGTGGGGGATGCGTCGCGGCTCCACACGTTGTCGCCGTTGTACCCCGCGAAGGCGAGCGTGCCGCGCAGATGGTGGGAGATGCCGTTGAGGAAGATGCCTGCTCCCAGCTCTCCGCTGGCGAGGAAGAGCTCGGTGTCGCGGTAGGCGCGGTACTCGGTGTCGGTGACGGTGTGGACCGTGTCGTAGCCGAGATGGCGAAGGATCTCGTGGCCGGTGTCGCCGCGATGCGACCGGCTGGTCTCGAAGGTGATCGCCTCGAGGGCGCCGGCATCTCGGGCGAGCAGCGAGCACAGCGAGGAGTCGTAGCCGGCCGAGCAGAACGTGATGGGGCGGTAGGTCGTGGTGCGCTCGGTCGAGTCGGCGTTGGCGGTCACCTCGAGCGTGGTCTCGGTGAGGAACCGCCGGTAGGCCTCGTAGGTGGGCAGGTGCGGTGGATGGTCCTTGTCCTCCTCGCGCCACGATCCGGTGGGGTCGACGACCAGGTTCCGGTAGTAGTGCCGTCGTGCCGGTGGACCCTGCGCGAGCGGGATCTCGTGGCGGTACCGGTTCAGGCCGCGCCACACGCTGTGGGCCTCGGGCTCGTAGTCGAGGTAGCCCAGGTCGAGTCGGCCTCCGGAGGCGTGCAGGAGCAGGGGCAGCGAGTTGGAGAACCACCAGTGGTCGCCGATCTGGCGGCTGAAGGCGCACTCGGTGGTGTGGGCGGGGGCGACGACCACCGCGTCGTTGCCGTCGACGATGAGCCCGGTGCCGGTGAACGAGTACGACCTCCGGAAGTCCATGGCGCCGAAGTCGCCGGCCCACGCGCCTTCGAACAGGTGGTCGGGGGCGGTCTCGACCCAGGGGCCGACCAGCGCGGTCACGACGCCGCGGGAGCGGTCGAGGTGTGCCACCCACGCCAAGCGGGGGAGGGTGGGGTCGGTCTCGACCTCGAGGGTGAGGGTCACTCGTCGCTCCGGTCGGTGGGACGAGTGCCGGTGAACGGGGTCATGGTCACGGTTCCCGCGCCACTGATCCCGTCCCGGTGGACCACAGCGGCGACGGTCCGCCACATGATCCGCAGGTCGAGCAGGAGGCCACGGCTCTCGACGTAGCGCACGTCGAGCTCCAGGCGCTGCGGCCAGTCGAGACTGTTGCGGCCCTCGATCTGGGCGAGCCCGGTGATGCCGGGGCGCACCTCGAGGCGTCGACGCTGTCGATCGCTGTACAGCGGGATGTAGCGGACGTACAGGGGTCGGGGCCCGACCAGGCTCATGTCGCCGCGCAGCACGTTCCACAGCTGGGGGAGCTCGTCGAGGCTGGTGCTGCGGAGGAGCCGGCCGACTCGCGTGAGCCGTTCGGCGTCGGTACCGGCGCCTTCGCGCATGGTGCGGAACTTGAGCAGCTCGAAGGGAGCGCCGCTACGTCCCGCCCTCTCCTGTCGGAACAGGACGGGGCGACCCATGGTGACCCGGATGGCGATGGCCACGATGACCATGACCGGCCACAGCAGGACCAGGCCGATGACCGCGCCGACGACGTCGACTGCTCGCTTGGTCATCGCTGGGGCCTCGCGGCCAGCTCGAGATCACTGGAGGTCGTCTCGTCGAGCGTGAGCGTCCGGTCGCCGAGGTCGACCTCGAACCGCACCCGGTCGGGGTTGACCGTCGGCTGGCCGGCCCAGGTGAGCCGGTAGCGGTCCGGATCGACCTCGCCGCGCAGCGTCATCTCGATCTCGACCCTCCCCTGAGGCGGGACGTTCACGAACGTCGCGTGCGCGTCGACCCCCAGCTCGGGGAGGGTCTCGGCCTCCACCGTCTGACCGTCGACGCGCATCTCCACCAGGTCGTGCGGGGTGTACACCGATACCCACTGCCGGTTCGTGCCCCGTGGGTTCTCGTCGTCGTTGCCGAGGATGATGCCGGGAAGCTCGGGGTCGTCGACGGCGTCGTTGGTCAGCTCGATGCCGACGGTGGCGGTCAGCTCGCCGGTCGAGGCGTCGATCGTCGCCTCGTAGTCGATGTCGCGCTGGAGGAAGACGTCGATCTTGTTGGGGTTGGCGTTGGCGGTGCGGACGCTGAGCAGGTCCTGGCCGGGTTCGACGCGGGGGAACGCTCCATCGATGCCGAGCTCGGCGAGCACCGCAGCCTCGTCGGGGTGGGCGCTCCAGATCATCAACCGGTCGGTGTCCACGACCGGGGCGAACGCCGAGGTGATCCGCTGGGGGTCGAGCTCGACGCGGTCGAGCTGGTCGAACAGGCCGTCGAAGAGCGCGGTGAGCGCGTCGACGCGTTCGTCGACCAGGTACTGACCGTGGAGGAGGAACTCCTCGGTGTTCTCCCCGGTGAGCGGCTGGTCCAGCTCCGGCACCTCGACCGGGCCGACGACGGCGACCAGTGCCGCGATCGCTGCCGGGTCGGCGAGGATGACACCGTCGATCTCTGGGGTTCCGGCTTGTGGGAACAGCTCGGCGACGGCGCCGGCGACGGTGGGGAAGTCGGGTGAGGCGGTGAGGTTCTGGAAGAAGCGGGTCGGGTGGTAGCGGTCGTAGCGTTCGAGGAAGTCCGCTGGTCCCGACAGCGTGCGGTCGTCGCGATCGGGGTGGTTGGACAGCACCCGGATCCTGGCGTTGCGCTCGAGCGTGATCCGGCCACCGTCGGCCACCAGCAGCCCCCAGTTCCCGACGAATCCCCCGAGGCCCCGGGTCTCGGCCGGTGTGCTGAGCAAGAGCGCGTAGGTCCGGGGGCCGTCGATTCCGAGCATGGGAGGTGTGATCTCGGCGACCTGGAGGAGCGTGTCGGCGGTGGGGAGCGCGTCGGCGAGTGTCGACTCGAAGCCATCGATGCGTGAGGCCAGTGGCGGCAGCAACCAGGGTGAACGGACCTGTTCGATGGTGGCGAGCGCGGCGGCGATCTGCTCGCGGGCGTCGACGAGGTGGGGATGGGCGTCGGCGAGTGCCTCGATGTCGATCTGCGAACCGCTGATGGCGAGCTGGGTGGGGTCGGTGACGTCGCTGACCCGCAGTGCACTGTCGGCCAGGTCGGTTCCGGCGCGGGCCATCTGGGTGGTGGCGTCGAGGTTCGGTCCGACGACCGGAAGCGCCAGGGCGGGCCACAGCCACGGCTGGTTCAACCAACGGTGGCCGCCCGAGAGCGTGTCCTGGGCCTGACCGAACTGGTCGGCGGCCCCGTCGGGGTCGGCGTCGGCCGCAAGCCGGACCCCCGCCTGGGCGAGCTCGACCCCGCGCTCGAGGTCGCCGCGGACGACCAGCACGGTGAGCGCGGTGATGCCACCGAACAGCGCACCGACGGCGATGGCGATCAGTCCGGTCCGGTGGACGAGGCGACGTGTCGCATGCCCGGACGCGAGGTAAGCGGTGACCAGCACAGCGCCCACCCCTGCGGTCACCACCAGCGCGGTGGCGAGGTTGCCGATGAGCACCGGCTCGGCCCGGAGCGCGGCGTTGATCGCGAGTGCACCCGCGATCGCGCTTCCGATCTGGGGTCGCGGCAGGTCGACGAAGGCTGCCCCGAAGGCGATGACCAGCGCGACCGCGGCCAGCACCTGGGCCCAGCCGGTGGTGGTCGCTCCCGCCGCGCCGCACAGCGTCACCAGCGCGATGGGATGGGCCCGGGTCGCGGCCAGGGTGACGATGGCGGCGATGGCGGCGAGCCAGAACGCATCGCCGATGGATGTGGCGGTGGGCTCGACCGGTGCTAGCACCGCGGCGACTGCCCCCAGGCAGGCGACCACCATCGGTGTGGTGCGGGCACCGGGTCGGACTGGGCTCGAACGCGCCACACCGGCCTCGTCGAGGCCGGTGTGGGACTCGCCCTCGTGGGGCGTCAACGATGTGCTGGGATCAGCTGCCAGTGCTCACCTTGGCCGGGGTGCGGCGCACGGCGAGGAGGGCGATGCCGCCGGCGGCGACCAACACGATGGCCATCTGGGCCAGCGGGAGGCTGTCGTTGCCGGTGGCCGGCAGGGTGCCGGGATCGGTCGCGTCGCCCTCGCCTTCAATACCACTGGGGTCCTCGGTGGTGGTGGTGGGGGCCTCGGTCGTGGTGGTGACCACGTCTTCGGTGGTGGTGGTGGTCGCCTCGGTCGTGGTGGTGGTCTCGTCACCGTCGTAGTCGACCTGGGCGCCGGCGATGCCGAACGACAGCATCATGAACGCACCGACAGTTGCGAGAAGGGCGAGTGCTTTGCGCATTTAGGTTTCCTTGTCTCTTGCCTTCGGGCCTGCGGGTACGAGCTCCCGCCTGGGCGTGACACTAACCGACATGCAGGTCACTTGTCACTCTTTCGGCACAGATCGCGGTGGAGTTGAGGTTTCGGCCGAGACTGTCGCAGTGGATGGTGGGCCGCCATACTGTCGGTGACGACCTGACGAGAGGCGACAGCGTTGGCGGATGATCCCATCGAACACCCCCGCGAAGCGGGCCCGGACACCACGGTCGGTGGTGCGCGTGCCGGCTCGAATCGTGGGCCGGTCGGCCTGTTGGCGCGGGCCTGGCCTGCCATGCAGGCGGTCGCCGACTCGGTGGCGTGGGCGGTGGCGGTGTGGGTGGCGACCTGGTTGCGCTACGAGTTCGCGATCCCCGCCGACCGGTCCCGGGGGATCGTGGCCGCGGCGTTCGCCGCGGTCGCCCTGCATCTGCTCATCGCCCAGTTCACCCGCATCTACCGCCGCAGGTGGCGCTACGCGAGCTACGAGGAGGTCGTGGCGCTGGTGTGGACGGTGCTGGCAGCCGGGGTGCTGTTGGTCGTGGTCAACCGTCTGGTTCTCGACACCGCTGTCCCCACGTCGTCGTCGATGGGAGCGGGGGTGGGCGCGCTGGTGCTCATGGCGGCGGGTCGACTCGCATGGCGGGGGTTCGATGCCCGCCGTCGCCGGCCGAGCCGCCACGACGCCTCTCCGGTGCTGGTCTTCGGCGCGGGCGAGGCCGGTCGCCAGCTTGTCTCTCAGATGGTGAACGATCCTGCCAGCGCCTACGTGCCGGTGGGCCTGCTCGACGACGACCCGGCCAAGGCCAACCTGGTCGTGAACAAGGTCCCGGTGCGGGGGACCCGCCACGACCTCCAGCGGGTGGTCACCGATCTCGATGCCCAGATGCTCATCATCGCCGTGCCCAGCGTCGGCGGCGAGCTGGTCCGCGATCTCTACGACGAGGCGCTCGGGCTGGGCTTGGCGGTGCGGGTCCTGCCGTCGGTGCGCGAGCTGATCGACGGCGTGGCGCTGTCACAGGTTCGTGAGGTGTCCAACGCCGACCTGTTGGGCCGGGGCGGCATCACCACCGACATGGAGTCGATCGCCCACTACCTCACCGGCAGGCGGGTGCTGGTCACCGGTGCGGGTGGTTCGATCGGGTCCGAGTTGTGCCGTCAGCTCCGGCGGTTCGACCCTGCCGAGCTGGTGATGGTCGACCGCGACGAGTCGGGGTTGCACGGGGTGCAGATGTCGATCGAGGGCCGGGCCCTGCTCGACGATCCCACCTTGGTGGTGGCCGATGTCCGCGACCGCGACCGCATGGTCGAGGTGTTCGCCCGGTTCCGGCCCCAGGTGGTGTTCCACGCCGCGGCCCTCAAGCACCTGTCGTTGCTGGAGATGCACCCGGCCGAGGCGGTGAAGACCAACGTGGGCGGCACCCAGCTGCTGCTCGAGCTCAGCGCCGAGGTCGGCGTCGAGCGGTTCGTCAACATCTCCACCGACAAGGCGGCCAACCCCACCAGCGTGTTGGGCTACACCAAGCGAATCGCCGAGCGGCTCACCGCCGAGATGTCGCGGCGATCCGACGGTGTGTTCGTGTCGGTGCGCTTCGGCAACGTGTTGGGGTCGCGGGGGTCCATGCTCGGAGCCTTCGAGGCCCAGATCGAGGCGGGCGGCCCGGTCACGGTCACTCACCCCGAGGTCGCTCGCTACTTCATGACCACCGCCGAGGCGGTCGAGCTGGTCATCCAGGCGGGGGCGATCGGGCGCGACGGCGAGGTGCTGGTGCTCGACATGGGCGAAGCGGTGCGGATCGACGAGGTGGCCCGCCGGTTGATCGCGGCCTCGGATCGTCCGGTGCGCATCGTCTACACGGGCCTTCGTCCGGGCGAGAAGCTGCACGAGGATCTGTGGGCCGAGGGCGAGGTCGACGACCGCCCGTTCCATCCGCTGATCAGCCACGTCGAGGTGGCACCGATCGCCCCCGCACTGGTGAACGAGCTGTTGGCCACCCCGGCCGATGAGCTCGATGCCGTGCTGCGGCGGGGTCACCGGGCGCCGTGGGACTCGACGGACGCCACCATCGAGCCCGGTACCGGGCCCTGGGCTTGAGTCCCCGCTGCGGTCAGAGGTGCTCGACCCCTGGGCCTGGTGCCAGCCAGTGGCGGGTGTCGAGCACGTGCTGTGCTTCGCGGCCGACGAGCTCGGGGTCGAAGTCGCTGTGGTCGACCAGCACCAGGACCGAGTCGGCGGTTCGGATCTCGTCGGCGGTGAGCTCGACGCGGGTGACCCCGGGTGGGGTCTGGTCGCCGGCGACGTGGGGGTCGACGGCCCGGACCTCGGCGCCGAGGGCGACGAGCCGGCGGCAGATGGGTTGTGACGGTGACTCGCGGGCGTCGCCGGTGTCGCGCTTGTAGGACAGGCCGAGCACGAGGATCCGCCTGCCCTTGACCGACAGCTCCCGGTCGTTGAGGGCGGCGGTGAGTCGACGCACCACGTAGTCGGGCATGTGGTCGTTGATGTCGTTGGCCAGCTCGACGAACCGGAAGGCCTGACCCAGGCTCTGCTTCACCCGCCAGGACAGGTAGGACGGGTCGATCGGCAGGCAGTGGCCACCCACCCCTGGGCCCGGTGTGAACCGCATGAAGCCGAACGGCTTGGTCGATGCGGCGTCGATGGTGGCCCAGATGTCGATGCCGAGGTCGCCGGCGAACATGGCCAGTTCGTTGACCAGGGCGATGTTGACGTGGCGGAAGGTGTTCTCGAGCAGCTTGGCCAGCTCGGCCTCGCGGGTGGTGGGGACCGCGACGGTGGTCTCGACGATCCTGGAGAAGACGGCCTCGATGGCGGCGAGCGATGCGGCGTCGATGCCGGAGACGACCTTGGGGGTGTTCTCGAGGGTCCAGGTGGTGTTGCCGGGGTCGACCCGTTCGGGCGAGTAGCCGAGGTGGAAGTCGGCGCCGGCGACCAGGCCTGAGCCCGCCTCGAGGATGGGTCGGAGCAGCTCGTCGGTGGTGCCGGGCCAGGTGGTCGATTCGAGGATGACGGTCGCACCGGGGGTGAGGCGCGCGGCGAGGGTGCGGCCGGCCTCCTCGATGTGGCCGAGGTCGGGCTGGTGGTCGCGCAGCGGGGTGGGCACCGAGATCACGGCGACGTGGAAGTCGGCCAGGTCGTCGGGGTCACTGCTCGGCGTGTAGGTGCGGTCGGAGCGGACCGCGGCGAGGCGCTCGGAGGTGACGTCCTCGACGGGGCTGTCACCGCCGCGCAGCTGGTCGACGCGGTCCTTGTCGATGTCGAAGCCGACCACCTCGAAGCCGACCTCGGCGGCGCGCACCGCGAGAGGGATCCCCACATAGCCCTGGCCGATCACCACCAGCTTGGTCATCGGGTTCCTCCTCGGTGGTCGTGTGGGTCAGACAACGGTAGGTCGCCGCCAGTCCGGGTCGTGGAGCACGGCGTCGATCGCCTCGGCGCACCGGAGACCGGCCTTGCCGTCCCACAGGGCGGGGCGTCGTGGTGGCGGGGGGTCGGCTCGCACCTCGTGGTACGCGGCGAGGACCGTGGCCGGGTCGCGGCCGACGAGCCGGTTGGTGCCCTCGGTGAGGGTGATGGGCCGCTCGGTGTTGTCGCGAAGGGTGAGGCAGGGAACGCCCAGCACCGTTGTCTCCTCCTGGATCCCGCCGGAGTCGGTGAGCACGCAGGCGGCGTCGGCCAGCAGGGCGACGAAGTCGAGGTAGCCCTGGGGGTCGATCAGCTGCACCTCGGGGACCAGGGCGGCCGCGTCGAGCCGGGCGCGGGTACGGGGGTGGGCGGGGAACACCACGGGAAGGTCGCGGGCGATGTCGTTCAGCAGGCCGGTCAGCTCACCCAGCACCTCGGGATCGTCGACGTTGGACGGCCGGTGCAGGGTGACGACCACGTAGGCACCCGCCCGCAGGTCGAGCCTGGCCAACACATCGCTCGAACGGGCCCGGTCGAGGTTGGCGAGCAGGGTGTCGATCATCGTGTTGCCGGCGAGCACGATCTGGTCGTCGCGGTACCCCTCGTGGCGGAGGTTGTCGACCGCGTCGGGCGATGGGGCGAGCAGCAGGTCGCTGACCCGGTCGGTGACGACCCGGTTGACCTCCTCGGGCATCGACCAGTCGCGGCTGCGGAGCCCGGCCTCGACGTGGGCGACGACGCAGCCGGCCTTGGCTCCGACGAGGGCGGCGGCCATCGTCGAGTTGACGTCACCGGCGACCACGAGCGCGCCCGGGGCCAGCTCGTCGACGAGGGCTTCCATGCCGGTCATCACCGCCGCGGTCTGGGTGGCGTGGCTTCCGGAGCCCACCTCGAGCGAGTGGTCGGGGGTCCGCAGGCCGAGCTCGTCGAAGAACACGTCGCTCATGGCGGTGTCGTAGTGCTGTCCGGTGTGCACGAGCGCGGTGGTGAGGTCGAGGTCCTCGAGCGCGTCGAGCACCGGCTTGACCTTCATGAAGTTGGGCCGGGCACCGGCGACGATGAGCACATCGGCCATCACGGTGACGCTACCAACGGGGTGTCGTCGGGGCCCGCTCATCGCCGTGGCCCCGGAACCATAGGATGGGCGCCCCATGGATCCCAGCCCTCGGCGTCTCGTGGTCGCGTTCGTCCACGACGTGGTCCCCCACTATCGCGTTCCGCTCTTCAACGCCCTGAACGAGGCGCTGGACGGCGGTCTCACGGTGGTGTCCGAGCGCCCCCCGACTGACAGCCATCACGTCGATGGCACGGGTGACCTCGAGGCTTCGTTCGTCCCCACGCGCCGGTTCCGCCTCGACGGCGTGTGGTTCACTCCCCGGTCGTTGTGGTTCGCGGTGCGCGGTCGTTGCGATGTGATGGTCCTGCACTGGTATGCGCGGCATCTGGAGGTCCTGCCCATCCTCCTGATCGCCAAGGCTCGGGGCGTGCCGGTGCTGCTCTACGGGCACGGATTGGGGCGGTCGCGTTCACGGGTCGTTCGCCTGCTGCGCCGGATGCAGCTGTCCCTGTCCGCCGGTGCGATCGTCTACTCCCGTGGCGGGGCCGATCGTGTCCGGACCCTCGGGGTCGACCGTGAGGTGCACGTGATCGACAACACCACGGGAAGGCCACCCCCCGGTCCGGGAGACGTCCGGTCGGAGCCAGGTCGCCGGCTGGTGTACATCGGTCGTCTTCAGGGGCGCAAGCGTGTCGACCGCTTGATCGACGCTCTTGCGCTGCTCGGCGAGCGCGGGCTGGAGCTCTCGTTGACCGTCGTCGGCAACGGTCCTGAACGTGCCCGGCTCGTGGCACGGGCCGACCGCAGCGGCGTGGGTGGTCGCATCGAGTGGGTGGGAACGGTCACGGATTGGGGGGTCCTGCGGCCGATGGTGGCCGAGGCGGACTTCGTGGTCATCCCCGAGCACGCCGGACTGGCCGTGGTGGACGCGCTGAGCTGTGCCCGGCCGGTCATCACCGCCGACACGTCCGATCACCCTCCAGAGGCCGGGTTCGTGATCCACGGCGAGACCGGGTTGGTGTACTCGCCCGCGTCGGTCGACGGTCTCGCCCGTTGCATCGAGGAGGCGTACGAGCAGCCGGATCTGATCGAGCGCCTGTCGATGCGGGCAGGAGAGCTCTATCGGGATCGCCTGACGCTCGAGCGGGCGGTCGAACGGTTCATGGGGGTGTTGACCGGTGCAGCGGGCGGAACAGGTCGAAGGTGGCCCGACCGCCGGCCCGGTCCCTGAGGCCGAGAGCGACCGAGACCGTGGCGAAGATGAACACCGCACGGTTGCCGTTCAGGTCCGAGGAGAACATGGCGCTGGCGAGGACGACACAGAAGGGTGGGAGCAGCAGCCGACCCCAGGTCGCCCGGGCCTGCCAGGCGAACATCGCTGCTGCGCCGAGCAGCGCGAGGACGGCGGCCAAGGCGATGATCCCCGCTTCGGCACCGGTCTCGAGGAGCAGGTTGTGCGGGTACCGGCTCTGGAATCGTGCACCGGGTTCGAGGATGGAGACGAAGTCTCCGAGGCCGACGCCGAAGGGCTCGGAGGTGATCGAGTCCATGGTGGCCTCGTAGTAGGAACGTCGAGCATCGTCGAGTCGCATCCTCGTCATCCGCTCCACCGCGTCGCTCGGGGCCAGGGCGACGGCGATTCCCACGCTGCCCACCACGCCGATCGCCCACCACCAGAGCTGTTGCAGGCCACCTGGGCGTCGCTCGACCGACCACCAGATGGCGCCGATCGCCAGGAGGCCGACGACCAGTCCGAGCCCCGGGGCCCTGGTCGCGGTGGCGATCACCCAGTAGGCGCCGATGCCGGCCAGTGCGGCGAGTCCCGCTCGGTTCAGCCACGACGTTCGGAGCATCGCCAACACGGCGAGCACCGTGAGCAGGCTCGCGGCCCTTCCCATCAGCAGGGGGTTGAGGTCGAAGGCCCAGGCGCGGTGGTCCAGCACGTCGCGGGCGCCGGGCAGGACGAGCGCGAGGGTGCAGACGAGTCCGGTGAGCACCAGCAGTGTTCGGTTCAGGCGGGCGACCTGGTCGGTGGAGTCGACGAGGACGACCGCCGCGAGGCACAGCCCGAAGGTCACGAACACCAGCTCGGCCGACTTCTGGGCCGAGTAGCCCTCGAGGCTGGCCAGCGCGACGCCGGGGAGGAAGGTGGCTGCCAGCACGACGACGGGCACGACACCCAAGGGGAGCTGACCACGGTCGCCGATGACGAGGACGGCGGCGCACAGGGCGGCCAGCGGGAGGACCAGCGGGGTGAGTGCGGACGGTGGGCCGATCACGTGGTCGAGCACGGCGCGGAGCTGGAAGACCACGAGTCCGGCTCCGAGCGCGATCACCCCGATGGTTCGGATGTGGTCCCGTGGGTCCGGTGCCCCGAGGACTTCACCCATGTTCGGGAGTCCGGCCGTGCCGAGCTTCACGGGTAGGCTCGGGTGCTTCGGCCGGCCGAGGGATGAGGTGATCGTTGAGCCACGTGGGTCGTGTGCTGGAGGTCGCAGTCACAGGAGCCCCCACACTACGGCGACCACGTCTGGGCCTGGTGCCAGGACGGTGGCGCTGATGTGGTCGGTGTGGCTGAAGGTGCGCCCGTTCCTGGGTCGCCGCGGCAGGCTCGGTGCCGGGGCGCTCTCGCTGCTGTCGCTGGCGGCGGGGTTGCTCGAGGCGCTGCTGCTGGTGCTGGTGGTGACCTCGGCACTGACCGTGGCCGAGGGCGACGATGTGACATCGTTCGGCCTGCCGGTGTTCGGCACCGTCGAGGTCTCGACGGGTGTGGCGTTGGCGGCGGCCGCCCTGGCCGGACTGGCCGTGGTGGTGTTGCACGTGGTGGTCTCGCGCCTCACGGCCATGGTGGCGGGCGCGGTGCTGGCCGCGGCGCGGCGGCGACTGATCCGGGCGTTCGCCGAGAGCACCTGGGAGCGTCAGGATCAAGAGCGCGAGGGCGCGCTGCAGGAGGCGGCGACGACGCTGGCCGGCCAGACCGCTCAGCTCGTGCTGAACATCGCGTCGTTCGTGGCGGCGGTGCTGGGTCTTGGCGCCCTGCTGGCGGCGGCGCTGGTGGTCGATCCCCTGGCCACGCTGGCGGTGCTGTTGTTCGGCGCGGTGCTGCTCGCGATCCTGACCCCGCTGCGCCGGCTGACCCACAGCAGGGGCCGGCGGTTCGTCGAGCGCAACAGCGCCCTGGCTGAGCGCATCAGCCAGTGGGGCTCGCTCGCGATGGAGCATCGGGTGTTCGGCGTCGACGAGGTGCAGGCGAAGGGACTCGAGTCGGCGAACCGTGGGGTGCGCGAGGCGTTCGTCGACAGCCGGTTCGTCACCCGGCTGGGTACACACCTGTTTCGTGATCTCGCCGTCCTGATGCTGGTGGGAGCGGTGGTGGTCCTGCACGTCGGGGGCGACATCGATCTGGCGGCGGTGGGGTCGGTGGTGATCCTGATCGTGCGTTCGCTCGCCTACGCGCAGGGGGCGCAGGGCTCGGCGCAGGCTGCAGGACAGCTGGCACCGAACCTCGACCGCCTGCTCGATCGGATCCAGTCGTTGGAGCAGTCTCCGGTGGCCTTCGGCGACACCGTTCGCGACTCGTTCGGGCGGATCGAGCTCAACGACGTGGTGTATGCCTACGAACCCGATCGCCCGGCGGTCGAGGGGGTCTCGCTCACCCTCGAGGTCGGTGAGGCGGTGGGGATCATCGGCCCGTCCGGTGGAGGCAAGTCGACGTTGGTGCAGATCCTGCTCCGCCTGCGCCCACCGGTCCGAGGTTCGGTCACCGTCGACGGCCTCGACTACCGGGAGATCTCGTCGGGGTCGTGGAGCCGCCTGGTGGCGCTCGCTCCCCAGGAGCCGAAGCTGTTCGAGGGCACGGTTGCCGACAACATCGGCTTCTTCCGTGAAGGCATCGACCGCGAGCGCGTGGAACGGGCGGCTGCCGACGCCCACGTCGGCGACGACATCGAGCGACTGCCCCAGGGGTTCGACACCATGCTCGGCCCGCGGGGCGTTGGTCTGTCCGGTGGTCAGAAGCAGCGCATCGCGATCGCCCGGGCGCTGGCGGGAGACCCACAGCTGCTGGTGCTGGACGAACCGACCAGTGCCCTCGACGTGCGGTCCGAGCGCCTGCTCCAGCAGACGATCTCGTCGCTCCACGGGAGGGTGACGCTGGTGATCGTGGCGCACCGCGTCTCGACGTTGACGATCTGTGACCGTGTGGTCGCCATGGCCGATGGGAGGGTCGTGACCATCGGATCGCTGGACGAGGCGCTGGCTGCGGTCAGCTTCGACACCGACCTGGTCGAACCCACCCCGGCGGGTCCCCATGGCTGAGCCGGGGGCGAAGCCGTCGGTCCTGGTGTTCGTGGGGGTGTTCCCTCCCGTCTACGAGGCGAGCGGGCCGGCTCGATCGGTGGCGGCGTTGGTGCAGCGCCTCGGGGACGAGTTCGAGTTCCACGTCGTGACCGGCGCGTTCGCGGACCGGCCGGGTCCGCGCCCCGACGAGTGGATGGACTGGCACGGAGCCCGGGTCGTCTACGTGTCGAAGCGGCGTGGCGCGCTGCGGGCGGTGTTCGAGGACATCCGGGGAACCCACTACGACGTCTTGTACTTGAACAGCTTCTTCCACCGGCGCTTCACGTGGTGGGCGCTGCTGCTCCGGTCGTTGGGGTGGATTCGCGCCCGCAGGGTGGTGCTGGCGCCGCGGGGCGAGTTCTCGCCGGGCGCGCTCAGGATCCACTGGCGACGCAAGCAGCTGGGCGTCGTTGTCGCCCGGCTGTTGCTGCTGGCGCGTCGTGTCGAGTTCCAGGCATCGAACCCACACGAGGAACGCGACATCCGGGCCGTCTTCGGGTCCGGGGTGAGCGTCATCCACCAGGCGCAGGATCTCACCGGGCACCTGGAGGGGAGCGTTGCGACGACCGAGGTGCCGCCGAGCGCGGAGCGCGGCCTTCGGGTGGTGTTCCTCTCGCGCATCTCGCCGAAGAAGAACCTCGATGGCGCGATCCGCTCGGTGCTTCACTGCACCGAGCGGGTCACGTTGACCATCGCCGGGCCGGTGAGTGAGGAGGCCTACTGGCATCGATGTCGCGAGCTTCTGGCCGATGCGCCGTCGCACGTGAGCATCGAGTACGTGGGCGAGGTGGCTCCCGATGAGGTCGTCGACTTCTTCTCGCGCGCCGACGTGACCTTTCTGCCGACCCACGGGGAGAACTTCGGTCACGTCGTGGCCGAGTCGCTGATGGCGGGGACCCCGGTGCTGATCAGCGACCGGACTCCGTGGAGCGATGTGGAGGAGGCCGGCGCGGGTTGGGTCCGGTCTCCGGATGACCACCGAGGATTCGCCGCGGTGCTCGACAGCTACGCGTCGTCGCCCGCCGAGGATCGGCGTGCCCACCGTGTCGCGGCGCGAGCGCTGGTCGAGGAGCGCCTACTCTCGGGCGATGCCGAGGAGGCACACCGCCGTATGTTGCGAGGAGCGGATGTGAGCGCTGAGGGGGCGGGGGCCGAAGTCACCGAGCAAGGTGACGGCGATGCCCCGTTCGGCGAGCGCTGGTACCACCGTCTCCCACCCTGGGTCCAGGATCTGGCGATCACCGTCGAGGGGGCCAGGATCGTCCGGCGGCGCTACGGGAAGCCCTTTGCCGAGAGGCTGCGTGCCTACGAGGACCGGGCGAGCTGGAGCCGGCACGACTTCGAGCAGTACCGCGATGCGCGCCTGCGTTCGATGGCGGCCTATGCCGCCATGAACGTCCCGCACTACTCCACTGGCGCCTATCGGGGGCTGGACGAGATCGAGGGGCTGGACGATCTGTCACACTTTCCCGTCCTGAGTCGGGACGAGGTTCGCTCGCTCGGAGACCGCCTTCACCCGACGGAACCGATCCCCGGGCGCGCCGTGGCCTTGACCAGCGGCACGATGGGGTCGCCGTTGGAGGTTCCGATCTGTCCCTCGGCGGTGCAGGAGCAGTGGGCGGTGTGGTGGCGCTATCGCCGGTGGCACGGAATCGAGCGTGGGACCTGGTGCGGCCACTTCGGTTCGCGCCGGCTCACGAGGGGCGACCAGCGGGTGTGGCGGGTCGACCGCGCCCAGCGCCGGGTCATGTTCAGTGCCTTTCACACCAATCCCGCCCAGCTCGACGAGATGGTCGACGTGCTCGTCCGACGGCGACTTCCGTGGCTGCACGGCTTCCCCTCGGTGATCAGCCTCGTCGCCGCGAGGGTCATCGACCGCGGATTGACCGGTCGACTCGGTGTTCGCTGGGTCACGACCGGAGCCGAGAACATCCAGGCTCACCAGCGGGAGCTGATCCTGCAGGCGTTCGAGGTCGACCCGATCGAGCACTACGGGGCGGCCGAGAAGGTCGCCAATGCATCGCAGTGTCCCCTCGGTGCTCTGCACGTCGACGAGGATTTCGGCGCGCTCGAGGTCGTGGATGGCGAGGTCGTGGGCACGGCGCTGGCGAACCCTGCCTTTCCCCTGATCCGCTATCGCATGGGTGATGGTGCCGCGATCGGCGAGACGGAGTGTCGGTGTGGTCGTCCCGGCCGGATCCTGGAGGGTCTCGATGGTCGTCTCGACGACTACGTGGTGCTCGCCGATGGTGGTCGTCTTGGTCGCCTCGACCTTCCGTTCAAGGGGCTCGGCGGTGTCCGGATGGCACAGTTCGTGCAGCGGTCACCGGGGAGCGCCGAGCTGCTCGTCGTCCCCGAACCGGGCTTCGGCGAGTCGGACCGGGAGCGGCTGCGGCAGAGGGTGCTGTCCTACGCTGACGGAGGTCTCGACCTGACGATCACCGAGGTACCAGAGGTGACCAGGACCAAGGGCGGAAAGGTCCGGCTGGTGGTCAGCGAGCTGGTGTGAACGCAGGGTCCTCAAGCACTCGGTGTGGTGCCGCGGATGAGGGCCTCGGCGAGGGTCGTGGCGTTCTGGTCCCAGCTGAAGCGTTCGGTGGCGAGCTGTCGACCGGCCTGTCCCATGGCTGGTAGGTCGGTTTCGAGGGATTCGAGAAGCGCGGCGCGAAGCGAGGCGACGTCTCGGGGTTGGACGATCCAGCCGTGGACGCGGTGCTCGATCTCCTCGGCCATTCCACAGTCGGAGGTGCAGATGATAGGTGTGCCCGCGGCCAGTGCCTCGGCGTAGACGCTTCCGAACGCCTCGTCCCAGGAGGGGAGGACGAAGAGATCGGCCCACACCATCAACTGGATCAGGTCCTGCTGGCTCATGCGTGGCAGGACCTCGATCCGGTCGGTGAGTCCGAGGTCGTCGATCTCGTCGCTCAGGCTCCGCGGGGGCTCGCCGACGAGCATCAGATGCCACCGGAGGTCGTCGGGGAGGTCGGCGAGAGCGTGCAGCAGCACGCGGTGCCCCTTCTGGGGTTGGTAGGTACCCGCGCACAGCAGCGTGGTCCGGTCGGACCACTCCGCTGGCCGGGTGGCGGCGAGCTGTTCCGCAGTGGGCTGAGCCGCTCCGTTGCGGAGGTACTGGGTGGTGGTGCCCGGGAACATGTCATCGAGGCGGCGTTGCAGCACCGTCCCGGTCGTGAAGCGCGCCGTTGCCCCCTTGGTGGAGCGAGCTATCACTCGGCGCATCCGGGGCGAGGACTCCCACATCCGCACATCCGAACCCGAGTGCTCGATGAACACACGGGGGGTGCTGCACCGGATCGCAGCCCAGGGGATCGACCCGTGGAAGACGACCGCGTGGGGTGCGAATGAGTGGTGGTGGCGATCGAAGTGGTCCTGGACCGCGGCGCGGAACCACCGGGTGGCGAGCCCGGGGGCCAGTCGGGCGAGACGGGTGCGGACGATCGGGGCATGGCTGAACCAGACCCGGGGCGAGTGCACCCGGACCCCGTCGAACTCGTAGTGCTCGGGGTGCCGGCGCCAACGACGGGCACGTGGGGACAGACGCCCCAACCACCGCGGGGTTCGGGGGATCGGCTTGAGGATCTCGACCTCCCAACCCTGTCGCTGCAGCGCCTTGGCCTGATCGATGTTGTAGAGGCCGGTGGTGGGGGCACCGTCCCATGGGACCGCCAGGCTGCACAGCAGGAGCTTGCGCTGTCGGTCACCGATGGTTGGGGGGTCGGTCACGGTGTCATGGTGGCAGAGCGGTCATCGGGGCGGGGATACGGTGGCGCCGTGCTGTCGGTGGTCAAGCGTGCTGGTGTCGCGGTGGTGGCGATCCTTCTCCTGGTCGCGCTCGTGTTCCACCTCATCGACGCGTCGGTCTACCAGTCGGGGACCCTCGTGGAGCTTGCCCGGTACGGGTCGCTCGCCTTGCTGGTGCCCGTGGTGGCGCTCTCGGGTGGTCTGGCTGCTCGGGAGCGGAGGACGTGGTGGCCGTGGTTGCTGCTCGCCTCGCTGGTCCTGCTCGCCCTCCTGTCCGTGGCCTGGTCGATCCATCCCGATCGAACGCTGCGTCATGCTCTGTTGTTCGCGGTGGTGATTGTGGTGGTCGCGGTGCTCGGCAACCTGCGCTGGCCCAACCGGGAACGCCTCACCATCGACCTGTGGGTCGTCGTCGCGGTGTTCGGCGCGGCGGCGGTTGTGGGACTCGTGGCGTGGTTGGTCGGTGCGGAGTGGGCCGGCATGGCGTCGAACAGTCGGGTGTCGGGCATCTACGTGCATCCCAACGGGTCGGGGATGGTGGCGGCATTGGTGCTTCCGGTCGGGGTGGCGCTGGTGCCCCGGATCCCGTCGCTTCCCGGCCGGTCGTTGCATCTGGGCCTGCTCGCAGCGCTCGCCGCGAGCCTGGTCCTGTCGGGTTCTCGGACCAGCCTGGTGGCGCTGGTGGTCGCCGGCGTGGTGATGGTCCTGATGCGGGGCTGGCTGCGGAACTGGCGCATCGCGGTCCCGATCGGGCTGTGTGTGGGGATCGTCGTGTTGGTGGTGGTGTCGGGGCAGCTCGGGAGCATGTGGGAGCGAAGCACCGACCAGCTCTTCACCGGCCGCGAGGGGGCGTGGGCGACCCTGGTCGATGCATGGGAGGACGCGCCGGTGGCGGGCCACGGATACCGGAGCGCCGAGCTGATCCTCGAGGAGCGGCGGGGCGATCCGCACGAGTACTTCATCGGCACCGCCCACAACGGCTACCTGCAGGTTCTGGCCGAGTTGGGGGCGGCCGGGGCTCTGCTGGTGGTGGGCGTGATCGGTGCGGCGGCCCGGGCGGGGTGGCGATCGCGCCGTGATCCCATCGGGGTCGGTCTGGCCGGCTCGGTCGCGGCTGGGTTCACCATCCAGTTCGGCGAGTCGAGCCTGTTCGGCTTCGGCAACGAGTTCGCGCTGCCGTTCTGGCTCCTGGTGGGCGCGTTGCTGTCGATGTCGTCAGGTCCGGTCGTCGACCGTGCGCCACGACCGAGCCAGCTCTGAGGCCAAGGTGGGGCCGATCCAGTCGGTCCGACCGTCGTCGGAGTGCTGGAGGAGCAGGGCACATCCTTGCCGCTTGCCGCCTTCGGTGTCGGAGGGTGCCGACGGGTAGTGCCACCTCCAACGATCGCGGAGGTCGACGGGAACCTCGGATTCGGACAGGCAGCGACCCGGGCCGCGGTCCTCGAAGCGGTAGCCGGGGTCGTCGGGCACCCGGAAGTCGTCGATGAGCACCACGCTGCGGGTGAAGCGGGTGGAGATGATCTCGAGCTCATCGTGAAGGGGGATGTCGCCCTGCCAGTGCGCGTCGAGGTAGAAGAGCACGTCGTCGCGGGTCGGCTGGGTGTCTGCGTAGGTCCTCAGGAAGTGGTGGGACGCGGTGAGCGCGAGGTGGATGTCGTCGCGGCGTCCGAGGCGTCGTTGCGCGAAGGCGTGGAACCTGGGGTCGATCTCACAGGAGTGGATCTCGCAGTCGGCGATGTCGGCGAGGAAGAGGGTGGTGTCGCCTCGGTAGGTCCCGGTCTCGATGATCGCCGTGGGAGTCGTGGCGGCGACGAGCCGGCGGACGAGCGCCTGTCGAACCGGTTGTCCGTTCATGGGGCCGCCCCACCGCCAGAGCGATCCCCGTCGCTGCCAGTCGAGCCAGGCGGCGGTGGACGGGGCGAGGCGCGACAAGCGGCTGAGGGCCATCTCGATCGGGTCCAGACGCCGGTTCTTCATCGCGCTACTCGTCTGGTTCCAGGAGCGGGGTGGTGAAGGCCTCGACCGGGGCGGACCGAGGCCACTGCTCGATCGGGGCGAGCTGGTGGAGCTGGTCGAACCCGCGGGCGAGCGCCTCCTGGTTGGCGTCACAGGTCACGCCGATGCCGTGGTGGTCGACGAGGGCTTTCGAGCGGTTGCTCGCGCTGACCAGGATCGGCCGTTGGGCGGCGATGGCGGTGGCTAGCGTGCCGCTCGGCGACTCGCTGGCGCTGACGAGGACGACGCCGTCGGCGGCGGCGATGTAGGCCTCGAGCTCGGGGGTCGGCAGGTACCGGTCGTGGGTCTCGATCGTTGGGTCGTGGCGGGCGCGATCCTCGATCCCCGCCCGTTGGCGGGGGTGCTGGTTCCCTGCGAGCACCAGGAGCGGACGGACGCCGCGCCGGTGGTGCAGCGGTGACCGCTGCCAGGCGTCGAGGATGAGGGTCGGGTGCTTGTTGGCCCGCATCACCCCCGGAGCGAGGACGATGAAGGCGTCCGGGTCGAGCCCGAGCGTTCGCCGTGCCTCTGCTCTGGTCGGCCAGTGCGTGGTCGCCACGGGATCGGGGACTGGGGAGACCGATCCGAAGAGCGGGTGCGGCTGGCCGAAGCGCAGCGAGTCGGTGAGCTGTCGGATCGAGATCGGGGGTCGGGCCACGCGCACGAGTAGCGCCTTGGCCATGGCGACGGCCAGCGAGCGGAGCTGCCACGGGACGCCACGCGTCGGGGTCCGCATGAGCAGCACGCTGGTTCGGGTCCGCAGGCGGCGGGTGAGCGAGTGGAGGGCGAGGGGGGCCAGGGCGGCGTCGCCGTCGGGGAACACCACCAGGTCTTCGGTTCCCGCCAGCTCGCTCGCCCGCCGCACCGCGTGGGCGACGTTGCTGTCGGCCAGCAGCTCACGGTCGAGCGGGTCGAGGTCGCCGAGGTGGACCTGGTACTCGGGGGATGCGGTCGCGGCGTCGGGCAGGAGGACCGTGACCGGTCGGCCACGATCGAGGCTGGCCGATGCCAGCAGCCGCACGTAGTGAAGCCGGTGTCCGGTCCACCTGGTGACCACGATGTAGGTCCGACCGGTCGGGCGGTTCGGTCTCACCCGGCGCGCTCCGTCACCGCGGGGTCGAGAGGACCGCACCCAGGTGGCGGGCGACATCGGTCGCGTGGGGGTGTTCGACCATCGACCGGTGGTCACCGCCGACCTCGTGCACGGTGAGGTCCGGAGCGAGGGGCTGCCAGCGCGAGGCGGCACGGCTGTGGTGGGGTTGGATGATGGTCACTGGGAAGCGTGCGGGACCGGGTTGGTACGGGCGCAACGCCTTGGCGCGCACCCGGGCGCTGGCTCGATAGTCGGCCACGGTTCGGGCCGGTCGACGACCGGCGTGACGCATCGCTGTCCGGACACGCCACTCGTAGGCGGCTCGGCGCAGCACCGCGCGGGGTAGGGACGGGAGTGGGTGGGTTCGGGCCTTGGCGGCGAGCTTGGCGAGCCGGCGGCGCGGACGAGGGCCGCTGGGGCGGTTCGGTGCGGTGTCGAGCAGCACGACGTGGCATCGCTGTCCCTGGTCGGCCAGGCGCTCGCCGATGGCATAGGCGATGAGGCCGCCGGCCGAGTGCCCGGCGACGACCGCGGGGCCGTCGCCGATGCGGGGGATGATCTGGTCGACGGCGCGGTTCACGATCTGGTCGAGCGTGGTGTCGGGGCGGCTGGGGACGTGCATTCCCTGCGGTTCGAGCACCACGACCGGGTGTGTGCCCTCGAGCTCCTGGGCGAGGGAGCGGTACACGATCGCCGACTCGCCGCCCCCGGGGACGATGAACAGGGGCGTGCCGTCGCCCCGGTCGACGAGGGTGACCGCGGTGGAGGTCCGTTCGTGGGGCGCCTCGGCCACGGCGGCGGCGATGGCGGCGGGGGTGCGCAACTCGATCAGGTCGGCGATCTCGATCTCGCGCTCGCCCAGTTCGTCGAGCACCGAGACCAGCTCGAGCGCCTTGAGCGAGTCGAGTCCCAGCTTCCAGATGTCGTCGTCGGGGCCAACCTCCCGCTCGAGGATGCGGTGGGCCTGGCCGACCACGAACCACTCGTGGCCTCCCTGCGGGCGTCGTGTGGAGCGGTCCCGCCAGGGTGTTGGAGGCTCTTCGGCGAGCTTGCGACGGTCGACCTTGCCGCGATCGGTGAGTGGCAGGCGGTCGTGGCGGACCAGGATCGCCGGCCGGGTGTGGGCCGGCAGCTCGTCGATGAGCGCCTGGTAGGCGTCGCCGGCCCGCACCGGGTGACCGGGTTCGACGGCGACGTGGCCGACGAGGCGTGGATGCCCCGAGGAGCGGTCGGGCAGGACGACCGCGTCGGTGATCCCCGGGATCGACCGCAGGACTCCCTCGGCCTCGGCCGGTTCGACGAGCTGCCCGTAGATCTTCACCATCTCGTCGGCCCGGCCCCGGTGGACCAGGTCGCCGTCGGGGTTGCACGAGGCCAGATCGCCGCTGCGCCAGCAGCGAATCCCGTCCTCGTCGACGAAGAACCGTTGGGCGCTCAGTTCCGGCTCGCCCAGGTAGCCGAGCGCGACGTTGCCCCGGAGGACGATCTCCATCGGGTCGCCGGGGTCGTCGCCCCACGGGTGCAGGCGGAGCTTCTCCGGGTCGGCTGGGCGGCCCAGCGGCACCCGTCCGGTTCCGAGGGGTGTGTCGGGACCGATCAGGTAGCGGATCGCCGAGCCGGGAGCTTCCGAGGCGCCGTAGCCGGCGTCGATCGTCGCGTCGGGGCGAAGCACCTGACGGAGCGAGTGGACGTGTTCCCAGGTGAGGGCCTCGCCGTGGGTGGTGACCAGTCGAGCATGCTCCAGTCGTCGCCCCGCCGGCCATTGGGCCGCGGCGGCGATCGCCAGCGAGGGCACCAGCGCGACCGACTCGAACCCTTCGGTGTCGAACCACTCGAGGAGCTGAACGGGCTGGAGCTGTGTGGGGTCCTTCACCACCACGGTGCACCCGATCGACACCTCGATCAGGCGGGTGAGCCCGGCGGCGAACCCCAGCGGCGAGATCAGGGGCCGGGGACCCGGCAGGCCTCGTTCGGCCTGGCGGGTCTTGCGCCGTTCGTGGAGCGCGGCGAGGGTTCGCCAGCTGTGGATGACCCCCTTCGGTTGGCCGGTCGACCCCGAGGTGAAGAGCACCATGGCGGGATCGTCGGCTTCGACGGGTTGTGGTCCGACAGGGTCGTCGGTCTCGTCGGTGGCGCAGATCGTGCTGGTGTCCTCCGGCAGCAGCGAGGCCAGCTCGGGACGGGCCACGACCGCGAGCTCTGGGTGTGACAGGCGGGCCAGCAGATGCTCGATCCGGGCCGGGGGCACGTCGGCTTCGATGATGGCCGCCGCGTGGCCTGAGCGGATCAGGCCGTGGATCGCCATGACCGAGGCGGCCGAGCGGTCGACGACCACCGGAACGTACTCGCAGCCGGGACCGGCCTCGAGGACCCTCCGAGCGATCGTCCCGGCGATGGCGTCGAGTTCGGCGAAGCTCACCTGCCGGTCGTCGTCTCTCACCGAGACCCGGTCCGGTTCGATCGCGGTCGTCTGGGCGAGACCTTCACCGATCGGGTTGGTCACCTTGGCCGTTCGCTCCGTGTCGTGGGGGTTCGCGGCGGGGGTCGACGGTCGCGCCCAGCGGGTCGGACTGCCTCGCCGCCGGGTGGAAGCGTAGCATCGGGTGCCATTGCGCTCCCTGGGTGGCGGGCCGGGCGCAGCGGGCCTCGGCAGCTATGGTCGCGACGATGGTGCCCGAACGAGATCCTGGCGAGATCGAGCTGCGCGACTACCTGGTGGTGCTGATCCGCAGGTGGTGGGTGATCGTGGTGGCGGTGGTGCTGGTGGTGGCCGCCGCGGCACTGGCGACCTTCACCCAGCCGTCGCGCTACCGGGCCGAGGCCGAGGTGCTGCTCACCGAGCCCAGCTCGGCTGCGGTCCTCGGGGTCGACGTGTCAGAGGCGATGCCCGCCGTCGGCGACGAGGTGCGCACCGCCGGCTCCACCGAGGTCACCGACGAGGTGCGGGCGGTGGTCGGGTCCGAGCCGCAGCTCTCGGTCCGCTCCGACGAGGAGGCGCGCCTTCTGACCTTCAGCGCGGTGAGCGACTCTGCGGAGCGTGCCGCCGAGGCCGCAGGGCTGCACGCGCAGACCTTCATCGAGCACCGACGCGAGCTGTTGCTCGAGGAGTACCGGGGCGCGCTGGAGCGTCTCGAGGAGCGCGAGGCGGAGCTCACCTCCGAGCTGGACGAGATGCGCGACGAGCTGGCGGTGGCCGAGGCTGGCGTCGACCCCGAGAGCGCCAACCGCAGCTTCGAGCTCGACCGGGTCCGGGCCGATCACCACCGGCGGGCCCAGGCGGTGGAGGGCGAGCTGGCCGAGGTGGGCGCCCAGATCGATCGGCTGGCGCTGGTGGTCGAGTTCGTGCAGGACGGCGGGGCCGAGGTCGTCTCCGAGGCCGCGGTGCCGGGAGCCCCGTTCGAGCCCGCCACGTCTCGCAACCTCGCGCTCGCGGTCGTGGTCGGGCTCATGCTCGGTGTGGGGGCGGTCTTCGTCCTCGAGTACCTCGACCGCTCCCTCTGCACCCCGCGTGAGCTCGAGGCGGCGGCGATGGGTCTGCCGGTGCTGGCCACGATCCCGCGACTTGCTCGTTCGGGTGCGGGCGACGCATTGGCGCTGCGCGATGCGCCGCAGTCGGCCAGCGCCGACTCCTACCGGGTGCTGCGCGCCGCGTTGCGCAGCGCCTTGGGGCCCGAGGCGGGACACACCCTCGGGGTGGTGGGGGTCACGCCGGGCTGTGGGGCCAGCACCACCGCAGCCAACCTGGCCCTGGCGTGTGCTCGGTCCGGACAGCGGGTGGTGTTGGTGGATTGCGACATGCGCCAGCCACGCATCCACGAGCTGTTCGGTGTCGACGAGGCTCCGGGGTTCACCAGCGTGCTCGGTGGCGACGTGGGCCTCGAGTCCGCTGCCCATCGCCTTGCCGACCAGTCCGGGCTGGTGGTGATCACCGCCGGGGCTGCTCCGGAGGATCCCGCCGAGCTGTTGGCCGGAGCCCGGGCCAGCAGCCTCGTCGCCTCCGTTGCCGCCCAGGCCGACCTGGTGATCGTCGACCTTCCCCCTGCGCTGGCCGCGGCCGACGTGTTCGCCGCCGTTCCGTGGCTCGACGGGGTGGTCGTGGTCGTCGAGGCGGGCCGGACCCGTGACGACGAGGTGGCCGAGGTGGTCACCGAGATGGATCGGGCGGGGGCCCGCCTTCTTGGCACGGTGCTCAACCGGGGGAGCACTACCCGGGTGACCGGATACGGGTCTCGTCGAGTGGCGCCTGCTGGGCGCCGCCCGGACGGTCGGGAGCCGGCCGGCCCCGAGTGGGGTCCGCTGCCGGATCACGGCTCGGTCGACTCGTCGACCCACCAGTAGCGTTGAGCCCATGCACCCCGATCTGGAAGCGCTCGCGATGCTGGTCGGAACGTGGGAGGGACGCGGCCACGGCGAGTACCCCACCATCGACCCGTTCGACTACGACGAGCGGGTCCGGTTCGCCGACACCGGCAAGCGGTTCCTGGTGTACCAGCAGCGCACCACCGACTCGGTCACCGGCGACCCGCTCCACGTCGAGTCGGGGTACTGGCGGCCGTCGCCCCCGGACCGGGTCGAGGTCGTGGTGTCGCACCCGACCGGTCACGCCGAGGTGTCCGAGGGCTTCGTCAGCCCTGGCCGCATCGAGCTGCGCAGCGTTGCGGTGAACCACACCACCACCGCCAAGCGGGTCGATGCCGTCGAACGGATCATCACCGTCGACGGCGACACCCTGCGCTACGCGATGTGGATGGCCGCCGTGGGCGAGCCCCTCACCCAGCACCTGAGCGCCGAGCTGGCCCGGGTCGACGAATGACCGGTTGGCGCCGCGGCTCATGACCAATTGTCGCCAACACACCATCGTGCGTCCGAGCTGGCGGACCTCTTGTGGGCAGGACTCGTCTTGAAGATCGACCGCAAGACGCGCGACGAACTCGTCGGCGAGGTCGGCGTCGTCGAGGTTGTAGATGGCCCGGACAGCCTCCTGTCGGTCAACCGGCCCTCGTAGTGCCCCCGGGCAAATCCACCACCGGGCGGATCGAGGGGCGGATACTCGACCGAAGCAGGCCGAGAAGCTTCGTGCGGCCTGCCTCGTCGAGGCGTTCGTCGGCCTTGGTGAGCAGCCGCCGGCAGCGATACAGCGGATCGTCTTCGCGGCCCCGATGACACGTCGTGTCGTTGTGGACCCGGCGCCGGACCTCGTCGAGTCGAGGCGCTGGTTGGCGAGCTTGATCACAATGAAACGGATCGGCGACTTGGGTGGCGCCGGCCAGCATCGTATCGAACGCTAACCGCCACGGCCCCGACAGGTCCGGCACCGCCCAACAGACCGCGTCGCGCTATGCTTGGTCCTGATCCGACAGCCAGTCGCAGAGCCCCGCGGCGGAGCGCCCTTCGATCACATCGAGAAGCTGACCGGTCGCCACGTCGACGATCTGGGTGGACCACGCCTGGGTCCACAACCGCCCGAAGCGGGCGAAGGGCGCTTTGTCGACCCCGAGAGCTTCGATTTCGCCGACCCTGGTGTCATCGGCGTTGAGCAGAGCTTGACCGTATGCCGTGACTGCGTCGTTCACCGCGTGCCAGTCCGCGCCGAGTGCAGCGGCAACTTCGCTCACCGCTCGGCCACAACGACCAACCTGGAACGTCACCCTGTGTTGTGGCTGACTTGAAACCACCGGCTGGCCCGACCCGACAACCCCAACCCGGGAGCGGCGATGTTAGGGCCTTCATGGGTCCGCGACCCCACCCGACACCACCGTCTCGGACAGCACCACCGGTGCTTGCGCCACCGCAGGGTCACCGGCCACCGGTCGTGGAGCGCCTTCTTGAGCGCAAGGCCCGTAGGGGCCACCGCAGCGAACTCTCGGCTAGATGCGCTAGCCGTTCGCGACTGCCATCTCGCCGGACGAGCGCCCACGCTAAGCCACCAGCGGTTTGCACGAACAGACGTGGTGACCACGGTTCGTGGTGCAAGCCTTCGAAGGTGAATCGCCGTCGCATCAAGCGACCGGGTATGTGAATCCCTCTGAGATGGCTGGATGACCTGTTAGCTCCGTGCGAGATCACCATCCAGAGTGGGAGTCCGGCAATCTGGCGGACCGGTGCATGTTCGTATGCGAGATCATGGCTGAAGTCATATGCTGTCTGGATCGTGCCCGCTCCCTCCCAATCCGTGACACTCGTGAGGAAGTTGGATGCGATGTAGGGCCAGATGGCGATATAGCCGTCGCACCACATAGCGCCGATGAGCGGGTTGATCAACTCGAAGGGTCCCTCGCACTTGCGGGCGCACCGTTGGACGCTCTCAACGAACCGCTCGTGAAGCACGTCGTCAGAGTCCAGACGTGTTACCAGGACTCTTGCAGGTGATGTCCCCACGATTCGATCGACAGCGTCCTTTAGCGGGTTCTTCGCCTGTGGATCAGCCCACTCGAGCTGGGATCCGGCCCGAGTAGCCGCGTCCATGATCAGTTGGTCCGCCTGAGGAGCCGTTCGACAGGCGATCCACCACCACTCGAAGTCGCTTCTGGTCTGGTGTCGAACAGCCGGCGCTGTTTGCGCCAGGCAGACAGCGAGTCGTTCTTCGATCCATGCACGCTGGTTCCAGCGGGAGCCCATGGGCAGGTTCAGACGTGTGATGACGAGGTGTCGGGTGGCGGGACCACCTGCGGTGACCGCCGCTGGTCGGAGGTACTCGGTCAAATTCAATCACCCCGCCGTTGAGATGCCCTAGCCGGGATGCATGTTCGGGCAGCGCGCCGGCCTCTTGAACACAGAACCGCTCGACCGCTGATTCGATCCCCTGCCGCTCGGCATGGTGCAGTACCAGCACGGGTTCTCCAAGCTTGCGGAGCGAGCCGTCGGAGCTGGAGGCGTGCCACACCATCTGCTCGTTCGCGCTGGTCCCACTGGAGAGTGACTCTACTCGTGCCTTGTCGAGCTCGAAGCCGGCCACGTCGCATCAGGCTCCCACCGGGTACATGGCCAATGGGAGTCCCACGGCTCCTTTCCCCATTACCAAACATTTGGCTTCCAGGCTATTTCACCTTCTCGTAGGGGAGGTTGAGACGGTCCGCCTACTCGTAGCCCACAGTAGCTCCGATGCAGGTTCACCAGATTCGTGCGCCTTGGCATCAGCTGCCGATCGGTCTGGACGGCGGCGGAGGTGCCACACTGGTGTGTAGTGATGAACCTGATTCGGCCGACCGAGGAGGGAGCCTCGAATCCTCGATCTGGAACAAGCACGTGAGCCAGTCGGTCGTGTGGCTAGCGCAGGGGTTTCGGGAGTACCGGCGCGCCTTCCTCCACATGGTGCAAGCGCGCCTGGGGGAGGCTGGGGTCACATTCATCGCAGCGCACACTCACGCCGCGTTGCACACCAACCAGCCTGGGGAGCTGCGCGATACCTGCCCGTCAATGCCGCTTCGGGCCAAGCGTTGGCGACCGCTAGGTCGAGAGGTGCTCGTCTCAGCGTTCCCTCCAGAGTGGTTGAACGCTGACCTTGTCGTGTTGCCAGAGAGCATCGCCTATCCCACGGCCTGGTCGATCCTGGCCGCTCGGGCTGTTCGGAATCGACGCACAGCAATCTTCGGGCACGGGACCGACTTCGCCAAGCCGGGTCGAGACGACCTGGCAGAGAAGCTCAATCGGTGGCGGATGCGCCACCTGGATTGGTGGTTCGCCTACAACGAGCCGAGCGTTGATGCCGTGGTTGATCGTGGCATGCCCAAGGATCGGGTGACCTCGGTCCAGAACACGCTTGACACAGAGGGCCTCGCTACGGTTCGCGCCCAACTAACGAACGAGGAGCATCAGGCCCTCCGTTCGGAACTCGGCGTAGGTGCTGGACCGATTGGTCTTTTCATGGGGGCGCTATATCCGAACAAGCGGCCCGACCTTCTGATTGCGATCGCGCAACGCATAAGGACACGGCATCCAGGGTTCGCGCTCCTGATAGTCGGTGACGGAGAGTTGGCCACAACGGTCGAACAGGCGAGGGCAGCGCGCCCCTGGGTGGTGCGCGTGCCGGGGGATACGACTGAGGGGCGCGCACGGTACTGGGCGATCGCCGATGTTGCGCTTTACCCATCGGCGGCAGGATTGGCGATCAACGAAGCGTTGAGGCTCGGGGTTCCACCCGTCATCTCGTCACGGTTCCCCCACGGGCCAGAGGCGAGCTACGTGCAGCACGATGTGAGCGGGCTCATCGTCGACTCGAACGATCCACAGGTCATCGCTGATCAGGTCGCCGACCTCTTGTCCGATGCCGAGCGATCGAAGCGGTTGTCTGCCGGAGCGCGAGCGGTCGGATCTGAGTTGACGATCGACGAGATGGTCAAGCGGTTCTCCCACGGTGTGCTGGAGGCGTTGGAGCGGGCTCCTCATCGCGTCGAGGAGCGAGGCCAGCAATGAGCCAACGTATGGCGGTGCTGCTCACCTGTCACAACCGGCGCGAGAAGACCCTGGCCTGCCTGCGCTCGCTCCACGACGACCTGGACGGGCGGTTCGCCTTCGAGGTGTTCCTCACCGATGACGGCAGCACGGACGGAACGTCGGAGGCGGTGGTTGCCGAGTTCCCCGAGGTCCATGTGATCTCCGCCGACGGCAGTCTCTTCTGGTGTCGGGGCATGGAGCTCGCCTGGAAGCAGGCACTAACCGGCTCCTTCGACGCGTACCTGTGGGTCAACGATGACGTTGAGTTCCTCCCCGGTGCACTCGCCCGTCTGCTCGAACGGGTTGAGGAGCGCTTGGGCGAGGGCCGCGAGCCAGCCATCGTCGTCGGCTCGGTCGTCGATCCCGACACCGGGCAGTTGACCTATGGCGGATCGATCCTCACCAGCGGCTGGCACCCCGGTCGCATGAGCAAGGTCGAGCCCGATGATCACGACTTCGTCCCCGTCGACACCTTCAACGGCAATGTCGTGCTGGTCCCACACGCTGCGGTCGAACGGATCGGGATTCTCGATCCGGTGTTCTCCCACGCCACCGGTGACAACGACTACGGCCTCCGGGCTGCCGCGGCAGGGGTTCCCGTTCTCCTCGGCCCTGGCGCCGTCGGGGTCTGCAGCAGGAACCCACCGGCGACGCCATCACTGCGCACTCTCTTCGGCCGCAAGGGTCTCCCGATCCGGGACTGGTACGTCTACACCCGGCGCCATGGAGGTCGCCACCGATGGCCCGTTGCGTTCATCTCGCCCTACATCCGAGCACTTGTGACTCTCATCCGAGGTATGAGATGACCTCATCTGGAATTGCCCGTATTCACGGTTTGGATGTTGATGGTGCGCAGGACTAGGCGATCAACAGGCCTGTCGCCCACTTCCTTGATGCGGCTGGTTGCATGGAGTCGGTTGTCCCCTTTGCTCAGAACGTGGCTTCGCCTGCGGGGTGTTGAGGTAGGTAGCGACGCCAAGCTAATCGGCTTACCAATTGTGCAACTACATAGCCGGTCAAGCATCGTCATTGGGGACAAGGTTTCGATGATTTCTGTCGCGCACGCAACCGCTCTCGGCGTCTCTCGCCCCGTCATCCTTCGTACTATGGAAGTCGGCGCACAGATCAGCATCGGCGCGGGTACCGGGCTCAGTGGCGTGAGCCTTTGTTCGGTGCGGTCAATTGAGATCGGAAATAATTGCCTGATCGGTGCGGATGTAATGATTGCCGACACAGACTTTCACGCGATCTCTCCGATCCGCCATCGGCATGCGCCCAAGCCGCTGGGTTCGCTTAACGATAGGGTGCGCATTGGTAGCAATGTCTTCATCGGTGCTCGCTCAATTGTACTCAAGGGCGTCTCAATCGGAGATGATGCGGTTATCGGAGCGGGCTCGGTCGTGACGGGCGACGTACCCAGTGGCGCAATCGCTGCAGGTAGTCCAGCCAAAGTTGTGGGTACAGCATGGCCCGATTGAATCACGAGCTTTCGTCGGACAGCGGTTCCTCAGACAGTCGCTCTACCCCTCGACATATTGGCGTGGTAGCCCCAGTTGATCTCAATGTTCTCAGTCCCATGATCGACGGGCCGCGTGCCTCGACAGAGGGCTATGCGGCTCGTGTCACATCGGAGCTTGTCGTTGGTCTGCACGCTCAAGGATCGGAGGTGAGCGTCTACACGCTCTCGGCAGACCCTCGTGACCATTGCTCCATGAGCGGCGACCGACTACGAATCCATGTTCTGCCGATGAGGACTGAAGGCCGGGCGCGAGACTTCTTCCGAACTGAGATCGACTCGCTCATCGGGGCGATTCGAGCCGACCCTCCCGACGTCCTTCATGCGCACTGGACCTATGAATTTGCCCTCGCTGCGCTCCGAACGGAGATTCCAACAATCGTTACGGTGCGCGACTGGGGTCCCCAGATTCTGCGGTATCACCCCCACCCGTATCGTCTGGTGCGCTTGGCTATGCAGGCACGGGTCCTGAGGAGTGCCCCCCACCTCACCGCGAACTCTCCGTACATCGCTGGCAAGGTCAAGCATTGGTACCGCCGCGACGTACCTGTGATCCCCAACGGAGTCCAGGTGCCCGACGCATTGCCCGACCGCGAACCGCAACCGGCGCTCACCATCGGATCGGTCAACAACGGCTTCGGGGGTCGAAAGAACGTGGGAACGCTCATCAAGGCGTTCAGCCGGATCCGAGCGGAGTTGCCCGACTCCAGGCTCCGACTGGTCGGTTCAGGCTTTGAGCCCGACGGCAAGGCCCAACGATGGGCATTGGAGCGCAGCCTGGCCCACGGGGTCGAGTTCGTCGGGCCGCTCCCGTCGGACGAGATCCCTGGCTTCATGCGCTCGATCGAGCTGCTGGTGCACCCGTCGCTCGAGGAGTCGTTCGGGAGAACATTGATCGAGGCCATGGTCGAGGGGACGCTCGTCATTGGCGGCGAGCGGAGCGGAGCCGTCCCGTGGGTTCTAGGCAACGGCACCGCCGGAAGCCTCGTGGACGTGCGGTCCTCGCGAGCCATCGCCGACATGGTCCTCGCTATCGCAGCGGACGCGCCCGCCTGGCCGGCGATGCGGGCTCGAGCGTTCGACCGTGTAGCCCGCGAGTTCTCGATGGAGTCCGTCACCGAGGCCTACCTGGACATCTACCGATCGGTCCTCGGGGTATAGGCGGCGACCGTGGGGCGTCGAACGAGCTCCCCGTCCAGAGCGTCGGATCGTGTCCTGTTTCGCCGCCGTACCTGGTGGTCCCAGGCCGCGGCTGCGCCCAGCACGAGCCCGAGCACCGGCGTGGTGCCGTACGGCACGTAGTACACGAGGTGGCCCACCAGGAGGATGGCGAGGATTTGGCCGTGTGAGGGGACGGACCTCACACGGAGGTGGCGCCCGACGAACCAGAGGTAGGTGCCGAAGAGAGCGACCGCGCCGACGAGCCCCAGCCGGACCATGATCCGGATGTAGAGGTTGTGCGGCGACACCCCCCGGCCGCCATCGGGGGTGGTGAGCCACGGATAGCCGTACTCCGAGCCGAACACGCTCGCTACCGGGCCGCGGGCGGCGTGCTCGTCCCAGATCTGGCCCCACCGATCCTGGCGCCACTCCCAGTTGGTGAGATCGGTTGCCGCAGTGGACAGGGTGTCGTCGACGTCTCCGATGAGCGCCAGGTTGCCCACCATGAACACCAGCGCGGCAGCGAACGACACCCCGACGATGGCCACGCGCCGCCCGTTGGTCCCGCTGACCAACAGGAAGGTCAAACCGAGCATCACGACGGTCGCCACCCACACCGACCGGTGCCGAGTTAGCACCACCAGCACGAGCGAACCTGCCGTCGCCCAGATGACCCAGCGGCCAGGATGGCGCTGCAACCACAGCCACAGGCCCATCACCGTGGTGTGTGCGATCAGCACGGCTTGAGCGGCCACGATGGGACGATCGGCGGTGATGCTGTCGACGAGTGGTCCCGGCGTGAGGCTATCCGCGTTCACCAGCCACTGAACAATCGCGACTCCGCTCATCGCCAAACCGAGCTGGAAGACGCGCCACAGCGTCTCGCGGACCTCGGCGGTGGAGAAGGTCGAGCCGTAGAGAGCGGCGACGATGAACCACGTCTCCGGTCGGAACTCCATGTCGGCACCACCGACGCCGAACGTGGCTAGCGAGCGAACGATGCCCAACGCGACCACGGCGCCAACGACCAGCAACGTCAGCTGCTGCGGTCTCACCCACCGTGAGCGAACCACCGTGGCGAGCCCCAGGATGATGAACACCACGTCTCGTGGTGTCAGGTCCATCGGTCCGGCCGCCACCTCTGGCATCGCAATGAGGTAGCTCAGCCCCTCGGTCGCCAGCAGCAGGACGATCCCCAGTGGAGGCTGGCGGATGGCTACGACCGTGAGGCCGATGAACGGCCCGAGCGCAGCGATCAATCCCAGGAGCAGCAGCAAGCGATCCGGGTCCGCGAGCGCGCTCACCTGCCGGTCCTTTGCTCAGAGGCAGCTGGCCAGTTGCGGGTGGCGAGGGGTAGCTCCGCCGCGACGTCGACCTCGGGGAGGAACGCGGAGAGGTCAGGGCGAACCGGAGAAACCGGGACTCGGCGACTCGCCTGGACAGCTCGGATCGTATTGAGTGTCGACCTCACCCGAACCGGTTCGGTGTGACGTTCGAGCATCTCGTCTGCAGCGGCACGACCAAGCTCTTGCCATTCATCATCGGGCAACGAGACGAAGTGGCTGCACAGGTCGATCAGGGAGTCGATGTCGTCGCCAAGATGCCAGTGCTCGCCGTCGCGGAGGATCAAGCCGATTCCGTCGACACGAAGATCGACGAACGGGACCCCGGCGGCGATCTGGATGAAGGGACGGTTCGACAGGTAGTAGCGGTTGGTGCTGAAGGGAACACCGCCCACCACCACTTTGCCTCGTCGCGCGGCCCCCCACTGCTTGTTGAACGGCACCGGCCCCTGCCACCCGGGGACTCCCTCCCAACCATGGCCGAACACCCCCAGCCGGGCACCGAAGCGTGAAGCAAGCCCTCGGATCATGCGTTCGCGCCGACGGGCCATCCAATGATAGGGCTTGAGCAGGTTCCGGGACCGGTTGTTGCTACCGATGAACACCACATCGAAATCAGGTTGACCGAGTGGGACAGGCACTTGGAAACGCTCGGGGAACACACCATTGGGTTGCCACACCACGGGTGCGGTGGCGTGGCGTGCCAGTAGATCGCCGAGCGTGCCCATCGAGGTCGTGAGGACGAGGTCGGACATCTCGGCCGCTTGCAGGAGCATCTTGGGTGGGGCTGGACGGCCCAGGTATCCGTTCGTGAACGCATCGCCGTTCAGCGTCGTGATGAACAGGTTGGGTACCTGCTTTCGGAGCTGTTCAAGCCAGGGGCGGGGATCGCCGAGCATCTGCGTGTGGAAGTGGTGCAACACCAAGGTGTCGAGGTCGCCCTCGACCACCCGGTTGCAGATCTCACTCCACACCCGCGCTGGATCTGGCGGGACCTTGGTGTCGATCGCCAGGTGCTCGAAGTGCTGGATCTCTCCCTTCGCTGCGAGCTGCTCCCATCCCGCAACGATGCCCGGGTAGGCCTCGGGCCCCTGACCCCGGAACACCACCAGCACCCGCGATGCTGCTCGGGGTCGTGGCCGATCCCTGGCGATAGCCGAGTCCGCGTTCATCGGTCCCCGGCGACGAGTCGGGGTCGCTCCCTTACGTTGGCCGCGATGAACCGGGTGTTGCCAAGAACGTAGCGACCGGCGAGGCGCCGGGGTTCGTTGGCTAGACGCCAAGCCCACTCCAACCCCACTCGCTGCAGGGGGATCGGCGCCTGCTTCTTCGTTCCCGCGTGGAAGTCGAAGGCGGCGCCGACCGCGACGAGCGGGGCACTGATCCGGTCACGGAACCGGTCGACGAAACGGTCCTGCGCCGGCGTTCCGAGGCCCACCCAAACGACGTCGGGCGAGGTAGAGCTGATCCGCTTCGTGGCGGCCTCAGCCTCCGTGTCGGTGAGCTCACGATACGGTGGCGACTCCGCTCCGACGATGTTGGCCCCCGGCCAGCGCTCCTCGATCCGTGTAGTGAGCGACTCGAGGACGTTGGTCGAGCTTCCGAAGAGATAGTGCCTGAGCCCGAGGGCGCGACCACGGTCCAGCACGTTCGCCATCACGTCGGGGCCGTAGGCTCGACCGGAAAGCGGTATCCCCAGGCGTCGTGCGATCCAAACAAGGGGCATGCCATCGGGCAGGTTCAGGTCACCCCGGTCCAGCAGAGCAGCGAACATCGGCTCCTTCGACGCGATAGACAAGGTGTACGCATTGCACAAGTGAACCGCCGTTGGCGTGCCTGCTCTAGCAATGATTGCGTCCGCGGACGCGTTGGCGTCGAGCGCATCGATGCGGGCCGTACAGATCCGCATGTGCCGCGCCTGCCCTGTGCCGGACTCCAGTTCGTGGGTGGTGGCGCTCAGGTGGTCCACGACGTGCCACGACTGAGAAAGGTCGCCTGCACCATTCGGCGAATGGCAAAGTCCGGGTTGGATGTGCGCCAGTCCCTGACGATTCTCCGTTCGCCCCTTCGGTGCGTGTCGTCCATCAGCACAGCACAGGAGTCGGAGAGCTGTTCGAGGAGCTCAGGAAGCGCGGGCCATCGGTCGTGTGCAGTGTGCCGCTCGCCAGCGGTTGGGCCGTCCACGATCAAGAGGTCGATCGGGCCGGCTATCTCCGCTATCGCGTCACGTTCGTACCACCGGTTGATCCGGAACGGGCCGCTGCCGTATGGCCTCAGCGGTGCATGGATGCACTGTATGGCGAGCGTTGGGTCGATCTCCCTTGCCCGCGATCCAATGAATTCGAGCCACTCCGCGCTCTGATCGACGCTAGTGAGATGTAGATGAAGACCCAGCGAGCGGTTCAGTCCTGCAATCAGCAACGTGCTGACTCCGGCGCCGAGTTCCACGATTCGTCTTCGCTCATTCACGACGATGTTGTTGAGCAGCCGCTGGGCGGTCGTGGGCTGAAGCGCCGACCCAGACCAGGGCAAATACCCGGTTGGGATGGTGCTCAACGCCACGAGCGCGCGAATGTCCGCGGCTGCCTGAGCCGACTGGCGCCTACTCGCAAGGTGCTCTCGGAGTGCCGTATAGGCGCGGGCAGAGCTTCGGACCACCCGCTTCACACTGGGGACGCCCGGTACCGATGAGGCAGCTTCGCCGAGGATTCCGCTGCCCCTGAGATCCTGCTTGCCGCCCACGCAGCCCTCAGCTCACCAGCTCGGCGTCCGCTCCCCGCAAGGTAGCGGGGTCCTGGGCACAGAACCAGGCGTAGGTGTCCTCGATGCCGATGCGCAGGTCGATTCGGTGCTTCCAGCCCAGGTCGTGCAGCTTCGACACGTCGAGCAGCTTGCGGGGCGACCCGTCGGGCTTGGAGGTGTCCCACACCAGCTCGGCGTCAGGATGCACCACGTCGCGCATGCTCTCGGCCAGCTCGCGGATGGCGAGATCCTCGCCGGTGCCGACGTTGATGTGGGTGTTGCCGCTGTAGTGGTCCATCAGGAACAGGCAGGCGTCGGCCAGGTCGTCGACGTGGAGGAACTCGCGCTTGGGGCTCCCGGTGCCCCACACCTGCAGCTCGTTGACCCCAGCCAGCTTCGCCTCGTGGAACCGGCGCATCAGCGCCGGCAGTACGTGGCCGCCCTCGAGATCGAAGTTGTCGCCCGGGCCGTACAGGTTGGTGGGCATGGCCGAGATGAAGTCGTCGCCGTACTGGCTGCGGTAGCTCTCGCACAGCTTGATGCCGGCGATCTTGGCGATGGCATAGGCCTCGTTGGTGGGCTCCAACAGCCCGGTGAGCAGCGCGTCCTCGGTCATCGGCTGGGGTGCTTCACGCGGGTAGATGCACGAGCTGCCCAGGTACAACAGCTTGCGGGCGCCGAACTCGTGGGCGGCGTGGACCACCGTGGCGTGGATCATCAAGTTGTCGTAGATGAACTCGGCCGGACGGGTGGAGTTGGCCATGATGCCGCCGACGGTGCCCGCCACCAGGAACACGTACTCGGGCCGGTTGGCCCGGAACCAGTAGGTGACCGCCGCCTGGTCGCGCAGGTCGAGCTGGTCGCGGGTGGCGGTGAGGATGTTGGTGCAGCCCTCGGCCTCGAGGCGACGGACCACCGCTGACCCCACCAGGCCCCGGTGGCCCGCCACGAAGATCGGTGCGTCTCGGTCCATCATCATCGGCCTCCCGACGTCGTCATGGAGTATGCGTCGGCCTGCTGGGGCTCGATCTGAACCCAGGCGGGAAGATCGTCGAGTGTGACCGCCCGCCCGCCGGGCAGGTACTGGCGAACCGTCCGGCCCAGCACCCAGGCGTCGAAGCGGCCACTGGCGAGCTGCAGATAGGCCAGATCGTACTCCGGTGCATCGTGGATCAGCCCCGACACCGCCTCGGAGATCTGCCACAGCCCGGTGATGCCCGGCCGCACCGTGGTGCGTGCCGCGGCGAACTCGGGATCGAACTGCGCCGCGAGCCGCGGCATCTCCGGGCGTGGACCCACCAGGCTCATGTGGCCGGCCACCATCGACCAGAACTGGGGCAGCTCGTCGAGATGCAGGCCCCGCAACCACCGACCCCACGCCGGGATCTCCACCGCGACCAGCTCGTGCTTGTCGGCCGCGGTCGGCGCCTGCGGTGGCAGGGTGCGGATCTTCGGCACCGGGATGAGCTTGCCGCCAAGGCCCACGCGCCGCTGCACGAACAGCGGGTTGGCGCGGAACACCACCGCCGAGCCGACCAACAGCACCGCGATCAGCGGAGCCGTGGCCACCGAGGCGACCAGACCGACGGCGAGGTCGACCGAGCGCTGGCCCGGACGCCGCCTCGTCCTCTCGACCGGGGTCGACGCCCCTGCGTCGGTGGTGGATCGCACCACTGAGCCCCTCTCGCTCTACGACATCTGGGACCACCGTAGCCCCTGTGGATGTACGCCGGTTGCCGATCGCGTGGCACGGAGTGACATCCGCCCCAGGCTCGTGTGGGACAGGGCAAGGTTTCCAGCGTCCTGTTCGATTGGCTCCGCTAGCCTCCGGGTCCTCTAGCTTGAGGTGGAAGGGAAGGGTCCGGCGATCGGAGTCGATGAACTGGATGGTGTGAGTGGGAGCCCACCTGGTTGGCTCGTCGTGCTCGCAACGAGCCAGGACGAGATGATTCGGAGCAACGGGTACCGTGAGGTGCCCCAAGCGGCCAGCTGGTGTCGGCTGTTGGTCCGAGGCGGGGTCGACCTGTACACCGATGCGGAGACCGGAAGAACGGTCGTGCTCGCAGGCAGCCGGGCCGGGGGGCTCGACGCCCGAGCGATCGCGCTGTCGCTACAAGTCGTGGATCCTACGGCGGCTGAGTTGGGTCATACGTTGCGAACGAGGCTCACGGGGCACCTTGCAGGAATGGTCCTGTCGCGTGAGGGGCTCCTGTGCTTCGTCGATCACATGGGCTCGATCCCCGTCTACACCACGACCCTCGTCGGAAGTCGCGGGGACTGGTGCATCGGGACCCAGTTGGTGGATGTCGCCAGGGTCGCCGGGCGCGGGCGAGTGGACGAGACCTCGATCCGGGAGTTCGCAGAGCGCGGTGCCATCACCTCGCCACACACCGCCTACGAAGACGTCCAGCGCATGTGGCCGGGACGGATCCTGGAGCTTCCACCCGGTGACGCCGGGATGCCGGCAAACCTCGAAGGTCACTCCTACTGGCGGCCAACACGCAATGGGTCGATCACCACCGATGAGCTCGGTGACGTCGCCGATGCGACCCGCGACGCGATGGTGGAGAACCTGGATTGGTTGCTTGGGCACCACCCGCGGACCACGATCATGTTCAGCGGTGGTGAGGACTCGCGGGTGATCGGAGCGCTGGCCAGCGAGCGCGTTCCTGAAGATGGCGAGCTGAAGGCAGTGATATTTCTCGATGCCCTCAACCGCGAGTACCGGCTCGCGGACCTGGCTGCGCGACGGCTCAGCCTCCCACTCGCGATCCGCTACCGGGCCCCCGACCACTACACCCGAGCCCTCACAGAGCTTGTCGAGGACGTCGGACCCGGCGTGGATCTGGCGCATGCGCACTCGAGCGGGCTCTGTGAGAACCTCGAGGTCGATCTCTTTCTCGATGGCTTTGGCGCAGACATCCTGCTGAAGGCGGCGTACCTTCGCCAGCGGCAGCGCTCCTACCGCGGAGTGGCTCTGGGGCTCGCTCGTGCCAGGACTGACGCGGGCTTCGCCGACCCAGAGCTCGATTCGGCGGTGGCCGATCGAGTCGCCCGAAAGGCTGCGCTGATCGAGTCGATGCGGCCAGCGGAGGATCTGTCCTCCTGGCTGGAGATCTGGCCGCTCTCGGACAAGCCGGCGTACGGGTTCCTCGCTTCCAACCGCGCTCGACTCCGGTCGGCTTCCCCGTTCCTGATGGGGAACGTCGCGCAGTGCGTGTCGGTGGTTCCCGAGGTACAGAAGCTCAACCGGGTCTTCTTCCATCGCGCTTTCGGCCACGCCATGGGGCGCAGTGGGTGGGTGCCCCGGTCCGAAGGCCAGATTCCTCGCCTCGGACCTCGCGCGAACCTCCTTCCCGCCGCAGCCGTCGGCGCTGCCTTCGCCCTGCATCACAAGGTGCGTGGACATCGTCCCGGGGCACCGAGCCCAGGACCGTGGCAGACGGCCGAGGTGCGAACGCGAGCTGCCCTGACCCAGCTGGCCGTACTCCCTCGAGATGCTGTGGACCGGGCACAGGAACTCGCCGGATACACGGTGAAGCAGGACTCGCACCCGAGCAGAGTCCTGAGAGTCGCACAGATCGCAGTCGCTCTCGACCGGGCTCTGCTAACTGTGTGACTCGGCAGGCTTCTTTCGTCCGCCCAGCTTCTGCCGGGCCCGTTCGGCGAAGGTCCTGGCCCTGCGGTATCGGTGCAGCATGAACCGGCAGCCCCTCAGCATGAGGATGACCGGCTTGCTGAAGAAGGCGGACCCTGTCGCGGCGCCCTCCTGCCGGGCATCGACACATGGAACGCAGAAGCCGCATGGGCGTCCCGCGATCGGGTGGTGGCAGAACCATCGGAGCGACAAGATGTCCAGGAACCCCTCCCGCTCGGCGATGGCACCCATGTCGCGCTTCGACAGCGAGAGCAGCGGGAACGACCACGCGCCGAGCAGCTGGCGCACATCGGGGTCGGCGATCGTGGGATGAGCGGAGACCTGTCCGCCGAACGCGAGCTCGGTGAACGGGCGCGCGCTCTCCCACCGGTGCATCCCGATCTCGACGTCGTGCCAGCCGTTGGCGATGGCGACCGCGGCGAGCCACCGAAACTGGGTGCCGACGGTCACCCGTGCCGCGACCCGCTCGAAGGCCTCGCTCACGGTGTCGGGGACCTCGTAGTCGGTACGGACGTGCACCTCGGTGGGCGAGACGAGACCGCCCGCGCCTCGCTCGACGATCCGTTCGCGGATGCGCCTCATGGTCAACAGCTCGGTCCGTGTGCTCGGCCGGTCGGGGTCGATCACATAGATCGGCTGCACCTCGCGGCCCTCGACGAGACACAGCTGCAAGAGCCGGAAGGTCGAGTCCCACCCTCCGGTCCACAACAGCCTCACCGGTGCAACGTGCATGGGAGGCGAGGATAGCTGGGCGCCCGGAGGCCGCCGGCTGCCGCCGATGCTCCCCCTACTCGCCGTCGACGTGGCGGTACTCGGCGAAGGAGATCCCGAACAGGCCACAGACCCGCCCAACGGCCTGGGCAAGGGCACGGAGGGCGTGAACCGCTGACGCCCGGCCCTCGCGCCTGGTCAGGAGCAGGCGGCGGACGGCGTAGCGGCACTGACCCCCCGCCGCCCGCAGCGAGACGCGGGCGGCACCCGCCAGGCCTTCTGTGCGCCGCTGCTCCATCGCGAGACCGATGCCGACCCGAAACGATCTCCTCGCGAGCCACCGGGCCGTCGTGCGGTTCGCCGGCACGATCTCGCGGACGAGCGCCTGCTGTGACCACCGGATGGTGCCCCCTCGACTCGCCAGGTCGCGAAAGAGCCACCGGTCGGTGCCGCCGAAGAGCGGGCGTGTCTCGTCGAACCGGAGCCCGCGCTCCACCAGCGCGGCCCGCCGGACCAGCACGTTGTTCGTCGCCGCCCACGATCGAAGTTCGCCGTCGGCGAGGTCGGGCGGTTCGAAGAACCCGCCCCGGTGCACCCACTCGGGGGTGTGGTCAGGAAGCTCGTAGGCCACCGGACCGGTCGCCGCGTCCGCGTCGTAGCCAACGAGGGTGTCATACAGCGCCACCAGCCACCCGGGTTCGACCACCTCGTCGTCGTCCACGAACGCGATGAGGTCGAAGCCGCCGGTCTCGTCGAGCGCCCGGTTCCGGGCGAAGGGGATGCCCAGGCGCGGCTCGTGCACGTAGCGGACCGCCACGCCCAGCTCGAGGTCATCGAGGGTCCGACGCGCCCCACCTCCCGGGTCGTTGTCGACCACGAGCACCTCGACCTCGACACCGTGAGGGAGCTCGCACTCATCGAGCGACCGCAGCAACCTCGACAACCCGACCGGTCGTTCACGTGTGGCGACCGCGACCGCGATGGAGCGTGGTGCAGACGGGGCGGCGGTCACCAACCGCCCCACCGGGCTGGAGAGTCGCCGACACGCATGGGAGCGGAGGCTATCCGGGCGCTCGATGCTCCCGGCTCCAGATCGTTCTGGGGCGCGGCCAAACAGTCGGCGGCATCTGGGGCGTGTGAGCAGGCGGGGGTTGCGCTCAGCGTGCCCGTCCAGTCACGCCACGCAACCGGGGAGCATCTCTGTGGCCACCACCCGTCATCACCTCGTCGCCGCCGTCTCTACCCGGGCGAGACCACCACCATCGAGCTCGACCTGTTCGGCCACGCGCCGACCGACGGTTACCGGCTGGTGTGGGACGCCCAACCGGTGTTCCATCCCGACCGGCTGCAGATCGACGTGCGGCTGGGCGACCAGCCCCTGGTGGCGGTCGAGACCACCGGCAACCGCGACCTCGAGCTCACCGACGCCGGCGGCCGCCCCGGGTAGCGCCGCCCTCCAGCCAGTCCGGGCACCGCTACGACGAGTCGTCGTCCCGTCGTGATTCCGCCGCCACGATCTGGGCCGTCGACAGATGACGAACCGGGTCGATCGTCGGCCGGGATGGGACCTGGCGGCGGTGTGGTCCGCGTCGACGCCACGTGGACGTCGTCGACAGGGGGTGAGCCGAGCGTCGCTCGCCGATCGACACGGCACTTGCCGGGGCGGGCCGGGCGTACAGGAATCCCTGGCCGAGGGTGCATCCCAACCTCTGCAACACCTTCTGCTGGGCGAGCGTCTCGATCCCCTCGGCGATCACGAACAGGTCGAGGTCGGTGCCAAGCGACAGGATCGACCGGACGATCGCCGTGTCGTTGACGTTGCGGCCGACGCCGGCGACGAAGCTGCTGTCGATCTTGAGGGCGTGTATCGGGAAGCTCCGCAGGTAGGTGAGGCTGGCCCAGCCGGTTCCGAAGTCGTCGATCGCGATGTTCACGCCGAGGTCGGCCAGGCGGAAGAGCACCTCGCCGGCACGGTCGACCTCCTCGACGAGCGAGGTCTCGGTCACCTCGAGCCACAAGCGGCCGGCTTCGAGGCCCGATGACGCCAGCGCGGCGGTGGTGCGGTCGACGAACTCGGGGTGGGAGAGCTGCCGGGCCGACAGGTTGACCGTCACGTCGATCTCGTGACCCGCCCGCCGCCACTCGGCGGTCTGGATGCACGCCTTCTCGAGAACGACGCCGCCGAGCTCGACGATGGCTCCGCTGCGCTCAGCTGCGGGAATGAAGCTGTCCGGCGCCAGCAGGCCGCGCGTCGGGTGGTTCCAGCGGGCCAGTGCCTCCATGGCGAGCACCGAACCGTCGGCGAGAGCCACCACGGGCTGGAAGTACACCTCGAACTCGTCGTTCTCCAGTCCGAGACGGATCTCCTCGTCGTCGAGTGCGTCCTGAGCCTGGCGGGTTGTCGCCTCGGGCGGCATCGGACGATTGACCGACACGATGAGTACCGGGCCACCGTCGTCGTCTCGAAGCAAGGTGGTGGAGGCCAGAACCCCGATCGTCGAACCGTCTCTCGTGACCTGTTGGCTCTCACCTCGCCACCGTCCGCTGACCTCGAGGCCCTCCCACGTCGCGGCGAGCGCACCGGCATCGCCGGCCCACTGCAGGACGTCGAGCACGTGGCGTCCCAGCACCTCCTCCTCCCTCCAGCCGTAGAGCCGTTCGGCGGCGGTGTTCCAGCTGCGCACGTGGAAATGGAGATCGGTGATGATCACCGCGTCGGCCACCTCGCTCAAGACGCCGGTGACGAGACGTCGCAGCCGGGCCGACACGTCGGGCACGTGGGTGAACCGGAGGCGCTCGGCGCTGCTGCCCCTCCAGAGGCAAGGCTCCGACGCGACCTCGACCGAAGCCTGCGTGCCGTCGGTGTGTTCCAGATCGATCAGCTGAGTGCGCGGTCGCGGTTCGGGTGCGGTTGCCGCCATGCGCTGCCGAGCGGGCTCCATGTCACCCGGTGTGGCGAACTCGAAGATCTGGCGACCCGTCAGCTCGCCGGCAGCGTCGAACCCGAGGAGTGTGGCGGTGGCCTGGTCGGCCTTCACGATGCGGCCCTGGACATGGACGAGCGAGCCCGCAACCGGGCCCGGGCCGGCGCCACCGTCAGGATGGTCCTGGTCGGATCGCTCCAACCGGTACCCCGAGCCGCGGACGGTGCGCAGGATGCGTGGCCGGGAAGCGTCGTCTTCGACCTTGGTCCGAAGCTTGCGGATGTGGTCGGCCACCGTCCTCAGCGAGAGACCGGCGTCCGCACCCCACACCGCCCAGAGCAGGTGGGCCTTGCTGAAGGTGTGCCCCGGTCGCGCCGTGAGATAGGCGAGGAGGTCGAACTCCTTGTCGGTGAGGTCGAGACGTCGACCATCTACCTGCGCGTCGCGGGTCCGCAGGTCGACGACGACGGCACCGATGTGCAGCCGAGCGTCGTTGACGGGATCGACGAGCCTCCTGACCGCAAGGACGCGCGCCGCGAGCTGGCGCATCAGGAACGGTTTGACCACGTAGTCGTCGGCACCGTGCTCGAGCGCGGCGACGCGATCAGCGTCGGCCGGGGAATCGCTCATGACGATCACGTGGGCCACCGATCCGGAACCACGGAGCGTGTCGAGCACGTCGAGCCCAGAACCGTCGGGCAGCACCAGATCGACGATGACCACGAGGAACGATTGGCGACCGATCTCCTCTCGGGCCTCGCCGACCGACCCCGCTGTCCTCACCTCCACGCCTCGATCGCGCAGGTGACCCCGGAGGACACGTCGCATGCCGGGAACGCCCTCGACGATGAGCGCGCTCATCGCCTCGACTTCCCGCCGCCATCAACTCCTGCGATGTTCATCGTTCTGACCCCTACGTGGGACCCTTCCAGCCACCGGGGAGCCATGACCCTGGTCAGCGCCGACGCACGGCCGCCGCGAGCACCCTACCGGAGCGCAGCGTGTCACGTGCGCGCACCTTCGGCATCGACGACGACGGCGAGTTCATCACCCTGCTCTACCAGCACGCCCTCGGCCGTGATCCCGATCCTGGGGGCTACCACCACTGGCTCGATGCCCTGTCGAGCGGTCAGGTCACCCGCCAGCGCCTGGTGGTGCTCTTCGCCGACTCCGACGAGCTGAAGAACCGGATCAGCACCGCCCTCGGGCTCTGAGCTCCCGGTTGGCCCGTGCTCCCTGTACCGCCGACACAAAGGCCCCCTATCATGGAGCCCATGAAGCACAGCAGGCGATGGGAGCGCGACCAAGAGCGGATCGCTGAACGGCCGCTGCTGCGCGAACTCACTTTCGAGGAGTGGCGCGAGATGCTGAAGGACGCTGAGCCTCCCACCGAGGACGACGTCCCCTGGGAGTTCCCCCACAAGACGCCGCTTCGTCCCTCGCGTCGCGACCGATCTCCGGCGGTCACGTGTTTGACCCGGAGCGGTGGGTCCACCACCTGGAGTTCCACGAGGTCGAGTACATCCTCGCCGGAGACGACATCACCCCTGAGGTGCTGGTCGAACGAGAAGTCCTGACCTGGGAAACCGACCTCGGCCGCATCGACACCATGGTCGGCATTTCAGCCCCCGTCACCAGGTCCCGACATCGACTAGCCCAGGGCTAGACGCTCAGTCCGACGCCGTGGTGCGGTACTTGCGATACCGACGGTCGCCGGTCCGCCGTCCGCCCTGGTGGTGGGAAGCCTCCATCACTGTCGGGTGACAACGCGGGCGGCCGTGTCGACCAGTCTGGCCGCCCACTCGATGGCCTTCGACGCATCCGACCTGGCAACGTCGACGCTCTGATACTGGGACTTCGACTTGAGCCTGAGCAGACGACCCAATGCAGTGGCGGCACCTCCCAATGTCGAGTGGGCCGCCTTGAGCTCTGCCACTGCGTCAGCATGGGCGTCGGTCTTGTTGCTGCGGCCGGTCAGCGCGAGGCAGATAGCGTCCTTGGCGTTGATGCCGCTGGTCACCGCGGCGGACGCGGCGGCGTTGAACAGTTCGAGGTCGGCGCTGATCTCGGCCGCATCGAGGAACTCTTGCGCCTTGTTGAGATGGGCACGCGCTTCGCTCGTTGCGCTCATGGCTGCTCCAGTCGACGTGCTGAGCGGCCAGCCAGCGGTATGGCTTCGTGGCGAAGATCGCGAGCGAGACGTCCACCGTCATCGGCCAGCTGGTCGAGTTCCGATGTCGTGTACTCGATGACCGAGCAGGCGTTTCCACTGGAAGCGCGGACGACGGCGCCGAACGCCTCGACCTGGTCGATCCATGCCGGATCGTCGAGGTCGGCGGCGTCGCGGGCCACAACCAGGACGTCGATGTCGCTGTCCTCATCGCCGTCGCCGCGTGCCGCCGAACCGAAGAGCCACGCCTGAGCCGGTGATGGGTCCCACCCGGCAAGCTGCTCGCGCATCAGATCGATCAACCGTGTGCGCAGAGAAGCGAGCTCACCGATCGCCCCCGCCGCCAGGTGGTCGCGGTTGAGCCGATAGAGCTTGGCCGGCGGATGGTCCTCCACGAGCACGATGCCGGCGTCGGTCAGCGACCGAAGGGCCAGGTTCACTCCCTTCGCGCTCGCTCGGCCATTGGTCAGTTCGGCGACGCCCCGCCCGGTGAGGGGACGATCGGTCCTGGCCAGCACCGCGAGCACTTCGCCGCGCACACCGGGGACCACCGAGCGGATCGGCTGTGTCAGGTCCATGGGTTGCCTCCCGTCTCGTGTAGTAGTCTACCCATATGAGTAGTCTACTACCCAAGCTGGTCTCACGGGCAGCGCAGCACGAACCGGTGCGGTGACCAGCTACGTTGCCCGCAGCTGCGCGTCGATGCCGCTGACGATCAGGCGGAGCGCTCTGACGAATCGGTCGTGGGTCGACTGTGTGTCGTGTCCGTCGCCAGCGGGGTCGATCGCTCCGAGCGCGGCCGCTTGGTGGTGTTGTTGTTCGTCGGTCACGTAGCCGAGGACGAAGTGCAAGAGCACCGACGCCGCGATCTCCGCGTCGTCGAGCCCCAGGCCGCCGCCCGCCAGTTCGTCGGCGAACTGGCGGAACGGCTGGCGCGCGCCGAGGCGAAACGCGAAGGCGGTGGCGACCAGCTCCGCCCCGTCGGGATACCGGAGCAGTTCGTCGCGCAGCCGCGACGCCAACGCCTCGACCCGGGTCGACCAGTCCGCACTGGCAGGGACCGAGACGGGGGCGACGACTTGGTCGGCGACGGCGGCGAGCAACTGCTGTTTGTTGTCGAAGTGCCAGTACAGGGCGCTCTGCTGCACGCCCAGCTCGGTCGCGATCCGACGCATGGCGAGTGCATGCAGGCCGCCGTGGGCGAGCAGTTCGAGGGCGACGCCGACGACGTCTGCCGGCGTGATCCGGTCGGTCATCGCTCCATTGTTGACCGAACGCGCCCCGCAGCCTAACTTGAACGTCGTTCAATGAACGCTGTTCAGGAGGATGTTGATGACCGCTGCCACCACCACGACTGCTCCGGGCCGGCTGGTGCTCGCCGACCTGATCCCGGCCTCGCGGACCCGCGATGTCGCCCTTGTGCTCGGCAGCACCGCGTTCTTGATCGTCGCCGGCCAGGTCGCGGTGCCGCTGTGGTTCACGCCGGTACCGCTGTCGTTGGCGACCTTCGCCGTGCTGCTCAGCGGCGCCACGCTCGGACCGGTACGAGCGGCGCTCAGCACGACGCTGTACCTCGCGCTCGGCGTCATGGGTGCACCGATCTTCGCGTCGCAGACCTCGGGTTGGTCGTTCGCCTCGTTCGGCTACATCGTCGGCTACGTGCTGGCCGCGATCGCCGTCGGCGCGCTCGCCCGCCGACACGCTGACCGGTCGGTGCTCACGACGTTCGCGGCGGCGTGCCTCGGATCGCTGCTGATCTACGCCGCGGGGCTGCCATGGCTCATGGCGTTCCTCGATGTCGACCTCGCGACCGGCCTCGAGCTCGGCGTGTATCCCTTCCTCGCCGGTGACGCCATCAAAGCACTCGCCGCCGCCCTGCTGCTGCCGACCGCCTGGAAACTCGTCGACCGCAACGGGTAGCGCGGCCAGGGCCGTGCCGGACTCGGAGAAGGTGGTGGTGGCGGACGCCTCGAGGGGTATGAACCACCCCTGGACCAGCTCGCCGGCCCGAGTCTGTCGGCGAGAGGTGGGACGGTCCCCGCCCCCGCCGGGAGCGGGCGAACCCCATGTTCGAGCCGGGCGTGCTCGCCCGCGAGCTGGCTGCTCTCAACCTGCTCTAAATTCGACTTGAGAGCGGGGTGACTTCCGCCCGCTCGGTGTTGGCAAGGCACCCTTGGAAGTACCTGAATGTCATTCAACCCGAGGTTCCCAGTAGGCGCGAGGGTCTCGCTCGGACTTCCCGATCCAGGCAATGAGCCCCGCCTCCTCCATCGCTCGCAGCAGGCGGATCGTCACCGGCCGGGACACGCCGAGGGAATCCTGCACCTCGCCAGTGCTGGACCTGCCGCTGTCCCGGATGATCTGCATCGCCTGCCGCCAGCGAGCGGGAAGCCGAGCGTCGAGGGCCCTGTCAACTGGTGAGGCGCGGAGCGTCAGTCGGACGCTTCCCGCGGTCTGGTGGTACTCGGGGTCGGCGAGGCCGGCCAGCCGCATCTCCTCGAACATGCGGCGGATGCCCTCGCCGAGCTCCTGGCCGAAGCGAAGATCTGCGCACACGCGTGCGATCCGAGGATTGCGTGCGAAGCGCGTGAGCGCACGGGGGTCAGCGATGTCGACCACACCCGGGAAACGCCCTGGGCTCTCGAACTCGATGCGGTCGTCAAAGACAGTGACCCTGATGTGGTCCCCGGATGTCGAGTATGAGCGGTGCACGACGGCGTTTACGAGTCCCTCCATCCAGGCATCCTCGGGAACGATCCCGACGGGACCGAAACGGCCGTCGGCGCCGAGGGCTTGGCGGACAGGAAGCTGCTCCTTGATCACGCTGCGAGCCTCCGCCAACTGATGGGGGATAGGACCCTCGATGCGAATGTCGGAGAGCATCTGCTGGCGGGTGCCCGTTTCGGCGGTGGTCCCACGATGGCGGACGACGCGCACATGGGCGTGCGGCAACTGTGCCTGCGGCTGGATCCCGAAGAGGAGGATGCTGCCCACGGTGGTCCGGTCATCATCAAGGATCAGACCGCGTGCCTTCAGGAGCCGACGCTCGTCAGTCGCTCCGACGGCCTCGGCGTAGCTCTCGACCAAATGAGGATTCAGCTCGCCGTCCATGGGGGTGCGTTCATAGGCAGCCTGGCCGCGATCGAAGGTCAGCTCGCGTCGTTCATCGGAGCATCGAACGGTCAAGTCGACGGCGACCGTGGTCGGGGTGGTGACCTCGGGGCCACGCACCTCCGTGCCGGACTCGGCGTAGGTGGCCGACGCCTCCAAGGGCATGAACCATCCCTGGACCAGCTCGCCGGCCCGAGTCTGTCGGCGAGAGGTGGGACGGTCCTCGCCTCCGCCGGGAGCGGGCCGACACCCTGTTCGAGCCGGAGGGCGTCAACCTCGGAATGGCTTGCGCCCGACCGTCGCCGTGACGCGGCCGGCGACCGCACCGGGGAGCTGCCAGGCCGAGTCGAGCCCCCAGCGTGAGGTCAAGAAGCCGGGAAGGCGGGTGACCGCTTCGCGCCCGGACCAGGATCGGCGGTTGCGCACCCACTCCGCTCGCAGTCCGGCCGCCGGCCCCCGCCGGGCCACCAGGGCACGGTCCAACTGCCGGTGCCCGACGGTACCGCCCTCCGGCACCAGCGCACGGAGCTGGTCGGCATCGCCGACATCCACCACCTCGGAGAGGAACTCGAGCGCGCCCCGCACGAGCGGCTCGATCCGGAACCGTCGGCTGGTGGCAGCCACCCGCTCTGGGGTGAGGTCCGTCCCCCCGACCAGTGCAGCGACCAACACCATCCACCGCAGCGGAACCGGCGAACCCGGCGTCGGACCCTCTGAGCAGAGCGCGACCAGCGCATCGGCCGGGTCCAGGACCGGCACCGTCGCCTGCCCCACCGTGGCCGGGCGGGCCGCCTCCAGCAGTGGATCCAGCGACCGATGCGGTTCGTCCGGTTCGACCAACCAGACTCCGGCACGTGACAACAACCGGAGCTCGCCGCCGGCCGGGTCGCGCACCACCCGGGGCCGAACCCAGGGTGCGCCACGACCCCTCGTTGTCGACCAGCCCGCCCCGACCAGGGCGGCGGTGACGGGATCGACCTCCACGGCGGGGACGAGCAGCGTGAGCGGGTCGGACGGGAGCCAGCCCAGGTCGTCGCCGAGCGCCAGCTGAGCGTGCGGCGCCAGCGCCCAAGGTCGCGAGCCCGAGCCCAGCGCCTCGACGGCGCGGGCGAGGGTGGACAGCGCTCGCTGGTTGTTCACCCACGTGCGGCGGGAGATGCCCTTCAGCACCGGAAGGTCGCGGTGGCCGGGAGCTCCGTGGTGGAGCTGGCCCCAGACGGCGGACAGGAGCCGGTGCCGTTCGGGGACGTGATCGTCGGCGAGGGACACCGCGCCGGTGAAGCGCTCCCACTCCGAGAGGGTCCGATCCGGCGGGCCCAGCGCCGCCCGCACCAGGGACAGGTCGACCTCGTCGGGCCAGCCGGTGCCCAGCCGCCCCGGCCGTCTCACCCCTGCGCCCCGCGCCGGCGACGCAGATGCTCCGCAACCGCCGCGAGCCGTGCCGCCGAGGCGTCGCCACCGATCAGGGTGCTGTTGTTCGCGTGCAGACGCCGGCGGAGCAGCACCTCTGGATGGTGGCGCACCGCGGGCACCGCGTCGGCCAACCGCGAGCACCAGTCGAACCAGTCGGCCCCATCGACCTCACGGAAGGGTCCCGTCGCGTCGAACGCGGCGCGGGTGGCCAGCAGCCCTGACGCCATCCGGGTCGGGCCGGTGAGCGTGCGGGGGGCCCGGCCACGACGTGCGTCGGGGTCGAGGTCGGGGCTGAGGAACTCCTCCACCCCGCAGAACACCGCCACCGCCAGGCTCGGATCCTCGATCATCCCCAGCTGGCGCTCGGTCTTGGAACGGACCCACAGATCGTCGGCGTCGCACAATGCCAGCACCTCGCCGGTCGCCAAGGCGATGCCGGTGTTCCGGGCGGACCCCGCTCCCCGGGCTGGTTGCTCCACGACCGTCACGGTCTCGCCGAACGACCGGGCGAGCGGCACCGTCGCGTCGGTCGATCCGTCGTCGACGACGATCACCTCGTCGACCGGGCGGCTCTGGGTGGTGATGGACTCCAGCGTCTCGCCCAGGTAGCGCTCACCGTCGCGCACCGCGATGACCACGCTGACCCGCCAACGCGTCACCACTCCACACTGCCGCGGGTGAGCCTGCTGACCGCCGCGACCACCTCATCGGGGTTGGATCCGACCTCGAGGGTGGCTGTAGGCACCTGTCGCACCAGCCGGGACAAGGCCGAGAGGGTCGCGGCGCCGGTTCCGTGCAGCTGAAGGATCGTCGACGGCGCGAGGGCACCGAGCACCTGTCCCGGGCTCGCCGGCCGCAGCTCAGTGGTGCCGGTCGGACTCACCGTGATCGCGGCAACTGCCGCCACCGGAGCCGAGGTGACCAGGTTCACCCACGGCACCCGGTCCATCCTCACCACTGCCTTGGCTCCCTCGCCGACCGGATCGAGCAGGTAGCTGGCGAACGACCGGTCGCCGTCGAGGCTGTCGAGGTGGAGCTTCGCGGTGGAGAAGAGAGAGTGCACCCGCGGTGACGGGTGGCAGCTGACCACCGTGTGATCGTCATCGAGATAGCCCAAACCGGCGCGAGCAGCCGTCAGAGCGGTGGTCGACTTGCCCGACCCGCTGGGACCCGCGAGCAGGACCGCTCCGTCGGGACTGCCGACCGCGGCGGCGTGGATCATCGGACGGCCATGGAGCTCCAGCCACCACGCGAACAGCCGCCGCAACGGCGCCGCCCGCTCCCACCAGGTGATCTGGGCCATATCCTCCACGCAGCACCAGGCGAGCCCGGCCCGACGGTCGAAGGCGACCAGCATCTGGCTGTCGGGGTCGAAGTGGACCCGAACCTCACCCAGATCGCCGTGGTGCTTCAACCGCCCATCGTCGGTGAACAAGGCGGTGGGCAGCGATGGCCTCGGTGCATTGCTCGACCGAAGCTCCCACATCCGCAGCGTGAGGTTCGCCGTGTTCGTGGACCTTTCGTGGTGACCGAGAGCGGGCCAGATGCGATCCAGGAGGTAATCGCCCGCCGCGGTGGCACAGAAGGTGAGCCCCGCGATCGAGACCGCCCGGTCGAAGACCTCGGTGCCCGTCGACGCGGCCTCCCACGACCGCTGGAGCTCGGCTGTGAACCTCGTCGAGAGTTCGTCGGTCACTCGACGGGGGCAGGCTTGGGCCAGCCGGCCGCGGTGTCGACGTCGTGAACCGGGTCGAGGAGGATGAGGTCCTCCATGTCGGTGTAGCGCTCGACCCGGAGGTCTCCAGCATCAGCACCGGCCGGAGTGTCAGGCAACGGGTCGGGGGCGCGATCCTCTCCACGCTCGGCGAGCAACCCTTCGCTGCGGAGCTGGTCGAGGAACGCCTCGACAGCCTCCTCGGAGTCGGAGGCGGCATGGGTTGAGGCGCGCTCGGAGAGGATCGATGCCACTTCGGTGGGCGTTGCGCCGGCGGCCAGTGCCGACCAGACCCATGCCGCCCAGCCCGACATGCTGTAGTAGACGCCGGACGACATGTCGATGGCGATGACCTCTCCGTCGAGCTCCTCGGCCACGATCGACTGCGCGTTCAACTGGTACCTCTGGTGCAGCAAGCAAGACCCTCCCGCGACTCGTGGACGCCGATGCGTCCGCTTGCCCAATCGTAGGGCAGCACGAGAACCGTTGGTGCAGCGGACCCTCAGCTCGAGCGCCGGTGTCGGCGGATGAGGTCGAACATCTCCCAGCGGTAGTCGATGCCATAGATCAGGTTGTCGCCGGTCACACGCCGAACGAACAGCGGCTCATCGAGCTTGTGGACCCGGTGGCCGGCCGCCACCAGCCGGGCATGGAAGTCGGAGTCCTCGGCGACCGGTCGCGACTCGTCGAACCCCCCGAGCTCCTCGAAGAGGGGGCGGGCCAAGAGCATCGAGATCGTGTAGAAGGACGTCTCCCGATCGCCAGGGGGTCGAGTCGCGATCTCGACGGGGAGCTCGACACCCGGATCGATCTGGATCCGGCCGAGCCCGATCACCGCGCTGGCCGAGGGTGTCTCGCCCAGCACGTCGAGCTGGCGGCGGAGGCGTCCCGGGAGCATGAGGTCGTCGGAGTCCAAGAACGCGAGCCACGGTGCCGTGCAGGCGGCGACACCGGCGTTTCGCGCTGCCGCCGGGCCCCGGTTGGGTTGGTGCAGTGCCGTCACTCCCAGAACCTCGGCGAGTCGGTCGACCACCTCCGGGGTGTCGTCGGTCGAACCGTCGTCGACCACGATCACCTCGACCTCAACCCCTTCTTGGTCGAGGACGCTGTCGACCGCTTCGACGACCATCGCCGGCCGGTTGAACACCGGGATGACCACGCTGACCCGATCGAGGTTCATCCCCCCATTGTCGCGGACGGGCGATCGACGGTTCGGCGACTCGTGCCGTGACCGGTCGCTGAGCCGCTCAGCGACCGCGGCGCTCAGCGGCCGCGGAACGCCAGGGGTTCGACGTCGGGCCACAGGCGGCCCAGCAGGTTGGCCTCGCCGACGAGCTCGTCGTAGTCGCCGAAGGCGGGGTGGTCGTACCAGTGGGCGCCGGGGTTCCAGTCGAGGCGCAGCTCGTGGGCCCGACCCTGGGGCGACTGCTGATCGAAGCGGGTCCAGGTGGCCGAGGTGTCGGGCCGCACCCAGGTGAACCAGTCGGTGATCTGCTGGTCGGCCGGCACCGTGTCGCCACCGTTGGTGCGCTTGATGCCGCGCAGCCACAACCGGTCGTCGACCTCGCGGAACTCGCGGATCTCGACCGGCACCGTGCCCGACTGGTCGAAGCGGGTGACCCGGGCCTCGTGACGACCGAGCAGGCTGACCACGATCACCTGACCGCCGTCGCGGCGCACCGCGGCGTAGGCCCGGCCGCTGAGGTGCGCCAAGTGGGCATCGTCGTCGCCGACCGGATCGATCAGGCGCTGGCCGGCTGGGTCCCAGCCCCGCCCGTCGGCGCTGTAGCCGAGGAACGACGACGACAACAGGTCGATCGCGCCGTCGTCGGCAGCGGCGCGGTCGTCGCGGTTCCGGCGCAGGCCAAGGCGGGCGGCGATCGCCATCGGTGTGCTCCTCGTGGCTCGGTGTCGGAGGGGAAGAGTGGCGCCACTCTGGGTGGCTGGAGTCACCCTAGTAGGTCGAACGGCCCAGTGCCGGGATCGCCCGCCCGGGACCGCCCGGGTTCGCCCGGGACCACCTCCGATACCCTGACCCCCGTGGGACGGGGCCGCACCACCACCTATCTGACCCAGGTGTTCGACACCGCCGAGGGCACCGTGTCGCGCGCCCCGGCCAACCTCGCGGTGGAGGAACCCCTCGAGATCCGCCTCGACGACCACCTCGTCGCCACCACCATGCGCACGCCCGGCCACGACTTCGACCTCGCCGTCGGCTGGTGCCACGCCGAGGGCCTCCTCGCCGACGCCGCCGTCGACACCGTCCGCTACTGCGCCACCGGCTCGGCCGTCGACACCAAGTTCAACGTGGTGTCGGTCTCCACCGGCGGGCGGGCCCCCGAACCCGTCGCCCGCCTCGGCTCGATCTCCAGCTCCTGCGGCCTGTGCGGATCCACCGCCATCGACGACCTGGTCGACCGCATCGCCCCCCTGGCCTCGCCCACCGCCTTCTCCAGCCAGGTCCTCGCCGCCGTGCCCGACCGCGTGCGCGACGACCAGGACCTCTTCTCCGACACCGGTGCGGTGCACTGCGCCGCCGCCTTCGACACCGACGGGCACTCGGTGCTGGTGCGCGAGGACATCGGCCGCCACAACGCGGTCGACAAGATCGTCGGCCGCCTCGTCCTCGAGGGGACCGTCCCCGCCAACGGGCTGGGGCTGGCGGTCAGCGGCCGGGCCTCGTTCGAGATCGTCCAGAAGGCGTGGGCCGCCGGGTTCTCCACCGTCGTCGCCGTCAGCGCCCCCTCGGCCCTGGCCGTCGAGGTCGCCCGCCGGGCCGGCATCACCCTCGCCGGGTTCGCCCGGGGCGGCACCCTGCGCCTCTACGCCGGCTCGGCTCGACGGCGAGAACGCCGGATGAGGCGGTTCGCCCGATGAGGCGGCCCGACGGGCTCACCATCCGTCCCGAGCTGTGGGCCGGGCTCGCCCCCAACGGCATCGGCCAGCAGAAGCCCGACCACTACCGCGAGATGGCCGAGGTCGCCCTCGACAACCTCGCCCACCCCAAGCGGGCCCTCGACATCCTCCGCAAAGGGGTGTGCGACGGCTGCGCCCTCGGCGTCGCCGGGTTCCACGACTGGACCATCGACGGCGTGCACCTCTGCACCACCCGGCTGCGCCTGCTCGAGCTCAACACCGCCGACCCGCTCGACCCCGTCGTCCTCGCCGACGCCGAGGTCCTGCGCTCGCGCACCGGTGAGGAACTGCGGGGCTTCGGCCGGCTCGGCCACCCCATGCGCCGCCGCCGGGGCGACCGTGGCTTCCACCGCATCAGCTGGGACGAGGCCCTCGACGCGCTGGCCGGTGGCATCGCCGCCGCCGGAGGCGACCGCACCGCCCTCTACCTCACCAGCCGGGGCCTCACCAACGAGACCTACTACGTGGCCGGCAAGGCCGCCCGGGCCATGGGCATCGCCTCGGTCGACTCCGCCGCCCGGGTCTGTCACGCCCCCTCCACCCTCGGACTCAAGGCGTCGATCGGCGTGGCCGCCTCCACCTGCTCGCTCACCGACGTGATCGAGAGCGACCTGGTCGTGCTCTGGGGGTCGAACCCGGCCAACAACCAGCCGGTGTTCATGAAGTACCTCTACCAGGCCCGCCGGCGCGGATGCCGGGTCGTGGTCGTCAACCCCTACCTCGAACCCGGACTCGACCGCTACTGGGTGCCCTCCAGCCCCGAATCGGCCCTGTTCGGCACCAAGATGTGCGACCTGCACATCCCCGTGCGCCCCGGCGGCGACGTCGCCTTCGCCAACGCCGCCCTCAAGGTGCTGATCGAACGCGACGGCATCGACCGGGCCTTCATCGACGCCAGCACCGAAGGGTGGGACGAAACCGTCGCCGCCCTCGACGCCCAGCCCCTCGACGACCTCCTGGAGGCCGCAGGGCTCACCCGGGCCCACGTCGAATCCTTCGTCGACGAGTACGCCGCGGCCGACGCCGCCATCCTGCTGTGGTCGATGGGCATCACCCAGCACCGCGACTCGGTCGACGGGGTGCGGGCCATCGTGAACCTCGGCCTCGCCCGGGGCAACGTGGGCCGCGACGGTGCCGGGCTCATGCCCATCCGCGGCCACTCCGGTGTGCAGGGCGGCGCCGAGATGGGCGCCTACGCCACCTCGCTGCCCGGCGGCCACGACGTCACCGCCTCAAACGCAGCGTCGCTGGGGGAGCGGTGGGGGTTCCAGATCCCCGACCAGCCGGGACTCACCGCCCCCGAGATGGTCGACGCCGCCGCCGACGGCCGCCTCGACGTGCTGTGGATGTCGGGCGGCAACTTCCTCGACGTGCTGCCCGACCCCGCCCGGGTCGGCGACGCCCTCGAAGCGGTGCCGCTGCGGGTCCACCAGGACATCGTCGTGTCGTCGCAGATGCTGGTGCCCGGCGACGACGTGATCCTGCTCCCCGTCGCCACCCGCTACGAGCAGGAAGGCGGCGGCACCGAGACCACCACCGAACGACGGGTCGCCTTCTCCCCCGAGATCCTCCGCCCACCCGCCCAAGCCCGCTCCGAGTGGCGCCTCTTCGCCGACGTCGCCAACCGGGTGCGCCCCGACCTGCGCCCCCGCTTCTCGTGGCCCACCAACCAGGACCTGCGGGCCGAGATCGCCCGGATCGTACCCACCTACGCCGGCATCGAGACCCTGGCCGACACCGGCGACGCCATCCAGTGGGGCGGACGCCACCTCTGCGCCGGCGGCGAGTTCCCCACCCCCAGCGGAAGGGGCCGGTTCACCCCGCTCACCCCCACCCGCACCGAGCTGCCCGCCGGTCGCTTCGCCGTCGCCACCCGCCGGGGCAAGCAGTTCAACTCCATGATCCTGGCCGAGACCGATCCCCTCACCGGCGCCGCCCGCGACGCCGTCTACATCGACGAAGCCGACGCCGCCTCGCTCGGCCTCGCCGACGGCGACCCCGTGGTGCTCGAGAACGAGGTCGGGTCGATGGAGGGTCACCTGCGGGTCGTGCGCCTGCCCGAGCGCACTCTGCAGGTCCACTGGCCCGAGGGCAACGTGCTCATCGCCGCCGGCCCCGACGACCGCGAACCCGGCTCGAAGGTCCCCGACTACAACGCCGTGGTCACCCTTCGGGGCGCCTGACCGTCGAGGGTTGTCAGTCCCAGATCGCGCTTGCATAATGAAAGCATGCCGAACGTCCTCGTCCGAGATGTCCCCGACAACGTCCACGCCGAGCTGCAGCGACGAGCCGAGCGTGCTGGACAGTCGCTCCAGCAGTACCTCGCACGCGAGCTGCGTCGGATCGCCGCCCACCCCGACCTCGACGAGGTGCTCGACCGGATCGCCGATGAGCGCCACGGAGGTCGGATCGGCTTCGACCAGGCCGTGGCTGACCTCGAGTCGGCCCGCGGGCGAGAGTGATCGTCGTCGACGCGTCGGTGTTGGCCAACGCCATCGGCGACGACGGACTTGAAGGAACGCGGGCACGACAAGCATTGCGAGGCCATGACCTGGCTTCTCCCGGGCTCATCGACGTGGAGGTGCTGGCTGTGCTGCGCAAGCGCTGGCTCGCCGGTGACCTCGGAGAGGAGCGGTTCGGAGCCGCCGTCGACGACCTGCTCGCCGTGCCCGTCGCTCGCTATCCGATGCTCGCGCTCATGCTCCGAGCAGCCGAGCTGAAGGCCAATCTCAGTCCCTACGACGCCTCCTATGTCGCACTCGCCGAGACGTTGCGTTGCCCCCTGCTCACCAGTGACCGTCGCCTGGCCAGGGCTCCCGGTCCGCGTTGCGAGGTGCGAGTCGTAGACGGGTAGGCGACGTGGCTGGCCGACGGGAGCACCTGACTCGCTACGGTGAGGCCATGACCGTGCCGTCCTCCTCCGAGCCGCTGTCCCCGACCACCGGGCTGGGTGTCCTGCACCTGTTCCTCAAGGTCACCGCCAACACCCGCCGCGACGACATCATCACCGCCGTCGCCAAGGCGCAGGCCGACGGCGATCAGGTCGTGCCCGTCGCCGTGTTCGGCCACAAGGCCGACCTGGCGATCATGGCGTTGTCCGAGGACCTGTGGCGGCTGCGGGACCTGCAGACCGCCCTGGTGGGCTCGGGCCTCGAGCTGGCCGACTCGTACCTGTCGCTCACCGAGGTGTCCGAGTACGCCAAGGGCATGCCCGAGGAGATGCTCCAGGCCCGCCTGCACCCCCAGCTCCCACCCGAGGGCAAGCACGCCTGGTGCTTCTACCCCATGTCCAAGCGCCGGTGGGTCGGGGCGAACTGGTACACCCTCGACTACGACGAGCGCAAGGAGCTCATGTACGAGCACGGCGCGTCGGGCCGCACGTTCGCGGGACGGATCCTGCAGGTGGTCACCGGCTCGACCGGGCTCGACGACTTCGAGTGGGGCGTCACCCTCTTCGGCGTGCACCCCGATGATCTCAAAGAGGTCGTCTACACCATGCGCTACGACACCGCCTCGGCCCACTACGGCGAGTTCGGCGCCTTCTACACCGGCATGGTCGCTCCGCTCGACGAGGTGCTCGACCGCCTCGGCGTCGACGCCTGAACCGCCGAGAAACGGCCGAACAAAGGTCGAAGTACCCTCACCCTTCGTAGCGGCCGGGCGTATCATTACCACAGAGGGTGAACCAGGAGTTCACCCCCGCTGAGAGCACCCCGGAAGCGCCACGACTCCCGAGATGCACTCGGGGAAGCATCGATCCACAGGCTGGACTGGTCGCAGCGCCTGTGAGGAGCCAAGGCGAACCCGGCCCCGGGAACCACCCACCAGGGTGGCGGGCCAAGGGTTCGCCTTTCGTCCGTCACCCACGGGACGGAGGAGGCTCCGATGAGGACATCGACACGCTTCACACAGAGGATCGCACTGGTCGCAGTACTGGCGCTCGTCCTCGCACTCGCCCCCACAGGGGGCTTCGCCTCGGCCGACGAGGACTACAACACCTGCAAGGACCACCCGGCCTACGACCAGAACCACGAGGGCAACACCAGTGGTGACTGGGGCAGCATCACCTTCACGCCCGATGACGGTCCCTTGGTCCTCGACGTGAACGAGGGCTACGAGGTCTGGCTGTGCCTGAAGAAGGGTGATGAGTCGAGCGACATGGGCGTCGTCGAGGTCGGACCCTTCGAGGGTCCGCTCGAGGGCATCGAGGTCGACTACCCCGGAACCGTCCCTGAAGATGGCTTCAGCCACTACGGCGTCCGCTTCGCCGAGGTGACCACGACCACCACGGAGGCCACGACCACAACGACCGAGGCCACGACCACAACGACCGAGGCCACGACCACAACGACCGAGGCCACGACCACAACGACCGAGGCCACGACCACAACGACCGAGGCCACGACCACCACCGAGGCCACGACCACCACCGAGGCTCCGCCCACGACCGCCGGGCCCGACGAGATCATCACCGACGAGCCCGAAGAGGCAGTCGAGGGTATCGAGGTGGAGAAGACCACCACCTCCGACATCCCCGCTGAGGTGGCTGGAGAGGTCGTCGAGGCCCTGCCTCGCACCGGTGGGGAAACCACCGGAACCACCCTGGTCGCCATCGCCGCCCTGCTGACCGGTGCCGCACTGCTCGCCGCAGTCCGCCGCCGCCAGCTCGTCAGCTGACGATCAGCAACACCAACAACATCAGCAACACCAAGACCGGGCGGAGTGGGCCCCGAACCTGCTCCGCCCGGCAGCGTGTTTGCAGGCCTGGCTACTCTGTAGCAGCTTGTACCACCGAGCGGGCCCGATGTGCGGGTCCCCTGCGCATCCTCCACCGCCGAGCCGCCGCCCGTGCCACACCGCCTCCGCAACCAGCGCACAACCCAGGCGATCACGGCGGCGACCCTGCTGGGCCTGCTGTTGGCCACCGTCGGGTCGCTCGCGCTCTCGGTTCCCGCGGCCCACGCCCAGGAGACCGATCTGGATCCCGGCGCGCCTTCTCCCGAAGCCGACGCCGAGGAGGTCGAGATCCCCGAACCCGGCGAGCAGTCGGTCGGCGGTCGCCTCGAGGACCAGGAGCAGCTCCCCGTCACCGGGGTGACCATCACCGTCGAGACCGAGGACGGCGAACCGATCGGCACCGTCGAGAGCGACGAGGAAGGCATCTGGTCCGTCGCCGTCCCCGAACCGGGCCGGGTCTCGGTCACCATCGACACCGACACCCTGCCCGAGGGGGTGTCGCTGCAGAACCCCGACCGCAGCACCCTCACCCCCAACGTTCGCCCCGGATCGTCGGCCACCGTCATCTTCGCCATCGGCGAACGCCAGGTCGAGTTCGCCTCGCGCCTCGACCGGTTGAGCAACCTCACCGCCGAGGGCCTCAAGTTCGGGCTGATGATCGCCCTCGGCGCGCTCGGCCTGTCGATGGTCTACGGCGTCACCGGACTGGTGAACTTCGCCCACGGCGAGCTGCTGGCCTTCGGAGCCGTCGTCGCCTTCTGGCTCGAGCGCGGCTACGGGCCCTTCCCCACCATGCCGCTCGTGCTGGCTGCGGCGATCGCCGTGGTGCTGTCCGCGGGCTTCGCCGGGCTGTGGGAGGTCGGGATCTTCGGACCCGTCCGCCGTCGCCGCTCCGGCGACATCGCCGCCCTCGTCATCTCGATCGGTCTCGGTCTGGTGGTTCGCCACCTCTACCTCGTGCTCTACGGGAGCCGGCGCGACTTCTACCTCGACTTCCGCCTCCAGTCCTCGTGGAGCCTCGGGCCGGTGTCGCTCACCCCCAAGTCGTGGATCACCATGGCCGCGGCCACCGTTGTGCTCGTCGCCGTCGGCTGGGCCCTGAAGAACACCCGCATCGGCACCGCCATGCGCGCCGTGTCGGTCAACAAGGACCTGGCCGAGTCGAGCGGCATCGACGTCAGCCGGGTCGTGATCGTCACCTGGATCGTGGGCGGCGCGCTCGCCGGGCTCAGCGGGGTGTTCTTCGGCATCGCCGAGTCGATCCGGTGGAACATGGGTGACCACGTGCTGCTCATGCTGTTCTCGGCGGTGATCCTCGGCGGGCTCGGCACCGCCTACGGCGCCATGTTCGGCGGCCTGGTCGTCGGGCTGGTCACCCAGCTGTCCACCTACTGGTTCCCCGCCGAGCTGAAGCTGATGTTCGCCCTGCTGGTGCTGGTCATCATCTTGTTGGTGCGGCCCCAGGGCATCCTCGGGGTGCGGGAGCGGTTCGGCTGATGGACGACCTGGTCCGGGTCTTCGCCGACGCCCTGCGGGGAGCGCTGGGCCCCAACGCGGCCGCGTTCGCCATCGCCGCGGTTGGCCTCAACCTGCACTTCGGCTTCACCGGCCTGTTGAACTTCGGCCACGTCGCCTTCATGGCCATCGGCGCCTACACCATGGCCGCCGTGGTCGACTCGGGCTTCTCGCTGTGGCTCGGCATCCCCGCCGGCATGGTGGCCGCGGTCGTGCTCGGCCTCGTGCTCGGCGGCACCACCCTGCGGCTCCGCGTCGAGTACCTGGCCATCACCACCATCGCCGTGGGCGAGATCATCCGCATCTCGATCCGGTCGCGGGCGCTCGAAGGCGTCACCGGTGGCGTGTTCGGTCTGCAGGGCATCAGCACCGACTTCTTCGACCTCAACCCCATCTCGCCCGGCAACTACGGGTTCTGGCGGATCACCTTCGGCGAGCGCCAGCTCTGGGTCATGCTGGTCGGCTGGTCCGTCGCCCTCCTGTGCACCCTGGTGGTGTGGGCGCTCATGCGGGCCCCGTGGGGTCGGGTGGTCAAGGCCATCCGCGAAGACGAGGACGCGGCCAGGGCCCTGGGCAAGAACGCCTTCGTGATCAAGATCCAGAGCCTGTGCATCGGCGGCGTCATGGGCGCGCTGGCCGGGATGCTGCTCGCCATCGAAGCCTCCGCGGTCGATCCCAACAGCTACCTGCCCCAGCAGACGTTCTTCGTGTGGACCGTCATGATCCTCGGCGGTGCCGCCACCATCAAGGGGGCCATGGCCGGCGCGGTCATGTTCTGGTTCCTGTTGCTGTTTGCCGAAGGGTTGCTGCGCGAGGGCATCGATCAGGGGATCATCCCCGAGTGGCTGCTCACCAGCCAGCAGATGTTCGCCGTGCGCTTCGTGGTCACCGGGCTCCTGCTCATGGCCCTGATGATCTGGCGACCCCAGGGCGTGTTCGGCCGGCGCGAGGAGGTGATGGTCGGTGCACGTTGACGATCCCCAGCACCCCATGGCCACCATCGCTCCGGAACCGGGCGTGGCCAAGACCGACCCGATCCTCGTCGTCGACGACGTCTCGCGCTCCTTCGGTGGGCTCAAGGCGGTCGACGTCGACCACCTCGAGGTGCAGCGCGGGCTCATCACCTCGATGATCGGACCCAACGGCGCCGGCAAGACGACCCTGTTCAACCTGCTCACCGGCTTCGACACCGCCGACTCGGGCACCTGGTCGCTCGACGGCGACGCCGCTCCAAGGCAAGCCGCCCCACGCCATCGCCCGGCACGGCATGGTCCGCACCTTCCAGCTCACCAAGGCGCTGGCCAAGATGACCGTGCTCGACAACCTGTTGCTCGGCGCGTCCGGCCAGAACGGGGAGCGGCTCCGCGAGGCGCTCCTCCCGTTCCGGTGGCGACACCAGGAGGCCGAGGTCCACCAGCAGGCCGAGGCGCTGCTCGAGCGGTTCAACCTCACCCAGATGCGTCACGAGTACGCCGGCACCCTGTCGGGCGGACAGCGCAAGCTGCTGGAGATGGCCCGGGCCCTGATGGTGCGGCCCAAGGTCATCCTGCTCGACGAACCGATGGCCGGCGTCAACCCCGCCCTGGTCCAGTCGCTGCTCGGCCACGTGGCCGCGCTGCGCGACGAGGGCCTCACCGTCATCTTCATCGAGCACGACATGGACGTGGTCATGGGCATCAGCGACTGGGTGGTGTGTCTGGCCGAGGGTGCGGTGATCTCAGAGGGGTTGCCGCGCTCCGTCGGCAGCGACCCCAAGGTGATCGACGCCTACCTCGGCACCCACCTCGCGGAGCAGGACGTGCCCGTCGACGCCCCTGGGGTCGTGCCATCGGTCGCCGAGGAGGACGAGTCGTGACCAGCAGCGAGCCGGTGCTGGTGGCCACCGATGTCGTCGCCGGGTACCTGCCCGGCCTCGACATCCTCACCGGCACCAACTTCGAGCTCGGCGCCGGCGAGCTGGTCGGCATCATCGGGCCCAACGGCGCCGGCAAGTCCACGTTGGTCAAGGCCATGTTCGGGCTGGTGACGATCCGGTCGGGCTCGGTCCGGCTCCGTGGTGACGACATCACCAACCTCAAGGCCCACGCCCTGGTGGCCAAGGGCGTCGGATACGTCCCCCAGTCCGACAACGTGTTCCCCAACCTCACCATCGAGGAGAACCTCGAGATGGGGGTGTACCAGGATCCCAAGCGCTTCGACGAGCGGTTTGCGGTCGTCGCCGAGCTGTTCCCGCTGCTCGCCGACCGTCGACACCAGCGGGCCGGGCTGCTCTCGGGCGGCGAGCGCCAGATGCTGGCCATGGGACGGGCGCTGATGATGGAGCCGACGGTGCTGTTCCTCGACGAGCCGTCGGCGGGGCTGTCGCCGTCGAACCAGGACGAGGTGTTCCGCCGGGTGCGGCTGATCAACGAGTCCGGCGTGTCGATGGTGATGGTCGAACAGAACGCCCGTCGCTGCCTGCAGGTCGCCGACCGGGCCTACGTGCTCGACCAGGGTCGCAACGCCCACGAGGGCTCGGGCATCGATCTGTTGCACGACCCCAAGGTGATCGAGCTCTACCTCGGGACCCTCGCCCAGCAGGCCTGAGCCCGGACGCGGGCGGGGCCCGGCCTGGTGACCGGGCCCCGCTGTCGTGCTGGTGTCTCGACCGGTGTCGCTACTGGGCGACGACCTGGTCGACGAGCTGCAGCTCGCCGTTCTCGTCGTAGACGTTGACGTCATAGGAGGCGACCGATGGATCGCTGCCGTCCAGGTCGATGGGGCCCGATGCGCCCTGGTAGTCGATCTCCTCGCCGGCGTCGATCAGTTCGATGCACTCGGAGAAGGTCGAGCACTCGGTCCCCTCGGGTCCCGAGACCGATTCCATGTTGTCGCGGATCTCGGCGGGGTCGGCGGTGCCGGCCTGAGCGGTGGCGAGGGCGATGAGCACCGCGCAGTCATAGGACTGCGAGGAGAAGATCGCGTCGACATCGGGGGCGAACTCGCCGAACGCTTCGGGGAAGAACGCCGCACCCGTCTCGGGGTTGGCCGAGGGGGCGGTGCCGGTGATGCCCTCGGCGACACCCGGGTTCTCGGGGTCGATGCTCTCGCCCAGGTCGCCGGTGGCGAGCCCGTCGCCGGTGTAGAGCGACACCTCCGCGGGGCCGATGCCCTCCTCGATCATGGTCTGGATGATCTGGATCCCCTCCTCGAAGGCGATGAGGACGATGGCGTCGGGGCTCTCGCCGGCGATGGCCTGCACCTCGGCATCGAAGTTGGTGGCCCGGGGGTCGTACGAGTCGTTGTAGACCACGGTGGCGCCGCCATCCTCGAGGGTTTCGACGATGGCATCGCCGAACCCGACGCCGTAGTCGTCGGCCCGGACCAGCACGGCGACGTTGCTGTGGCCGTCGTTGAGCACGGTCTCGGCGAGCACGGGGCCCTGCAGATCGTCGCCGGGGGCGGTGCGGAAGTAGTAGCCGTCCTGGCCGGCGTTGCGCAGCGACGCCGCGGTGTTCGACGGCGAGCACTCGACGACACCGGACCCGGTGATCTTGTCGACCAGCTGGGTGGTGATGCCCGAGGCGGCCGCGCCGACGATGGCGTTGACCCCCACCGTGCCGAGCAGGCGGTCGACGGTGGTGTTGGCGACGCCGGGATCGGTGCCGCTGTCGCCGGGCTCGAGGACCACGTCGTTGCCGAGCACGCCGCCGGCGTCGTTGATGTCGCGAACGGCCATCTCCACTGCCTGGACCATGGGTGGGCCGAGGAAGGCGAGGTCGCCGGTCTCGGGCAACAGGGTGCCGATGGTGAGGGTCTCGGTGTCGAAGTCGACCTCGATGGGGTCGGTGTCGATGCCCGGTTCCTCGGTCCCGTCGTCGCCGTTGTCCGGTTCCTCGGTCCCGTCGTCGCCGTTGTCCGGTTCCTCGGTCCCGTCGTCGCCGTTGTCGTCGCCCGCGGCGTCGTCATCGTCGTTGCCGCAGGCCGCGGCAAGGAGCGAGAAGGCCATCAGGATGGCGAGCAGTCGCCACAACCGACTCGATGTGCGCATGAGTGAGTTCTCTTTCGTTCACCTATAGGTCAACCCACGATGGTTCGTGGATGCCCCGCAGAGTAACCCTCCTGTGGGAGCCGCTCAATCGATCTCGGCTCGCGACCTAACGCTGTACAGCTGGGCGGTGGGCGGTGGCCGCTCCGCGACGTGGGACCAAGGGCCCTACCGGTGTGGGCACTTGGCTCCTAACGTCGGGGACACGTGCCAGACAATCAACCGGAGAACCCTCGCCATGGCCATGCAGGTGAAGCCCATCCCCACCCTCGACGAGCGCATCAACGACATCCGCCTGCGCACCGCCGAGATCGTCAACAACGAGATCCTTCCCAACGAGGACCAGCTCTGGGCGGGTCGTCGCGGTCGGCCCACCGACGCCGAGCGCCGGGCGTCGTCCGAGGCGCGCGAGCACGTCAAGGCCAAGGTGTGGGAGGCCGGACTCTGGGCCCCGCACCTGCCCCAGGAGTACGGCGGCATGGGCCTCGACTTCCTCGCCCACGCCTACATGAACGAGATCCTCGCGTACTCGCCCGGCGCCGCATCGCTGTTCGGGGTGGTCGCTCCCAACTCGGGCAACCAGACGATCCTGGTGAAGTACGGCACCCAGGAGCAGAAGGACAAGTGGCTCATGCCCCTCATCGAGGGCGACATGGAGTCCGGGTTCTCGATGACCGAACCCCACAACCCCGGCTCCGACCCACGGTCGCTCGACACCAGCGCCCGTCTCGACGGCGACGAGTGGGTCATCAACGGCCACAAGTGGTTCACCTCCAACGGCATCGGCGCCGACTTCTTCATCGTCATGTGCCGGGTGGACGATCCCGAGGGGGCCGAGGGCCGCAGCGGCGACATGGTCCAGATCATCGTGCCCACCGCCACCAAGGGCGTCGACATCGTGCGGGGCATCGGGATCTGGGGTCGTCACGAGTCCGACCACTGCGAGGTCAAGTACAACGACGTGCGGGTGCCGGTCACCAACGCCCTCGGCAAGGTCGGCGAGGGCCACCAGGCCGCCCAGGACCGGTTGGGAGCGGGGCGGGTGTTCCACTGCATGAACTCGGTGGGCGCCATGTGGCGGGCCTTCGACCTCATGGTCGAGCGGGCCAACACCCGCCAGGTGCACGGTGGCCTGCTCAAGGACAAGCAGTTCGTCCAGGGCTTCATCGCCGACAGCTACATCGACGTGCAGTCCGCCCGCCTCATGACCATCGACTGCGCCGAGAAGGTCGACCGGGGGCTCCAGGGTGCCCGCACCGACATCTCGGCCATCAAGATCGCGGTGCCCGCCGCCTTCCACCGGGTGGTCGACCGGGCGATCCAGGTGTGGGGCGCGGCCGGGATCACCAACGACCTGCCCCTGGCCGGGATGTACCTCGGGGCCCGCACGCTGCGGCTGGCCGACGGGCCCGACGAGGTGCACCAGATCCTCATCGCCAAGAACGTCCTCAAGGGCTTCGAGGCCGACGGAGGGTGGGACTTCGGGAGCTGAGAGCCCGGGCGGGTGGCGGGGTCGGCGATGCACGCACCGTCCCACCTCTCGCCGACAATCCGCGTACGGGGTCGGCAGTTCGCTGTCACTGGCACCGGGGACACTGGGGCCATGTCGACCCTTCCACCACCACGACCGGCCAACTCTGTCAGCGGGTGGGATCTCCGCTCCCTCCTCACCCTCGCCCTGTTCGACGCCGGGCGGCCCCTCACCGTCGACGAGCTGGTGCGCTCGGTCACCGATCGTGGCCTGGTGGTCTGGGGCCGACCGAGCAAGGTGGTCTCCGACGCCATGCGGGCCGAGATGCACAAGGGCCGGGTCCGCCGGGTCGCCCGGGGTTGCGTACGTCGCCGACCGGATCTCGAGGTCCACCAAGTACCGTTTCCGCCAGCGGACCGCCCGCCTGCTGGCCCGTATCCGGCCCGCTGCCTGACCCGGCCCCGAGTTGTCGGTGCAAGGTGGGACGCTCCCCCCATGGGCCTCCCGAACCATTTCGGGGACCACCCCTTGTCACTCAGGGTGGCTCGCCGTATCCTTGCACACAGAGTGAACATAACCACTCTGAGAGAGCAGCACGGAGGTTTGCCACGGACCGCCGTTGATGCACTCGGGGAGGCTTTGAACCGCAGACAAGTCTGGTCGCAGCGTCTGCGTGGAGCCACAGCGAACCCGGCCCCGGGCACACCACAGGGTGCCGGGCTCCTTTTCGTCCGTCACCCGCCTGGACGGATCAAGGAGAACTCCCCCATGCACGCATCTCATCGCCGCAAGCGAGCCGGCGCACTCTCGTTCGCCATCTTCGGCATCTTCGCCCTCCTCGCCGCCATCGCCCCCGGGGTGGCCAATGCTGGCCACGGCGGATCGCACGCTGGCGGCGGCAACGACGACTGCCCCGCGGGCACGGTACTGCTGGCGAAGTTCGAGGTGAACGACGCCGGCAACTACGTTCTCGAGTCGGGAAGCGGCGTCACGATCTGGCACGATGCCGATGTCAGCGACCAGAGCGGTCGACCTGGATCTCCAGCGGTCCGACGTGCACTGTTGCGTGTGATCGTCGTCAAGGGCGGCACCGACAACGATCATCGTCGCACTTCGAACCGCCGCAGGACCTCGAGCGGATCCTTCACCAACTCCGGCCTGGAGGATGCCGGTGAGTCGGGCGGCCCACCTGGCATCTCCAACATCAAGTTCTGCGCCGAGGACGACACCACGGACGACACGACCGACGACACCACGGACGACACGACCGACGACACCACGGACGACACCACGGACGACACCACGGACGACACGACCGACGACACCACGGACGACACGACCGACGACACGACACGACGACGACGACCGACGACGACGACGGACGACACGACGACGGCACCACGGACGACACGACCGACGACACCGACGGACGACACGACCGACGACACGATCAGCCAGGACGAGGTCGATGAGAACGCCAGCGAGCGACGAGATCGTGGTCGGCGGCATCGTCGAGCAGCCCACTCAGCCGTCCACCACCGGTCGGCGCCCACCACGGCGGCGCCCGCCACGTCGATCCGCCTGCGACTTCGCCCACCTCGCTGCCGCGCACCGGAGTGGACAGCTCCCTGCTCGCCGGCATCGGCATCGCATCGCTGCTCGCTGGCGTGGCGCTGATGCGTTCGGGTCGCCGCGAAGAGCTCGCCTGAGCACAGAGCAGGCAACCAACTGAGATGACGTGAGGGGCGGGGCCTACGGGCCCCGCCCCGTGCGCGTTCGCAGTGGCAACACCGCCCGATAGGTTGTGCCGGCACGCAGCAAGCAGGCGAGCGAGGGGTGCACACCAGTGCTGCAGATGGACGCGGTGTCGGTCCGCCTCGGCGGACGGCAGGTGCTCGACGACGTGACGTTCAAGGTGCCGCCGGGTCGCGTCGTCGGCCTGCTCGGACCCAACGGAGCCGGCAAGACCACCAGCATGCGGGTCATGCTGGGAGTGATCGCCCCCGACGAAGGCCACGTGAGCTGGAACGGCCAAGAGGCGACACCGGCCGGCCGCGACCGCTGGGGCTACATGACCCAGGAACGCGGCCTCTACGTGAAGATGCGGGCTCGCGACCAGCTCATCTACATGGGGCGGCTCAAGGGCCTGTCCAAGGCCGACGCCGCCACCCGCACCGACGAGCTGCTCGCCGCGCTCAACCTCAGCGACCGGGCCGACGACAAGATCGAACGCCTCTCCGGCGGCATGCAACAACGCATCCAGCTCGCCGCGTCGCTGGTCCACGACCCCGACGTGCTCGTGCTCGACGAACCCTTCTCCGGCCTCGACCCCACCGCGGTCGACGAGCTGACCGAGGTCATCCGCAAGCAAGCCTCCGGCGGCCGCACCGTGGTGTTCTCCAGCCACCAGCTCGACCTGGTCGAAGACATCTGCGAGTCGATCATCCTCATCAACGAGGGCACCGTCGTCCTCGACGGCGAGCTGCGGACCCTCAAGCAACAGTCCGACGATCGCATCCTGCGCCTCTCCCTCGACGCCGTCGACCCCGGCTGGACCCAGCGACTCGACGGCGCCGCCGTCGTGTCCCACGACGCCAGCGAGACCCTGCTCAAGCTCGACCCCGGCACCGACCCACTGCGAGTGCTCGACCAGGCCCGGGCCGCGGGCACCGTCCACGACTTCGGGCTCGAGCTGCCACGACTCAGCCAGCTCTTCCGCGAGGCGGTGACGGCATGAACCACGTGCGTCTCGTCGCCGGACGCGACCTCATGGAGTCGTTCCGGGCCCGCTCCTACTGGTTCACCATCGGACTGTTCATGGTGATCGTCGCCGGCGGCATCATCATCCCCCGGCTCATCGACAGCGACACCACCTACCACCTCGGGCTCGCCGGCGACGTCCCCACCGGGCTCGAAGCCGACCTCGAGACCCTCGTCGCCGCCTTCGACGCCGAGCTCGAGCTCACCACCCACGACGACCGCGACGCCGCCACCACCGCCGTCGACGAGGGCGACGACTCGGTCGCGGTCGCCTTCGAACCCGACGAGACCTACCTCATCCGTCGCGACGACTCCTCCGAGACCCTCGTCGGCATCGTCAACCAGGCCGTCTCCTCGGCCTCGGTCCGCCAGGTCCTCGACGGCACCGGACTCGAAGACGAGACCATCGCCGCCGCGCTCGCCCCCACCCCACCCACCGAGGTTCGCGTCGACGACGAAGAGTCAGGGCGGGCAGGCGTCGCCTGGCTCACCGGGCTGGTGCTCTACCTCGCCATCTTCATGGGAGGCATGAGCGTCGCCCAGGGCGTCGCCATCGAGAAGTCGACCCGCATCGCCGAGGTGCTGGTCACCACCGTGCGCCCCGCGCACCTGCTGGCCGGCAAGGTGCTCGGCCTCGGCGTGTCGGTCCTCATCATCCTCTGCGCCGGAGCCATCCCCTTCGCCGCCGCCATCGCCGGCGGATGGGTCGACGTGCCCGACGCCGCCGCGCTCGACGTCGTCTCCGCCATCGGGTGGTTCGTCCTCGGATACGCCGTCTACGCGGTCGCCTTCGGGTCGCTCGGCGCGCTCGTCGACCGTCAGGAGGACCTCGGCACCGCGGTCGGGCCGCTCAGCGCCATCCTCGTGCTGTCCTACCTGGCCACCATCCAGGCCGCCGAAGACCCGGGCAGCACCATCGCCCGGGTGATCTCCATCATCCCCTTCAGCGCCCCCATGGTCATGCCGGTGCGGATCGGCGCCGGCGCCGCCAGCGGGCTCGAGATCGCCGCCGCGGTCGGCCTCGGCATCGCCACCGTGCTCGTCCTCGCCCGCGTCGGCGGTACGATCTACCGCAAGGCGCTGCTCCGGGGCGGACAACGCCTGAAGGTGCACGAACTGTTGCGGGCCTGACTCGTAACCTCCCCACCATGCGAACCCCTGCCGCGATCCGCCGGTCGAACCCCACCCGGGTGCGAACCCTGGGTGTGCTCGTCGCGCTCGCCCTGGTGGCCACCGTCGCCGGCGCCGCCCACCGCACCTCCGACGCCACCGCCCAACAAGGGGTGCAACCCCAGTTCGTCCGGGTCTACCCGGCCACCAACGCCGGCCTGCTCGGCAACGGGGTGAGCGCCTGGCAGCGGCAGGTTCCGGGCATCGCCGACGTCCGCATCCCCTCCACCATCGACGGGCAGATGCAACCCGCGCTGTGGCTTCCCCCCGAACAGCCCGGGCCCCGCCCCCTGCTGGTGGCGCTGCACTCGTGGAGCTCGCGCTATGACCAGACCGCCAGCATCCCCTACGCCCGCTGGGCGCGAGCCAACGGCTGGGCGATGATCCACCCCGACTTCCGGGGCATCTCCAACTCACCCGACGCCACCGGCTCGGACCTGGCCGTTCAGGACATCATCGACGCCATCGACTGGGCCGGCCGCCACGCCGACATCGACATGAACAACGTGTACACCATCGGCTTCTCCGGCGGCGGCATGATGTCGCTGCTCATGGCCGGACGCCACCCCGACCGCATCTCCGGAGCGGTGTCGTGGGTCCCGATCTACGACCTCGTCGAGTGGTACCGCTACAGCTCCCGGTTCAACTACATCACCCAGATCGAAGCCTCGTGCGGCGGCAACCCGCTCACCAACTCCTCGGCGCGCGACCAGTGCCGGCACCGCAGCCCCATCAACCACCTCGACCGCGCCCGCGACGCCGACGTCCCCGTCTACCTCGGCCACGGGCTGAGCGACACCCTGGTGCTGCCACAGCACGCGGTCTGGGCGTTCAACCACCTCGCCCGCCCCGAGGACCGCCTCACCTCGGCCGAGTCCGACGCCATCGCCCGCTGGACCCTGCCATCACACCTGCGGGGATCGCTCACCGCGCCCACCTACTTCCGTAGCCCCGACCCCACGCCGCTGTTCTCGCGCCGGTCGGGCAACGTGACCATGGTGCTGTTCAACGGTCGCCACAACGCCGTGTTCAACCCCGGACTCGAGTGGATGGTGCACCAGCGGGCGACGAGCGAACCGTCCGCCTCGGTCAGCGGTGCGGTCACCCGCCTCTACGCCGCATCGTTCGCCCGCGACCCCGACGCCGGCGGGCAGGGCTACTGGATCCGGTCCTACCTGCGCGGGCGCTCCCTCTCGAGCGTGGCCGAGCACTTCACCCGCTCGTCGGAGTTCCGCAACACCTACGGCGAGCTCGACGACGCCGGCTTCGTGCGCCAGCTCTACCGCAACGTCTTCGACCGCGAGGCCGACGGCGGCGGCCTGGCCTACTGGACCAACCTGCTCGGCAACGGCCACAGCCGCGGGTGGGTCATGATCGGGTTCTCCCAGTCGGGCGAGATGCGAGCGAGGACCGGGACCCAATGACCCGCAGGGCCGGGGGAGACGAGCTCTCCCGGCGCCAGATGCTCGGACTGGTCGGGGCCGGAGCGGTCGCCGTCGCCACCGGCGGCACCGTCGCCTGGCGGTTGAGCCGCTCCGGTGACCCGGTGTCGGTCACCTCGTCACCGTCGACCACGACCTCGACCACCGCGGTCGCGACCGATCCCGATCCAGCCGCCGAGACGACGACCACCACCGACGCGGGGCCGCCCCGGTTCGAGCCGTACCAGACGATCGACGACGAGGTCTTCACCGAAGCCAAGCTGACCGGGGTGCGGGTCGTCGAGGCGCTCATGACCTACCAGGCCGCCACCGAACCGACCGCCCCGGTCGACGCCGCACTCGACCTGGCCGTCGACGGCCTGCGCCCCGCCGACCTGCTGGCCGCCACCGAGGTGCTCTTCGTCGCCGACACCGACTCCGCCGCCCGGGTCGTGTACCCCCAGCTCGGAGGCCTGCACCCACACCGCAACCCCACCTCGGCGTCGGTCATGGTGGTCGTCGACCAGCACCTCCGGCGCGACCAGGTCGAGACCGTCGTCTCACGCTGTGTCGACGTGCGGGTCGTGCTCGACGGGCTCCAGTGGCGCCTCGCCGGCATCGAGGACACCTCGGGCCAGCCCGTCCCGGCGCCGTCGGAGCTCTCGCCCGACGCCCTGCGGGTGCTCGAGCACGACCACATCCAGATGCCCGACAGCATCCGCTGGGACATCCACGAGGGGATCGTCGACGACCGGATCCTCGCCGAGATGGCCGACCTGGCCGACCGGACCCCCATCGCCGCCGTCACCTGTGTGCGGGGACACCCCACCCACGTGTTCGGCACGCCGAACCTGAGCGCCCACGGCGTCGGCCGTGCCGTCGACATCTGGTCGGTCGGCGACGTGGCGGTCGTCCAACAGCGCCACGACACCGACTCGCTCGCTCACCGCGTCTGCCAGGACCTCTACGACACCGCCCGAATCGACCGCCTCGGCGCCCCCTGGGCCTTCGACCCGGTCGGTGGCTGGTCCTGGACCGATCCGGTGCACCAGGACCACCTGCACCTCGGCGTCAGCGCCTGATCAGTCGCCTCGGCTCACTCCCCGAAGTCGTAGCCTTCCGGGAAGTACTGCTCCAAGTGCTCGGTGATCTCGTCGGGATCGACATCGCCGGCCATGTCGGCGGGCAGGCAGGTGACCCCGCCCATTCCCTCGAAGCCCTCGACCCGTGGGATCTGCTCCTGGAGGAACGCCTCGGCCTCGCTGGTGTCGGCCCACTGACCGGTCATCTGCAGGTGCTCGAGCAGCTCCTGGTAGACGTCGCTCATCCCCTCGACCCGCACGAACCCCGGCGGGCACTCGAAGGGAACACCGGGGACGTTGCCGACCGGGAAGGGGAACGTCGTGGTGGTGACGACCTGGCAGAACCGGTCCTTCCACGCCTCGACCCGGTCAGCGGCCGCGGCGACCTCGGGATCGTCGAAGGCCTGATGGCCACGATCGCGGATCGCCTCGACCACGACCCGCACCTCGGCGGCGACCGCATCGGGCGCACCGCTGAGTGCCTCACCCAACCGCTGCTGGCCGGCAGAGGTGGCCATCTGCTGGTCGAACCCGACCGGATCCGCAGCCGCCTCGGCGGCGAAGTCGGTGTCGAGCGCACAGAAGCCGTGGCGGGCCGGATCGGGCAAGCCGCCCCCGCCGAACACCAAGGCCGCGATCGCCACCACGGCGATGAACGCGGCGGCAGCCCCTGCAAACGCCAATCTCCTCGACATATTCGGCACCCCCAATCGGGTGTTGGCCGACACACCGGTGCCAGCCCTTCTCCGGTCATCGTCTCACCCGTCGGGTGGCGGGGGCAGGGCCGTTCGACCTTGGCCACCGGGCCGAAGGGATCAGTCCCGGTCGTCGGGTTCGTTCAGGTGGGCCTCGACCGAGGCGACCTTGCTGGTGAGCCCGTCGGTCACCCCCGGCCGGTGGTCGACCTTGATCACCACGCTCACCCGGGGAGCGGACTCCGACACCGTGTCGACGCACGTCTTGATGAGGCCCATGACCTCGTCCCAGTCGCCCTCCACGTTGGTGAACATGGCGTTGGTCTCGTTGGGCAGGCCGCTGTCGCGCACCAGCCGGACCGCCTCGGCCACCGCTGCGCTGACCGACTCGTCGCCGCCGAGCGGGGTGATGGAGAACGCCGCGATCATCGCGTCATCGTCGCACGCCGCTCAGGGGTGTGGGTGGAGCTCGCGCTCCGATGCCGATGAGGTCGCGGCGTTCTCCGCGGGCACGAGACCGGCTCTCCGGCCGATCGACACCGCTTCGACGCTCGAGTGAGCGTCCAACTTCGACAACACGTTGGCGATGTGGGTCCGCACCGTGTTCACCGACAAGTACAGCTCCCGAGCGATTGCTGCCCGGTTGTGCCCGGCCATCATCCAACCCAGCACCTCGATCTCGCGTGACGACAGCTTCGCCACGCGCCGCTCCCACTCGTTGGCCTCGGGTTGCGATCTGTGCAGCGCCTCGACCAGGTGAGGGACCAGGTCGGGTGGCACGACCTTGTCGCCCCCGGCTGCTGCTGCCAGGGTCTGGAACACGACCGCCAGTGAGGCTGAGCGGTCGACCACCCCGCTCGCTCCCGCGCGGAACATCCGCACCGCCTCGTCAGGATCGTCGGGGCGAACGAGGGCCACGATCGCTGGACCCGGCGGCGTCTCAACCAGGCGGCGGATGAACCCAGGAACGTCGGTGCCGAAGGTGGTACCGATGAGCAGCGCATCGAAGCGGCCATCGGCGAGGTGGGCTGCGGCGTCGGCAAGGTTGGTGGCGGTCGCGCACAGCTCGATGTCGGGCCGTCCAGCGAGCCACGACGAGACAGCATCGGTGATCAGACGATCCCGGTCGACGATCAAGATGCGAAGCACCAACGCATTATGCCGCCATCCGGCGGAGATGGACAGGGCTTTACGTCACACCACAGCGCGAGCAATTCGCGTCGTTGCTGCAGTATGTTTCTCTTGGCGAGGGTGTGCCATGGACCTGTTGATTTGTAGTGATTCGAATCTGTTCATCGAATCGCTTGTCGCGCTCCTGGCCGCTGACGGGCACCGTGTGGTCGTCAGTGTCCATTCACTCGACGTGCTCGCCCAGGCACTTGGCGTGAACACCGTGGACGGCTGCATCATCGATGTCAGCGATTCGCTCGCCCCAGTGGACGAGCTTCGCGCCGCCTTGGACCGTTGTGAGGCGATGCCGATCGTGATCGCCCGCGTCGAGTGGGCGACATCAGTGGTGCTCCGGTGGGCGTCGGAGGCGCGAGTCGATCATGTCATGACCCATGCATCAGGGCGAGCTGAGCTGCTCAGAGCGCTCCAAACCCACCGACGCCGGCGGGGACCGGTCAACCTCATCGCTCCTGAACCGCTGGGTCTGACGCGCTTGTCGGCCAGGGAACAGCAGGTCCTGGCGATGCTCTCGTCGGGTGTCGCCACCGATGCGATCGCCGCCGATCTCGGCATCCAGTCGTCGACGGTTCGATCACATCTGCGGTCCATCTACTCCAAGCTCGGTGTTCGCTCTCGGGTCGCGGCGGTGGTCCTGGCCGAGTCGGTCGGGCTCGGCGGGGAGAGCCCGGCTCTCTGAATCGAATCTGACGCGCGACTGCGGTTGTGTATGCGCCCAATGACGTAGTCGAGATCATCCTGGTGAGGGTTGTTGGAACTCCCGCAAGGGCGCCTAATGAGCCGGTCACACGCCGCACAATGACCGGAGGCGGATAAAACCGTGCCACGACGCCCAATCCCAGACGACGGCCCCAATGCGCTGCACGACGAGCTCGTCGCTCTCCGTGAGGAGAATGCACGCCTCCGAGCCGAGCAGTATCGCCCTGTCAGCCCGAGCTCGGTCCCTCGATCGATCGCCGGGATGCTGGCGACCGCGGCCGATTCGAGTGTCGAGGCCAACGACCTGTCGGCCGCATGGCTCGAGCTCGAGTTGATGCGTCAGGGGCTCATCCAGGCCTCGATCGACCTTCAGACCCTCGCAGGCCAGCTCCACACCCAGCTCGTCGAGCTGGTCCCCGTCGCCGAGATCGACCGGCGGGTTCGGCCCGAGCGTCGCAGCACGACGCGGAGCACCAACAGCGACGCGGTGTCGGCATGAAGAACCGCCCCACTGGTCGAGCCCGGAAGACCGTCACCCTCATCGTGGCGGTCCTCGTCTTGCTGGCAGCGTTGCCGGCGACGTCGAGCCCCGCCCAGGCCGGGGGGCCGCGCGTCGACCTGATCGTGCTCGTCCTCGACGACGGCGGTCCCCAGGTCGACGCGCTCATCTCCGAGCTCGACCAGCGGGGCACCCCCCGCACCATCGTGGACCTGAACGATCCTGCCCGCCCGGCCATCGACGCCACCTTCCTCAGCGACGTCGCTGGTGAGCTCGAACGAGCCCGGTTCCAAGCGGTGATCCTCCCCTCCAACGAGGTCGTCGTGCTCGGTCAGGTGACCCAGGCCGAGATGGATGCACTCGACACCTACGAAGCCCACTTCGGGATCCGGCGCGCCTACGCCCGGGTGTGGGCCGGACCATCGGTCGGGCTGAACTGGACCCAGTACAACGGTCCGCTCGATGGAGCGGTGGCCACCGTGACCCCCGCCGGACTGGCCGGTCCCTTCGGCTACCTCGCCGGCTCGCTCACCGTCGACGCCTTCGCCTGGGGTTATCTCGCCACACCGCTCGACCCGCCTCCCGACGGCGAGACCTTCACCAGCCTGGTCGAGGTGCCGGTGCCCGGCGAAGGCTGGTCCGCCCCCCTCATCGGTGTGCACACCCTCGTCGGTCGGGAGCAACTGGTCGTGGCCATGGGGGCCAACCGCCATCAGGGCCACTTGCGGGCACTCGCCCCCGGGATCATCGACTGGGTCACCCGCGGCGTGAACCTCGGGTACGCCCGGAACTACCTGTCGGTCCACATCGACGACATCTTCATGTCCGATGCCCGCTGGAGCACCGTCGGGAACTGCACCCCAGAGGATGACTGCCCCCGCAACCCCGATGGATCCGAGATCTACCCGACCGAACCGATCCGGATGACCGCCGACGACCTGCTCGCCGTGCGCCAGTGGCAACAGGCCCAAGGGTTCGTCCTCGACTTCGCCTACAACGGCGCGGGCAGCGACGAGGCCTTCGCCACTCAGGTCCACGATCCGCTCAGCGAGTCGCTCCTGGCCAACCGCCACCGGTTCCGGTGGATCAACCACACCTACTCGCATCCGTTCATGGGGTGCCTCCAGGACTTCAGCGTCATCCCCTGGCAGTGCGTCGGTGGCACCGCGAATCCCCAGTACCTGGACGAGCCGACCATCGTCGAGGAGCTGGTCGGCAACATCGGTTGGGCCCAACGACGCCGCATCCCGTTCGACCCCAACGAGTTGGTTCCCGGCGAGCACTCGGGGCTCCGTGTCGAACCGCAGCAACCGGCGGACAACCCGAACTTCGTGTCCGCCCTCGGCGCCGCCGGAATCAGCTACGTCGCCTCCGATGCTTCCCGCGAACCCGAGCAGCGGTTCGTGGGGTCGGCCCTGACCGTTCCCCGCCATCCGATGAACATCTTCTACAACGTGGGCACCGAGGCAGAGGAGGTCGACGAGTACAACTGGATCTACACCTCGACCGAGGACGGCGGGAGCGGCATCTGCACCATCGATCCCCGCAGCACCTGCATCTCGCCGCTCGACTCCGCTTCGGGGTTCCAGAGCTACATCGTCCCGCTCGAGGCGGGCATCGCCCTGGGCCACGTGATGGGCAACGACCCCCGCCCGCACTACGCCCACCAGTCGAACCTGGCCGAGGACCGGATCCTGCTCCCCGTCCTCGACGAGCTCCTCGCCCGCTACCGGGGCATCTACGCACCCGACACGCCGATTGTCGCACCGACGATGACCCAGGCTGCCATCGCCCTCCGCCGTAGCGACGTGTGGGAGGACGCCCAGGCTGGTGTCACCGCCTACCTCCAGGACGGCACGGTCACCATCGAGTCGGCCAACGGCACGGTCCATGTGCCGTTGACCACCCCCACCGGATCAACCATCGGTGGCGTGAACCACGGAACGGCCTATGCGGGGCGCAGCTCTGGATGGGTCTCGGTCGGTGCCGGGTCACCGGTCACCGTGACCATCGCCGCGGAGTCCTGAGATGGGTCGATCACCCGGACAGCCCGGCACCGGTTCGCCCAGAGTGCTGCTCACCACCGAGGGCACCTACCCGTTCGTCGTGGGCGGGGTCAGCACCTGGTGCGCCCAGCTGATCGAGCACCTGCCCGACCTCGGCTGGAACATCTTCCCGATCGCACCCGGCACCACCATGATCCGGTCCGTGTTCGACGTGCCGGTGCGAGCCCGGCTCCTGCCCGGGGTGAGGGTGTGGAACGACCTGACCCCCCACCGGGTGGACGGCTGGGACCTCCGGCGTCGTCCCCTCGAGATGCTCGACCTACCGGCCGACCTTGCCGCCTCTCTGCTCGGGTGGGACAGCGATCCCGACGCGGCAATCGAGGTGCTGGTGGCGTTCCGTCGCCGACCCGAGAGCCTCGCCGTGTTCCGTGACCCGGGAGCGTGGCGCCGGTTCCGGTCCCGTCTGGTTGATCTCGTCACCGCCCAACCGGGCGAACCCGGCGAAACGCCGATGCTCGACCGCTGGACCACCCTCGATCTGTACCGGACTCTCGGCTGGGTCGCGGCCTGCGCCGCAGAGCCCACCCCACCGGTCGACGTGCACCTGGTCACCGCCGCGGGCTGGGCCGCCATCCCCGCAGTGGTCGATCGTGCCCTCACCGGCACGCCGATCGTTCTCGCCGAGCACGGTGTCTACGTCCGTGAGGCCTATCTCGCTGCCTGCCGGTCCGGCGCGCGGCCCGGACCCCGATGGGTCGCCACCCGCGTCGCCCGAGGACTGGCGCGCATCGGCTATCACGCCGCCGACGTCGTCGCCCCCGTCACCAGCTCCCACCTGCCCTGGGAGCAGGGCCTGGGAGTGCCGACCCAGCGCATCCGACCGGTGCCGAACGGCATCGGCATTGCCGACCACGAGCCGGCTCCCCCTCCCCGCAGCGGTCGAGTCGTCACCGTCGGGCGCATCGACCCGCTCAAGGACATCCACACCCTCATCGAGGTCGCCGCCGAGGTCGTGCGGCGGGTGCCCGAGGCCCGCTTCGTACACCACGGGCCGGTGTCGCCTGGCAGCGAGTCCTACGCCGCCAGCTGCTACCACGCCCACGCCCGTCTCGGCCTCGGCGACCGGTTCCGCTTCCTCGGCCCCACCCGCGCGCCGCTGACCGCCGTGTGCGATGGCGACATCGTCTTGTCGACTTCCATCTCCGAAGGCCTGCCCATCTCCCTGCTCGAGGCGATGTCGCAGGCCAGACCGGTCGTCGCCACTGCAGTGGGAGGCGTCGCCGACTCGATGGAGGGATGCGGGTTCATCACTCCACCAGGCGACGTCGATCGGCTCGCCGACGGGGTGACCGCCCTGATCCGGGATCCCGGCCTGGCGGACCTGCTCGGCCTCCGAGGCCGCCGTCGGGTCGCGGAACGCTACTCGCAGGCCACCTTCATCGAGCGATACCGCACCCTCCTCACCGAGGTCGCCAGCAGGGAGGCGGCGTGAACGCGTCGGGACTCGACCCCGAGCTCGCTCGTGTTCGTGCCGAGGCCCGTCTGGGGCGCCCCGTCCAGGACCCCCTCGAGCTGGCCGTCGTGCTCGAAGCGTGGTCGGGGGTTCGACCCCGGGTCGCGCTCGATGCCGGTGATCAGGTGTCCTACCGGCGTCACGACGTCGGGCCCGTCGTCGGGGTCCCGAGACGTCGGGATCGAATGCACCGTCACATCGCGTCGATCGTGCTCGCTGCGCTCACCATCGGGTGGATCCAACCCCTGGAGTCGGTCGTCGGGAGCGACCGACTGACCGCGACGGCCCGGATCGTCCTCCCGTTCTCGCTCGGAATCGTCGCGCTGTTGCACCGCCGCTACCTGGTGGCTCACCACGGCGTGGCCGTGATGCGCAACGACATCGCCTCCGTCGCCCTGATCGTGGCCGTGGCCGCCGTCGTCACCGGCGTCCTCGCCGGCGGGCTCATCGGGGGCGGCCTGCTGATCGCCCTCGTGGGGCTCGGTCTCATGGTCGAAGCACTGCCCGTGGCCACGATCGCAGCGGTGGGAGGCTCGCTCTCCGCCGTAGGACTCGGAGCAGATGCTGCCTACCCAGCGGTCGGAGTGCTGCTCGCCGTCGCCGGTCTGGCAGCGATGAGCCTTCATCACGCCGTTCCCAGTGCCCGACCGGCATTGCCGTGGCGGATCGTGATCGTGCCTGCCCTGGCGATGGCCGCCTTCGGAACGTTGGTCCTCCTGGCCACCCGCAGCACCGAGCACCTCGGGACGGAGTCCCTCATCGTCGCCGTGCTCCCCACGCTGGTGGCCCTGTCGGCCGCCACCATCCAGCTCGACCTGATCTGGACGCGGGTGCCGATCCTCCTCGGAGGTGAGGCGCTGTCAGACGGCCCGACCCTCCGCGGTCGTCAGTTCGTCGCCAGGCTGCTGGTCGTCACCTTCCTGACGTACCTGGGAGTCGTGGCCATCCTCATCCTGGCAGCGAGCACCATGGTGCCGGCGGTGGTCCCGGTGACGGTGGCAATGGTCGGCTTGGTCGGTCTGGTCGCGGTGGTGGCCGAGGCGACCGGTCATCCGGGAACGGGTCTGGCGGTGACCGGTGCAGGGGTGTTGGTGTGTGCCGTGGGGTTCGTCTGGGTGGCGCCACTCCTCGCCGTCGCCGGCGGCCTCGTCGCGTGTGCCGGGTTCGTCGAGGACCCCGACCAGATGTTCGCGGTCAGGTGGTGAACCGTGGATCACTCCGTGCTCGTGGCCTGCTGCCGCTGCTGGCGCTTCTCCTGTTGGTCGGTGCGGTGGTCACGATCGTGATCGCCATCGGCTCCACCCGTCCCTCGGACGGAGAACCCCGACCCTCCGCTCTGACCGAAGAAGTCTCGACCACAGGTGGCCTCGTGGTCGAGCACCCGGGTGCGACACCGACGAGTGCGGAATCCGTCCCCGCTCCATCGAGTGCTGCACCCGCGCCATCGGCTCCGGCGGGAGACCCGCCCGCTCACCCGCCGGGGTCCGATGGCGTCACCTCCTCGTCCTCGCCCGATCCGGCACCGGCGAGGGGCACCGACGCGACTGGCCGACCTCCTCCGCGATGGGTTCCCACCCCCGGCACCCCCTGGCAGTGGCAGCTGTCCGGCCTCATCGACCTCAGCATCGATGTGCCCATCTACGACCTCGACGGCTTCGACACCACGGCCTCGACCGTTGGAGAGCTCCACGCAAGAGGCAGGCGGGTCATCTGCTACGTGAGCGTCGGCGCATGGGAGGACTGGCGCTCCGACGCCGACGAGTTCCCCTCGTCGATCCTCGGGAACCCGAACGGCTGGCCGGGGGAGCGGTGGCTCGACATCCGTCGCATCGACCTGCTCGCCCCGATCATCGAGGCCCGCTTCGACCTCTGCGCCGACAAGGGGTTCGACGCCGTCGAGCCCGACAACATCGACGGGTACGTCAACGAGACCGGGTTCCCCCTCACCGCCGAGGACCAGCTCGTCTACAACCGCTGGCTGGCCAACATCGCCCACGAGCGAGGCCTGTCGATCGCCTTGAAGAACGATGTGGACCAGGTCGGCGAACTGGTGGACGTGTTCGACTTCGCCATCAACGAGGAGTGCGCCCGCTACGGCGAGTGCGGCCTGCTCCTGCCCTTCGTCCGGGCCGGCAAGGCGGTGCTCCACGTGGAGTACGACCTGTCGCCCGCCGAGTTCTGTCCCGTCACGGCTCCGCTGGGGTTCAGCTCCATGGCCAAAGACCGTGACCTCTCCGCCTGGAGGCAACCGTGTTGATGTCCCGCTGGTTTCGAGGCTGGTTCGTCGCCGCGTCCGCGTCATTGCTGCTCGCGGCGATGCTCGTCGTCGTGCCGGCGGTCGCCGTCGGTCCGGTCACGATCTCGGGTCGGGTGACGTCGGAGGAGACCGGTCTCGGCCTCGTCGGCATCTACGTGTACGCCGAGTCGCTCGACCACACCGCCGGCAGCGCGGCGTTCACCGACACCGAGGGCCACTACACCATGCCCGAGGTGCCAACGGGTCTGTTCACGGTCGGGTTCGTCGACTTCACCGACCTCTACGTGGAGGAGTACTGGCAGGACACGAACACCGCCGGCGATGCCGTGGTGGTCGAGGTCAGCAGCGTCCCCATCGGCGACGTGGACGCGTCGATGCGCCCGACCGGGTGGGAGCCACCGCCACCGACGACCACGACGACCTCGACGACCTCGACGACCTCGACGACCTCGACCACCTCGACCACCGAGGCGCCGACGACCACGACGACCTCGACCACCTCGACCACCGAGGCGCCGACGACCACGACCACGACGATGTCGCCTCCTTCGCCTCCATCGCCTCCTTCGGGCGGTGGCGGAGGGGGCGGTGCCGTCGGTGGCCGCTCCAACGAGCGTCCCGGCCCCCCGTGGGCCCGCGCCGGAGACCGCTCGGTGACGGTCTCCTGGGGGCCAGTACAGATCCAGTCATCGGCGAGCGGGAACATCCTCGTCCAAGCCGAACCCGGTGGTCGGACCTGTTCGACCACCGCGACCAGCTGTGTCGTCGGCGGGCTGATCAACGGCACCCCCTACCGCTTCCGGCTCATCGCGAACGGTCCATCAGGACAGAGCACCGCATCCGAACCGTCCCCGTGGACCCGACCACGCCCCGACCCGCTCCCCGACCCCGGTTTCGTCGACGTCGAACACCTGAGCCCGACCGGCCAAGCTGCTGCCTGGGCCCGCTACCACGACATCACGGTGGTCGACGACGTGTTCGGGACCCGGAACCCGGTGACCCGCCGTCAAGCCCTCAGCTTCCTGTGGCGTCTCGCGGACCGGCCACAGGTCGACGTCCCGCACGGATTCCTCGACGTGGGCCCGGCCGCTCCGTTCTCCCCCGAGCTGAGATGGGCACGTTCGGTCGGGATGCTCGACCAGCTCGCTCCCGGATCTCGATTCGAGCCGAACCAGCCGATCAGCAGGGCCGAGCTGGTCGTCCTGCTCTGGATGGCTGCCGGTGCGCCCGACGAACCGACCCACCACGGGTTCGTGGATGTGCCGAGCGGGGTGGCCTATGAGCCGGCCTTGCGGTGGGCTCGCGCGACCGGAGTCACACGGGGTTCTGGCCAATCGGGCATGTTCCTGCCCGACCACCGCATCGGTCGGGGCAACGTCGCTGTCGTGCTGCTGCGCCTGGCGAGCAACGCCGAGGCCTGGGCACCCGACGCCAACCCGCCATCGGCACGGGAGTTCTGAGCGTCGGGCGGCGAGTCGGTTCAGCCGACGGCGCTGCACCTGCGGCTCAACCGAAGGAG